>JAFWCK010000126.1 GCA_017536965.1 Lachnospiraceae bacterium | reverse complement strand
TACAGTAATGTACGGAGCTGACTGATACTAATAGGTCGAGGAGTTGACCGGAAGGCCATCCGAAGTGTGGACGTCCGACACGTCTTTTCCGATATTTCCTGTGGTTTTGAGGGTGTTTTTCCTCATGACTGAATGATCCTCGATAGCTCAATGGTAGAGCACTCGGCTGTTAACCGAGGGGTTGTAGGTTCGAGCCCTACTCGGGGAGTTCTTTCATATTATGGCCCCGTGGTCAAGCGGTTAAGACATCGCCCTTTCACGGCGGTAACACGAGTTCGATTCTCGTCGGGGTCACTTGACAATATATTTTTTATTTTACGCCGATGTGGCTCAATTGGCAGAGCAGCTGATTTGTAATCAGCAGGTTGAGGGTTCGAGTCCCCCCATCGGCTTTTTTGGACCCTTAGCTCAGTTGGTTAGAGCAGCCGGCTCATAACCGGTAGGTCCCGGGTTCGAGTCCCTGAGGGTCCATTGCCCAAAAAGGGATGCAAATAAAAAGAATGGCCCAGTGGCTCAGTTGGTTAGAGCGCCGCCCTGTCACGGCGGAGGTCGTGAGTTCGAGTCTCATCTGGGTCGTTAAAAAAGAGGCTGTACGCCTCTTTTTTTTATCTATTGTTCAAAGAATTTCATGATCCGATCTCTGTAATCCGGTGCGGTGTCAAAAGCTGCATGCCCATAACCTTTATACATATAGAGTTTAAAATCTTTCCGTTCATCCAGTTTTTCCGCAATTTCCATTGTCGCATCTGAATCCATTACTGCATCTTCATAAACTCCTATAGCCAGGACCGGGCATTGGATCTTATCGAGCTCTTTGGTGACATCAAAATTTCTTGTTCCTTTTAAGAGAATCAGAAAACGTTCCATTTCTTCTTCTTTAACTTTTTCACCAGCTGATATGAGGGCATCTTTATATTGATGAAATATTTCCGACGGATAGATTTCTTTTCCGAATTCCAGATATAATTTGACACCATCTTTCTCTTTTGCCAGATGCTCCCAATGGTCGAGGGCAGAATCCTGCCATTTAGCTATATGTGCGGAAGTGGAGCCAAGAACCATTTTTTTGACTAATTCCGGAAACTCTATGGCGATCACAAGTGCAATCATTCCACCCTGTGAAGCACCAAAAAGATAGACATCGTGAAGCCCCAGGGTCTTCATAGCCTTTGCTGTATCTCTAGCCATTTCCTGGATGGAGTAAGATGCCGGCAGATCTTCCCGTCGATCAAATACATATATTTCATATTCGTCGGCCATGACAGCGTAGTTTTCGGCAATTGTGTCTGCTGAATTCATGACGCTTTGAATACTAATTCCGGGAATGATGACATAAGGCTTCTTTCCCTTCCCAAAACGAAAGAACTTCATGTCAAAGCTATCGGTTTTTACTGTTTCAATTTGAATTGCCATTTCTCCTGTATTCTATTACACATTATTAATAGAAACAATGCTGAAAGTATGCACGGATGGATAAAAAAAGAAACAACAATATTTGTGCGATTTTCCTTGAAAAATCAATACTTTTCAGATATAATACGAATCGCGTTAAAAAAACGTGACTGCCGCAGTGGCGGAACTGGCAGACGCGCGGGACTTAAAATCCCGTGGTGGCAACATCGTATCGGTTCGATTCCGATCTGCGGCACTTGTTGAGCAAAGCGAAATCGGAAGAAAAAGAAAACAGTCCATTTATGAGACTGTTTTCTTTTTCTTTTGATTACATTTTGCGAAGCAAAATGCATGAGCAGACGAAGTCTGCGAATGCGAGCTTTGCTTTGGTTATGAATTTTTGCGAAGCAAAATGCATGAGCAGACGAAGTCTGCGAATGCGTGCTTTGCTATGATTCTTTTTCGATGCTTGCGAATGCGCCTGCTCGCGTGTACAATACTCGCATGAATACGAAAATACTGATACTTTCTGATTCGCATGGGCGTGTTGGAAAACTGAAAAACATCATAATCTCAAATCTTGCAGATGTGATCATTTACCTTGGAGACGGAGAAAAAGACCTGGAAGCAGTCCTGACGGACCTTCACATTGATATTTGCGGGGATGATCCGAAGGTGATGCAGGTGAAGGGAAATTGCGATAGGGACAGCTTTGAGGAAGTTACGCTGATTCGTCCGATTAATGGGGTCCGTTTTTACATTACCCATGGCTATGAACAGGGGGTAAAATATGGAACGGATAAAATAGCGGAGCGCGCCGCTTTAGAAAACTGCCGGGTCGTTCTATTTGGACATACACATAGACCTTTAAAAGAAAAAAAGAATGGTCTGCTGCTGTTTAATCCGGGAAGTGTTGCGAATGGAGAATATGGGATCATTACAGTTTCAGATAACAGGATCGCTGCTGTAAATAAATCCCTTCCTAAAAAAATACTGCCAGGAAAACATACAGAATCCGAATGACAAAAAAGACATTTTATTTCTTATCATTTACATGGGGCCTTTTGTATACTACAGCAGGCCTGTTTATAGCACTGATCATGCTCCTGACCGGTCATAAGCCCAAAAAATGGGGATGGAGCTGGTATTTTGAGACCGGAAAAAAGCCGTGGGGCGGAGCAGAATGGGGATTGATCTTTTTAAAGGATAAATATTCCGGAGACAACCTGAAAAACCATGAATTCGGACATGCGATCCAGAATTGCTGTTATGGGCCGCTTATGATCCCATTGGTCTCATTGCCGTCATCCCTTAGGTACTGGTTTAGGCGGATCAGTGAGAAATTGGGTAAAAAACCATCCAAACCATATGATGACATTTGGTTTGAGAAGCAGGCAACGGAGCTGGGAACCAGACAGATGAAAAAGCTAAAGCTTGAATCAGAGGAAAACCACCATATTTAGTCATGGTGTACCAAAATAATACACAAAATGTGGAAAAAACCAGAAAGTTCAATTGACTTTTTCCACATCGGCTGATATTATCATTCCGTAAGATTTTTAAGGAAATCTTTATCAGTTAGGGTGAGAATTTTGACAATTTTATACTTGCCAGTATAGGTTTGGATAGTGTGTTTTGGATTCGAGGAGTTCAACTCACAGGCCCAAATGTTTCTACCGTAACGCCTGGAAGTTACGACTACCGGCTCAAAGTTCTGAGATTTCAGAATGTGTAAGGCTTAATCGTAGTTGCTGCTTAAAACGCATTTGAAATCTTTTTTTCATTCTTTGAGGCCTTTGCAAAGATTCGGGGATTAACATAATGAAGGCACTGGAAGAAAAAATCTGTCGTGAAGGGAAGGTATACCCGGGAAATGTCCTGAAGGTGGGTTCTTTTTTGAACCATCAGATCGACGTTCCGTTTATGCAGCAGATCGGGGAAGAATTTCACCGTCTTTTTCAGGACGAAAAAATCACAAAGGTATTAACGATAGAAACAAGCGGGATTCCGATTGCCTGTATGACGGCAGTCTGTTTTAACGTGCCTGTTTTGTTTGCAAAAAAGCATCAGACTAAAAATCTTTCCGATGATTGTTACTGTACGGAGATCATGTCATATACACATGGTAATTCTTACCAGGCAAGGATTGAAAAGCAGTATCTTTCCAAAGATGATACCGTTCTGATCATTGATGATTTTCTGGCAAACGGGTGCGCATTGGTGGGGCTTATGGATCTGATCGAACAGGCTGGAGCAAAGTGCGTGGGCTGTGGGATCGTCATCGAAAAGGCTTTCCAGGACGGAGGTCAGAAGCTGCGCGAAATGGGCGTAAGAGTAGAAAGCTTAGCGCGGATCATTCGTATGGATCCGGAAACAGGAATTGAATTTATTGATTGATATTGTGCAATAAAGGGATATTCCCTTTGAAATATTAGTTAAAAATAATTTTAAAAACATGGAGGATTAGGGAAAATGAAAGGCATGAAAAAAGTATTCGCACTGGTACTGGTTGCGATCTTTGCAGTTGGAATGCTGGCAGCATGCGGAAAGAAAGAAGAACCGGCACCGGCTGGCTCAGGATCTTCTGCAGCTCCTGCAGCATCAACGATGAAGGTTGGCCTCATCTGCTTACATGATGAGAACTCCACCTACGACCTTAACTTTATCAATGGCTTCACAGAGGCTTGCGAAGCAGAGGGCGTTGAGTATCTGATCAGAACCAATATCGGCGAAACACAGGACTGCTACGATACCGCAGTCGACCTGGCTGACAAAGGATGCACACTGATCTGTGCAGACAGCTTTGGACATGAGGATTATATGATCCAGGCTGCTAAGGAATTCCCGAATGTGCAGTTCTGCCACGCAACAGGAACAAAAGCGCATACCGAGAATTTACCAAACTATGCAAACGCATTTGCATCTATTTATGAAGGACGTTTCCTTGCAGGCGTTGCAGCAGGAATGAAACTGAACGAGATGATCGCAGCTGGCAAGATCACTGCAGATCAGGCTAAGATGGGTTATGTTGGCGCCTTCACTTACGCAGAAGTTATCTCCGGATATACTTCCTTCTATCTTGGCGCAAAGAGCGTATGCCCGACCGTTACCATGGATGTAACCTTTACCGGTTCCTGGTATGATCCGGCAGCTGAGCAGGAAGGTGCTGAAAACCTTATCAAGAGAGGATGTGCTCTGATTTCTCAGCATGCTGACTCCCTTGGCGCTCCGACCGCTTGCGAGAATGCAGGTGTCCCGAACGTTTCCTACAATGGCTCTACGCAGGCAGCTGGCCCGAACACATTCATCGTTTCTTCCAGAATCAACTGGGCTCCATATTACAAATACGCTATCCAGTGTGTGAAAGCTGGCAAACCGGTTGACAAAGATTGGACAGGAACTCTGGAGACAGACAGCGTTCAGCTGACCGAAGTAAATGAAGCAGTTGCAGCAGAAGGCACCGCAGCAGCTATCGAAGAAGTAAAAGCAAAACTTGCTTCCGGCGAACTTAAAGTATTTGATACCGCTGCATTTACAAAAGATGGTGCACCGGTTACCTCTTACAAGGCTGACGTTGACAGCGATCCGGCTTATGAACCAGATACTGAAGTTATCATTGACGGCGCATTTGCAGAATCCAAATTCCGTTCCGCTCCGTACTTTGATATTCAGATCGATGGCATCACACTGCTTGATACCGCATTCTAATTTCACAGAAAACAACGTAGGGAGGCTTTCTTGTAAAGCCTCCCTATCTTGTTTTTAACAAACCGAACGGCACAGGCAAACCGAAAACGGTTTTTTCGTTTTGCCTGTATCGTATGGATAGAGATTAAGAGGAGGGAGAATTATCTTGGATCATAAGTCTCCGATATTAGAACTACAACATATAACAAAACGCTTTGGTGATAAAGTCGTCGCAAATGATGATGTTTCCCTGAATGTTTATAAGGGAGAGATCCTGGCTCTGCTGGGTGAGAATGGAAGCGGAAAAACAACACTTATGAATATGCTGAGCGGCATTTATTTCCCGGATGAAGGTGAAATATATGTAAATGGAAACCTGGTCAGCATTCGTGATCCGAAAGATGCCTTCAATCTTGGAATCGGCATGATCCACCAGCATTTTAAACTGGTTGATGTACTGACAGCAGCAGAAAATATCATCCTGGGGTTGAAGGAAAAAGGCGGCTTGAATGTAAAAGCTGCAGCAGAAAGAATTACCGAAATCTGCCAGAAATACGGATTTGAAGTAGATCCGTATCAGAAGATTTATGAGATGAGCGTTTCTCAGAAACAGACGGTCGAGATCGTAAAAGTCCTGTACAGAGGTGCAGACCTTCTGATCCTGGATGAACCAACCGCTGTTCTGACACCACAGGAGACGGATAAATTATTTGCAGTTCTCCGTAACATGAAAGCAGATGGAAAGTCGATCATCATCATTACCCATAAGCTTCATGAGGTTCTGGATATTTCTGACCGTGTAGCAATTTTGCGCAAAGGAAAATATATCTGCGATTATGAAACCAAGAACGTGACCGCTCAGGAACTGACGGATGCTATGGTTGGACATGCTGTTACACTGAACATTGACCGACCGGAACCAGTAGATCCAAAGGAAAGGATCCGGATCAAAGACCTGACGATCCGCAGTATAGATGGCGTTGTTCGTCTGAATCATGTCAGCTTTACTGCATGCAGTGGTGAAATCCTTGGAATTGCAGGAATTGCCGGAAACGGCCAGAAAGAGCTGTTGGAGGCGATTGCCGGTCTGCAGCCAGTGGAAACAGGCAGTATTGCGTACGTGAATGATGACGGAAGCGAAGAAGAACTGATCGGAAAAGATCCTTTGGAGATAGCCGAAATGGGTGTTTCACTTTCGTTTGTCCCGGAAGATCGACTTGGTATGGGCCTGGTCGGCAGTATGGATCTTTCTGAAAATATGATGCTGCGATCTTTTAGGCAGGGAAAAGGGATCTTCACCGACCGAAAGTCGCCTCATAAGCTGGCAGAGCGCGTTGTGGAAGAGCTGGAAGTTAATACGCCTAGTGTGGAAACGCCGGTGCGAAAACTTTCTGGAGGTAATGTGCAGAAAGTTCTGGTCGGCAGAGAAATATCTTCAGCACCTACTGTTCTCTTGACCGCGTATGCAGTCAGAGGGTTGGATATTAACTCTTCTTATACCATTTATGATCTGATCAACCGGCAGAAGAAAGCCGGAGTTGCTGTGATTTACGTGGGTGAAGATCTGGATGTTTTGTTGGAACTTTCTGATAAGATCCTGGTTCTTTGCGGCGGAGAAGTGAGCGGCATTATAGATGGAAGAACGGCTACAAAGAACGAAGTTGGCCTGATGATGACTAAGATTGGAGGTGGTGAAGCAGATGAATAACTCTCTGAGCAAAGTACCTCTGTTTCATATTACCAGACGCAAGGAACTGCCGTGGTATCGTGCATGGCTGATCCGGGTTATCGCCGTGATCATGGGACTGATCCTCTGTGGTATCATTACGATGTTTTTGGTGAAGATCAATCCGCTGGATGTCTATAAGACGATGCTGTCGGGTGCTTTCGGTACAAGCCGGCGGATCTGGGTCACTGCACAGAATATGGCAATCCTCTTAGGAATTTCTCTTGCCTTGGCGCCTGCTTTTAAGATGCGCTTTTGGAACCTTGGCGGTGACGGACAGACATTGATGGGTGTTCTCGGAGCAACGACACCGATGATCCTTCTTGGCGGAAAAGTTCCTAACATTATTCTTATTCTTATTATGCTTGTTTGTGCAGTTGTTGCGGGTGCCATTTGGGCACTTATTCCGGCTGCATTTAAGGCACGGTGGAATACAAATGAGACACTGTTTACTTTGATGATGAACTATGTTGCCATACAGCTCGTTTCATTTTTCGTTGTTGTTTGGGAAAACCCGAAAGGTGCCAGCAAGATTGGTATCATCAATCAAGATACAATGGCTGGATGGCTTCCGCAAATCGGCAATAATCAATATCTTTTGAATATTCTCATTGTCCTTGTTTTGACAGTTGCGATCTATATTTATATGCGATACACCAAGCATGGATATGAGATATCTGTCGTTGGTGAGAGCGAGCCGACAGCAAGATATGTCGGGATCAAGGTGAAGCGCGTTATCCTTCGGACGATGCTTCTGTCTGGAGCTATTTGTGGTCTGGTTGGATTCCTGTTAGTATCTGGAACAAGCCATACAATGACCACAACAATTGTCAACGGAAGAGGTTTTACCGGCGTCATGGTTGCGTGGCTGGCCAAATTCAATCCAATCTTTATGATCCTGACCAGCCTTTTGCTTGTGTTCTTAAGCCGTGGTGCTTCTGAAATCTCCACGATTTACGGACTGAATGATTCCTTCGGTTCGATCCTTGCCGGGATCCTGCTGTTCTTTATTATCGGGTGCGAGTTCTTCCTGAACTATCAAATTGCACTGAAAAAAACAAGGAAGGAGGTAAAGATCGATGCTTAAGTTTCTTCTTGCCTTCATTCCTCGTGCAGTGACACAGGGTATCCCGCTGATGTTTGGCTGTGTCGGTGAAACGATCACAGAGAAGAGCGGTAACCTGAACCTTGGTACAGCAGGTATTATGTATGTCGGTGGTATCTGCGGAGTTATCGGCTCCTTCTTCTATGAAACAAAAGTTGGGGCCCAGAATATGACAGCCTTTCTGGGAATTACGATCCCATTGGTGTGCTGTCTGGTTGGCAGTCTTTTGATGGGTCTGATCTACTGTTTCCTGACAGTTACGCTCAGAGCAAACCAGAACGTGACCGGTCTTGCCATGACGACATTTGGTATTGGCATCGGTAACTTCTTCGGCGGTTCTTTGATTAAGATCACGAACAGTGAAGTTCCATCCATCGTTTTAAATCAGACTGGTAAATTCTTTAAAACACAATTGCCGTTTGCAAAAGGACTGGGCTGGTTTGGCACCATTTTCTGCTCCTATGGATTCCTGGCTTATGTCGCCATCATTCTGGCAATTATTGCAGCTATTATCTTATCGCGCACAAGGACTGGTTTAAGTCTGCGTGCAGTAGGAGAGAATCCGGGTACGGCTGATGCAGCTGGTATCAACGTGACCAGGTATAAATACTTTGCCACCTGTCTTGGTGCAATGGTTTCTGGTCTGGGCGGTCTGTACTTTGTTATGGATTATTCCAGCGGTATCTGGGCAAACGATGCATTCGGAGACAGAGGATGGCTGGCTATCGCACTGGTTATCTTTACGATCTGGCGTCCAGGTCATTCCATCTGGGCTTCGATCCTGTTTGGCGGGTTGTATATTCTGCATATCTTCCTTCCGACCGGTACAGAACTGGCAGTTAAGGAATTATATAAGGGTATTCCATACGTCGTAACGATCATCGTGCTGATCATTACCTCTCTGCGGAATAAGAGAGAAAATCAGCCGCCTGGAAGTCTGGGCTTATCCTACTTCAGGGAAGACCGATAGCGTCCTGAAAGAAATAAGACAATAATGACAATAACAAAAGATCCGCCTTTGAAGAAGGCGGATCTTTTTCTGACTTCAGAATTGTTTCAGTTAAGATGATTATTTGACAACAACGACGACATCCTTCGTTGCGTGATACTGACCGAGATCCAATGTTACAGTGATTGGATAATTTCCTGCTGTTGCTGGATCATAGGTTCCGGAATACTTCATATATTGGGTCACATCGTTGCCGTAGCAGTCAACTGCATGGAATTTGCTGGTTATCGGATCTTCCTCGTAATTTGCGCCAACGCTTAACTCGATTGAATTTGGCACTTCCATGGTAAATGTGTAGGAATGCCATGGGTTTGCGCTTTCCGGATCAGTCGGGTCCCATCCGCGGACTTCTTCCACTGTTTCCGGAATAAAGAGTGGTGTCGGTTTTTCCATCGGCAGAACTTCATTTTCATCGTAATAAACGATTACTTCTGTACCGCCTGCGCAAAGCTGACCAAGCCATCTGACATCAGCGCAGCACATCCGGATGCATCCCATAGAAGCATAATTACCGAGTTTATTATATTCTTCATATTCCAGAGTCCCATGGTCTGTTTCATAATACGGAACAGAGTGGAACATGATATCGTTATAAACACCGTCGATGATACGATAAGCATAAAGCCCTTCTGTACCATCGGCCATATAGCACCATTCGTTGGCAGGGCCAATGATCCACTCGCCCAGGTAGAATTCACCTTCTGGTGTTTCATGTCCGTCTCTGCGTCCGGTGGAGCAGGCGAGGACGCGCAGCGGCGTCAGATTGCCATCGCCATCTTTGGAATAAACAATGGTAGCGTTTAATGCGGTATTCACGTGAAGAGAGTAGTCAGTACTGTCTCCGACTGTCGGCCAGTCATCGTTGATCTCAATATTATCTCTCCGGTAGGTAGGCTCCACATATTCGGTCGGGATGCCGCTATTACCGGATTGCTCTGTCATGGTTTCAGATTGTTTTTCCGGTATGTTTGGATTGGCCTTTTTGTTCCGGCAGGCTACTATGATCACCACGATGATCGCAATCAAAAGGATAAGAGCCAGGACCGTAAAGATGCGGATCCGAGTATACTGTCTTTGTTTTTGTCTTTTTCTTGCGGCAGCAGCCTGACTGCTGGTTCGCCCCGGCTGTCGCCTGACTGGCTGGCTGGTTGGCCTGTTTGGTCTGTTTGCCATATAGATGACTCCTTTTTATTCGGTAATAGTTACTGAAATGTATTTTTCTGCATAGGAAGATCCCAGATAAATGTTGATGTACACATCATAACTGCCAGGCGTGCTGAAATCAACTGCATCGGTATTTATGTATGCATAATGCTTTACGCTGTTTCCGTAGTTATCTGTGATGGAAAGAGCGTTATACAAAGATTCGAAAGAACTGCCTGCTGGCAGGGACACATTATCCGGGCCGATGGATATCGTATAATAAGGCCATGGATTGCGTGGGTCCGGATCAGTTGGATCCCATTGGCGTACTTGTGGGATATCATCTGGTACTTTGTAGGCTCCCGGTATTCCCCATGGTCCGGCGCTGCTGTAATCTGTGTAAACAACAACCTGCGTTCCCCAAGGCATGTTATAGTAGATCCAGGCAGCATCTGCTACACAGAGACGAATACAGCCTAATGAAGCCGGTCCTCCGAGCTTATTGTATTCTCCAATCTCGATATTTCCAGAGTCCGGTTCCCAGCTTGGAACTGAGTGGAAGAGGATATCCCCATTGAATCTTGTGACATAAGATGCCCATGACCCGTCTGCCATATAACCCCAATCGTATTTGTCGCTGGTATAGAAAACTCCCTCTGGAGTTTCCTGACCGGCACGACCGCAAGAGCATGCCATCGACCGGATTGGGTATTGCCCTCCGTCAGAATAGCATTCATAAACTGTTACGGTGCAATATGCCAGATTGACCCAGATCGAATAGCCTGTAAAATAAGTATCACCTGCATAATATCCAGGGTCCTTTTCCTGCGTCCAATCTATAGCTTCTTCTGTAGCAGGCTCTGCCGTCGCAGAGTCTGCCGTCGTAGCCTCTGCGGTTGTTTCCTGTGATTTTTTGGTTGTGGTTTCCTGCTGTTTCTTTTCTGTAGTTGTTTCGGTCTGCGATGTTACCGGCTCTTCATTTTTCTTTCTACACCCCGTAAGGACCATAACAAAGATCAAGAGCAGAGTAATGCAGATAGGTATGATTCTTTTACGCTTCATTTGTTCCCCACAGCCTCCTTTGCCAGTTTATCAGCAATGTCATTATACTGATTTCCGGAATGTGCTTCAACTTTTTGAAAGGTTACAGTGATATCCTGACTGATCTCATCGTAGAAGGCTTTGTATTTTTTGGTCCATTCTTTTTTTGTCTTCCACTCTCCGGTACACCATTTTGCGATACCTTCGTAATCATGATAAATCGTCAGTTCTTTTAAACCCAAAGCTTTTGCGGTCTTCATTGCCTGGGCGGCCCCCATGATCTCCCCGGCGACATTGCGCATTTCAGCTAGCTCATCATGGGAAAAAGCTTTTGACATGCGGATCTCCTGTGGCGTCCCGTCCGCATTATATGCATCTGTAAACAAAACGATTCCGTATCCGAATCGTTTTGTTGAGACATTATAACTTCCATCTACATAAGCATGTGGCATTTGGATTCTTTAGTATTTGAACAGATAATTATCAATCTCCCAATCGGAGACACACATACTATATTCGTTCCATTCTCTTTTTTTAGCTTCCACATAACGATCATAAATATGAGAACCTAAAACGTGGGCGATGAATGGGTCTTTTTCTACTTTACTGATTGCCTCAAACAGGTTCGCAGGAAGCTTTTTGACACCGCTTCGTGTTAATTCCCTGCGGCTCATTTCAAAAATGTTTTTATCAATGGAAGCAGGAGGAACCATTTCTTTTTGGATACCTTCCAAACCTGCCTCCAGACAGAGTGCAAGAGAAAGATACGGATTAGCCGAAGGATCCGGACTACGGAGTTCGATTCGCGTACTTTGTCCACGGCTGCTTGGAACACGGATCAGAGGAGAGCGGTTCTGGGCAGACCACGCGATATAGACCGGGGCTTCAAAATCCGGAACTAAACGTTTATAAGAATTAACCAGCGGATTTGTCACGATGGAGATGCCTTCGATATGACGCATGATTCCGGCCATAAAAGAGTAGGCCTCCTTGCTCAGACCATTTTTATCTTTATCGTCAATGAAAGCATTTTTTCCATTTTTCGATAGGGACATATTTAAATGCATTCCATTTCCAGCTTCATTTGAGATTGGCTTTGGCATGAAAGTGGCATACAGATCGTGCTGCTCAGAAACTGTTTTAACGGCGTATTTAAACGTCATGATACTGTCAGCCGCCTGCAAAGCCTCAGCGTACATGAAATCGATCTCATGCTGTGCAGGACCGCATTCATGATGAGAAGCCTCAATGACAAATCCGAGGGCTTCTAATGCCTGAACAATATCTTTTCTGGCTTCTTCCCCCAGATCATTTGGTCCCAGGTCGAAATAGCCGCCTTTATCATATGCATCCAGAGTAGGGTTGCCTTTTTCATCATTTTTCAGCAGATAGAATTCACACTCCGGGCCGACATTAAATTCATAGCCCATATCCGAAGCATGAGCGAGTGCTTTGCGGAGCACATAGCGCGGGTCGCCTTCAAATGGTTTTCCGTCGATTTTATATACATCGCAGATCAACCGTGCAACTTTCCCGCGCTCCTGGCCCCAAGGATGGATTGCAAAAGAATCCAGATCCGGGTAAAGAGCCATATCAGATTCTTCAATCCGAACAAATCCATCAATAGAGGAGCCGTCAAAACGTATCTTATTATCCAGAGCCTTTTCCAGCTGGCTAGGGGTAATAGAAACATTTTTCATAGAACCAAAAATATCCGTAAACTGTAAACGGATAAATCTGACGTCCTCGTCGTGCACTATTTTGTTGATCTCGTTTTTTGTGTACTTCATGGTACCTTCGAAGGTGTCTGACCCCGTGAACTTGAAAAAGGGTTAGGGCGAATTAATGATTGGACTTTAGATTAGATCATTAAAGAAAAAGTTCACGGTGCCAGACACCACAGGCCTCAATCTCGATATTTTTTCAGATAGGGCTCTGAAAATGAGTTTTGGAGACTGACTGTTTGTCAGTACGTCATTATTTATATGACATAACGACATAAATGTCAATAGGTAAATTAAAAAAATATTTAAAAAGTGACAAAATGACAAAAAAATAATGACAAAATGGCATAAATCCACTCACGCTCTTTGAAAACAAAAGGGAAAATGAGCTTATTTTAAAAGGAAATTGACGAAGTGACATGAAAATAATGTCAGAACGACAAAAAAGTAAATAGAAATTGAATAATTAGAAGTAATAATAACATTTGCGACATTGATATTATGACAAAATGTCATTTTTAGATTGACATTGAAGAAAAATAAAAAAGAAAAACAGATCTTTTGAATAAAAATTTGACAGAACGACAATTAATTTGTGTCAATCTGTCATAAAAAAGACAAAAAAGTAATCAAAAATAATGGAAAATTTTCATTAACGTCATAAAAATAATGTCATAACGACATATATTTAATGACACCAGGACGTGAAAAAGATAGAAAAAAAGCATTTTTGCTTGTAAAAAAGCCGGTATGACATCATTTCTATGTCATACCGGCAAGGATTTTTTTTAATTAGATGTTATTGGTCTATCTGACCATGTGCACCCTGCCCGAGAGCATCATCCTGCGTTTGGATCTTGCCCCAGATCAGACCGTAATAATCCTGCAAAGGAACGTTCTGCGATAAGACCATCTTGTTCTGTACAACGTTACTGATATGCTTGATGTAATCATCCAGTTTTTCATAACCGCCGTACGTTGTGATACCTTTTGCAGCATTTGCCTTGTCTATCGGATTTTCATAGGTCAGGGTTTTCAGCGGGCCGTGATCTGCAAAACATCTCGGAATGGTTTCTTTGGAGGTCTTCAGTTCATCCATTGGGATGAAGGTTTCTGTTCTGTAGTCATAGTACCCGTAAGTGGACAGCCAGCTGTAGTCAGAGAAAATGACCAGCGGCTCAGTTTCCATATCCAGTACGTCTCTTCCTGCAAGCAGTCTGGAATCATAGTCAAAACCGAAAAGATTTGAAACGGTTGGCAGAATATCAACCGGCTGCACCGGATCGGTCACTACGATGCTGTTTTCACCCTCTAAAGATGGTGTCCAGATAACAAGTGCGTTGTGATGATAATCCGGGTTGAATTCAGGGGTAAAACCAAACATATTGATCAGGTTTGCTTCAACATTGAAGTAATCCACATGACCTTTTTCATCGATGACGTAATCATCTGAGAGGCTGTATGGATAATGGTCGGCAGACATAACAATAACTGTATCCTCTAAAAGACCGGCGTCCTTCAGCTGCTGCAGCAGATATTCCATGGATTTTTCAAACTCCAGGTTTGCGGCGATATAGCTTAGAACCGCATTTGTATAGTCATATCCTTTACGTTCTGCCCATGCGCGGACTTCAGCGATATTTTTGTTGACGATAAAGTTCTTGGAATCATATTTCGAGTGCCCGCTTAATGTCATGTAATAAATATTAAAAGGTGTTTTATCTATATACCGCGGGATAGAAAACTGCATCATCTCCACATCACTTTGCGGCCAGGCGGTTCTGCCTGACAGACCATACATACCGCTTCCGTTTGCTACAAAGCGGGAATAGCCCAGATTACAGTGCGTCAGATTACGGTCGAAGTAATCATAGGTTCCGTTATGATATGCGATACTTGTGTATCCTTCTTTCATCAGCTGATTGCCGATCGTCAGATGCATGTTATCACCAACCGTTTCCAACATGGAATAGTACCCGTTTGCAGGAAGGAGCCCGGTCATGATCAGAAATTCACCTGTGGTTGTGGAACCGTTCCAAAGAGGCTGATAATAGTTGTCAAAACGGATTCCATTATTAATAAGCCGATACAGGACGGGCGTCAACTCTTCATCGACGACATACGGTGTAAAGGATTCTGCTGTAATTTGAATCAGGTTTTTTCCTTTGAACATTCCTGTGTATTCGTTCTTTTTAGCAGGCATCTCGCTTTTGACGTATTTATTGATCTCCAGGACGGAGAATTCTGTTGTGTGATCTGCAATATAATCAAAGTCGATGTCTGTCATATGATAAGAATCCTTGTTAGTGATCACCGGAGGATCATTCTCAATGATAAAATGCATTTTGAAAGGGTTTTTGAAAATCGCGTATAAGGTATCCAGCTTTGTAGATGTCTGAACACCAAAAAACTTTACGGATGTATCAAAAGTAAATTCCCGCGTTGCAATTTTCCAGGAAGGATTCAGATTGCAGATTGGAAGGGTAGCGATCACTTCTACCAGAGTTGCGATCATCAGGATCTGAATATAACCAGTTCCCCGAAAACGTTGAAAACTGATTTTTTTCAGGACCAGGAAAAGAATATAGAGAAGGATCGGGATCTCAAAAATGAGGATCGTGGTCCAGTTCCCAAGGATGATCTGAAAGATATAATCACTTGCTTCCCCGGCCACGCCACCGGCTCCGCCGAAAATCCCCTGTGGTCCAATATAGATATTGAACTCAAATCCGACGAAATGAAAGATCATAAATATGACGCTGGCTGCCTGCAGAACGATCAAGCCAATAATATTATTGATCTTTTCATTTTTGGTGATCGTACAGAGCATAGTGAGAAGAAGCCCGCCTACGATCGAAGCACAGATCATAGCCAGCCACCACCAGAAGCCCGGCCATTCTTTTACAGATATAATACGAAACAGAACTTCAAAATAAATAAGCGCAGCGGGAAAGATAGCCGCGCTTATTATTTGTTTTTTACTGTAGGTTTTGCCGTGGTGCAGGAATTCTAAAAAACTTTCCTTCAGCGTCATCTGATAAGCTCCTTAGTAAGCCTTTTCTTCTTTCTCTAAATAAGCAACCAGTTCATCGAAAGAAATAGTTCCGAGATCCTGATTTTCTCCGTCATCACGACGGCGTACAGAAACCGTTTCTGCTTCCTCTTCTTTTTCACCGACAACAAGAATGTAAGGAACACGCTCGTTTCTTGCAGCACGGATCTTATAACCGATCTTTTCGGAACGCTCATCTACTTCTGTGCGGTAACCGAGTTTTTTCAGCTTTGCCTCGACCACTTCCGCATATCCCGTAAATTTCTCGGAAATCGGAAGAATCTTAATCTGAACCGGGCTCAGCCAGAACGGGAACTTGCCTGCGAAATGCTCGATCAGGATTCCGATGAAACGTTCGATGGATCCGAAACAGACGCGGTGGATCATGATCGGGCGATGAGCCAGACCGTCCTGTCCGATGTATTCTGCTTCAAAACGCTGCGGAAGCTGGAAGTCAAGCTGAATGGTGCCGCACTGCCAGGTACGTCCGAGGGAATCCTCCAGATGGAAGTCAATCTTCGGACCATAAAAAGCACCGTCCCCTTCGTTGATCACATATGGAAGGCCTAAGTCATCCAGGGCGTTCTTCAGGCCGTTGGTTGCCATTTCCCAGTCTTCGTCTGATCCCATGGAGTTTTCCGGACGGGTAGAGAGCTCTACATGGTATTTGAACCCAAACTTGGAATAAACTTCGTCGATCAGTTTGACAACACCTTTGATTTCATAAGGAATCTGTTCCGGAGTCATATAGATATGTGCATCATCCTGATTGAAGCAGCGCACACGCATCAGACCGTGCAGCTGTCCTGATTTTTCATGTCTGTGGACTAAACCAATCTCGCCCATACGGATCGGAAGGTCACGATAAGAGTGCGGTTCCATCTTATAAACCAGCATGCCGCCAGGGCAGTTCATCGGCTTGATGGCAAAGTCTTCGTCGTCAATCACGGTCGTGTACATATTTTCACGATAATGATCCCAGTGACCGGAAGTCTCCCAGAGTTCACGATCAAGCATGATCGGGGTGGAGATTTCAACATAGCCATCACGGGTATGGATGTGACGCCAGTAATCCAAAAGCAGATTTTTCAAAATCATGCCTTTTGGCAGGAAGAACGGGAATCCCGGTCCTTCTTCCATTAATGTAAAGATACCCAGTTCTTTACCGAGTTTTCTGTGGTCACGTTTCTTTGCTTCCTCAATACGGTTCAGTTCTTCTTCCAGAGCTTCTTTATTCGGGAAAGAAGTACCGTAAATACGGGTAAGCATTTTATTGTTTTCATTGCCGCGCCAGTAAGCACCGGCAACGGATGTCAGCTTAAATGCCTTGATCGCACTGGTGTATGTGACGTGCGGTCCTGCGCAGAGTTCCAGGTACTCTCCCTGCTGATAGAAGGAAAGAACTTCGTCTTCTGGAAGATCATTGATCAGTTCGACTTTGTAATCTTCACCTTTTTCCTTCATGATCTTCAGCGCCTCTTCCCGCTCCATGGTGAAGTGCGTGAGTTTCAGGTTTTCTTTTACGATTTTTTTCATCTCTGCTTCGATTGCAGAGAGGTTTTCATCTGTGAAATCGAAATCAAATTCGAAGTCATAGTAAAATCCATCTTTGATAGCCGGGCCAATGGCACACTTTGTCGTCGGGTATAATCTTTTCACAGCCTGAGCCATGATATGGGATGTTGTATGGCGGAACGCTTCTCTGCCTACTTCATCATCAAAAGAACATTCTTGTACGGTGCCATCCTGTAAAATAACTTTCATTGTTTTCTCCTCGATTATTGATAAAAATACTACCCCCAAGAATAGCACAGACATCCCGAAATGTCATCAAGAAAGATATTTTTTTTCTTCTTCTTTTAAGATATAATAAAAAAGATTTTTAAGGGGGGGACGGATGAAAAAAGCAAAAACTTTGCCGGTAATATACCTCTTTCTTTTGGTATGCTTGATTTGGGTATTGAGCGGATGCCAGAAAAGAGGAATGGAACCGGTCACAGAAGAAACACAGACGGATAGTACGATCCATATCGTGACGACCATTTTCCCGCTGTACGATTTCGCACGGGCGGTCTGCGGAGATGGGAGTCAGTTTATTGCAGCAGACATCACCATGCTTTTAGCGCCTGGGATGGAAACGCATTCTTATGAACCGACCCCGCAGGATATGATAAAAATCCAGGACTGCGATCTCTTCCTCTATATCGGAGGGGAAAGTGATGCCTGGGTGGAGGAGATCCTCTCCTCAATGGATCAGCCGGTAAAAGCTCTTCGCCTGATGGAAACAGTCAATCTTCTGGAAGAGGAAGGAGAAGAGGAAGAAGAGGCGGAGTATGATGAACATATCTGGACATCACCGGCTAATGCCATCAAAATGCTGGAATCGATCCGCGATGCGATCTGCGAGATCGTTAATGCCAGACAGACGAAAATGGGCATCGATTCTTATGTGCCGATTGCGGATATGTTTGCAGAGAATGCAAACCAATATATTGCGGCAGTCCAAACTCTGGATAAGGATTTTATGGAATTCTTTGATTCAGTATCCAACAGGACCATCTTTTTTGGAGACCGCTTTCCGTTTCTGTATTTTGTAAAAGAGTATGGCTTAACTTATTACGCTGCCTTCCCTGGCTGCTATGAAGGGAGCGAGCCATCTGTAGCGGACATTACGAAACTGATCGATGAGGCAAAAGCATCATCCGTCGATACAGTTTACTATATTGAGATGTCGAATCATCAAATAGCTGATGTGATCGCTGAATCGACGGGCGTTTCCACGGCGATGATTCATTCCTGCCATAATGTGTCCAAAGAGGACTTTGAAAACCAGATCACTTACCTGGAATTGATGCAGAATAATCTGGAAACATTTAAAGGTACTATGAAATAAATGCTTCAGATTCGAAATATCAGAAAAGAATATAAAACAGGTGACCTCCTGCAAAAAGCACTGGATGACGTCAGCCTGAATCTTCGCGACAATGAGTTTGTCGCTATTTTGGGACCTTCCGGTTCCGGGAAAACGACCCTGTTGAATATTATCGGAGGTTTGGATCGTTATGATGAAGGTGACCTTATCATCAACGGAACCTCGACCAAAGAGTATAAAGACCGAAACTGGGATACTTATCGGAACCATTCCGTAGGATTCGTTTTCCAGAGTTATAATCTCATTCCTCATCAGAACATTTTGTCTAATGTAGAGCTGGCACTGACGATTGGAGGCATTTCTCCGAAAGAGCGGAAAGAGCGTGCCATGAAAGCGTTGGAAGATGTTGGACTGGCGGATCAGATCCATAAAAAACCGAATCAGCTTTCCGGAGGGCAGATGCAGCGTGTTGCACTGGCCAGGGCGCTTGTAAACGATCCGGACATTCTGCTTGCTGATGAACCGACTGGCGCATTGGATACGGAAACCAGTATTCAGGTTATGGACCTTTTGAAAAAAGTGGCAGATGACCGGTTGGTCGTGATGGTGACACATAATCCGGACCTGGCTGATGAATATGCTTCCCGGATCGTGAAGCTGAAGGATGGCAAGATCACCGATGATAGTATGCCATATACGGATGAACAGGTGCAGGCGGATCTTTTGGCCAAAACAGAAGAACATACGGAAACGGGGACAAAACGGAAACGCCTGTCCGGCATGTCATTCCTGACCTCTCTTGTATTAAGCTTCCACAATTTGAGAACAAAAAAAGGAAGGACCATTCTGACCGCTTTTGCCGGGGCGATCGGCATCATTGGTATTGCTCTGATTCTTTCTCTTTCAACCGGTGTGAACAATTATATTGATCAGATTCAGAAGGATACTTTGACCAGTTATCCTATATCCATTACGTCAACCAGTTTTGATATGTCTGCTTTGATGGGACCAAATCCGCAGAACATTCGGGAAGATACAACGGCAGAGAAACCGGAACGAGAAAAAGATATGGTTTATGCCAACTATCAGGATCTGGAACTGAACACATCTGTTAATGCCAGTATCAAAGAAAACAATCTGACAGACTTTAAGAAATATCTGGATGATCCGGAGAGCGAGATCCATCAATATATTGGTGAGCACGGGGTCGTTTATTCTTACAATGTGGATTTTAAAGTGTACACCTATGACAAAGACGGGAAACTGGTCGACACGGATGCGGATACCAGAAGTGAGTTTTCTTCCGAGAACAGTATCTTTGGAAACCTGGAGGAAGTCCGTTCCCTGATGATGAGCAATATGTCCACACTGACAGGAGGATCCGGGACGAATCATGCAGAAAACTTTGCCGAGATGCCTGCGGGCACCAATCATGATGTCGTCAGCCCGATGATCAAGGATAATTATGATGTGGTCTATGGCGGCTGGCCGGATGCTTATGATGAGGTAGTTTTGGTATTGAATCGGAGCAACACTTTATTTTCCGGCACATTGTATCAGTTGGGCTATCTGACAGAAAAACAATACAAAAATGCGATCGATAAAATTAAAAAGCAGGAAGAAGCACAAGAGGTTCGTTTTAGTTATGAGCAGCTGATGGGCCGCACTTTCTATCTGATTTCTGCTTCTGATTATTATGAAAAACGGGAAAACGGAACCTTTTCTTATATAGGCGATGATAAAGCAAAACTGAAAACAGCAGCTGATAAGGGTGTTCAATTGAAGATCGTTGGTCTCGTGAAAAGAAAAGAGGGCTCTGACATACAAGGAATCAATGCGACGATCGGGTATACCACTTTGCTGACGGACTATCTGATCAATCATGGTTCGGAAAGTGAAGTGATCAAAGCTCAGGAAGAAACACCGGATATAAATGTACTGACTGGTCAAAAATTTGAAGAAAGTGATCTGAAGGATTCTGATAAAGCAAAAAAGGCAAGACAGTATGTCAATGATCTGGGAATGACGGATAAGGCCTCTTTCTTCTCACTTGTTATGATGCTGGATTATGAAGGCGGTATGGAAGCCTTGATGACGACGCAAATGGGGGAATTAGGTACTGTTCTTGGCGCCAATATTGAATATGCCATTCGTCAGGCTCTGAATCAGGCGGTCTATTCCGCAATCGAGTCCGCCAGAGGTGCTGTCGCCGGAGCAATAGAGGAAGTAACCGGAGAAGGTATTGTGCCGATTGAGATCCCGACGCTTCCGCCGGATGAAACCACCAAAGAGGCTCCATCAGAAGAGCCGACCTCAGAAGAGCCGACCTCGGAGGAACCGACCTCAGAAGAGCCGACCTCGGAGGAGCCGACCTCGGAGGAACCGACCTCGGAAGAGCCTACCTCAGAGGAACCGACGGAAGAAACCAGTACGCTTCCGCGGATCGACTGGGAAAAACTGCGGGAGGAGCTTGAAAAGCTCCCATTAGACCAGATTCCGTATTCTTTTAACTTTGGAGATAATCTGAATATAAATCTGGATCTTGGGTCGGTTGCTTCCGGAATCGACTTCTCGATGGATGAAGAAGATATGGCGCAGATCGTACAATATTGGCTTGATAATTTCGCTAAAGAAGAGTCACTGGTGCGGATTTACGAAGAATATATGGGCCGTTCCACTTATGACGATAACATGAAACAGTTTGGCCTGGTCAGCTATGACGCTCCTTCATCTATCAGCATATACGCAGATAGCTTTGAGGCGAAAGATGGAATATCTGCATCGATCGAACATTATAACGCAGGCAAAGAAGAGGAAGACAAGATCATCTATACGGACTACGTGGCGCTGCTTACATCATCTATTACAACGATCATTAATGCAATTTCTTATGTACTGATCGGCTTTGTGGCAGTTTCCCTTTTCGTCTCGTGTATTATGATTGGCGTCATTACGAATATATCCGTCCTGGAAAGGACAAAAGAGATAGGTGTTTTGCGGGCACTTGGTGCATCCAAAGCAAATATCTCGCAGGTGTTTAACGCGGAAACGTTTATTATCGGGTGTCTGTCAGGAATCATAGGCGTTGGAGTGTCTCTGCTGCTGATCCTTCCAATCAATTCGATCATACATGCGCTTACGGATAACCTGTCGTTGAACGCAAAACTGCCGTGGACAAGTGCGCTGATCCTGATCACGATCAGTATAGTGATCACTATCATAGGAGGTCTGATCCCGTCCAGAAAAGCTGCAAAAAAAGATCCGGTGATCGCCCTGCGGACTGAATAAATACACGGGAAGATTCACAGTTTTTTAACTTTATAAATATAAAATGCTGTGGTAGAATCGTTTGGAATGCGAAACGATAAATAATAATTGTGAGGTCATTACATGGAAGAAATGAAAAAAGACTTGGAAAACATGACAGATGCCGCAGAAGAGACGGTCGCTGAGGCAGCAGAAACTGCTGAAGAGACGGTTGCTGAGGCAAAAGAAACTGTGGAAGAAACAGTGGAAAATGCTGAGGAAGCTGTTCAGGAAGCGGAAGCGGCAGTAGAAGCTGCAGAAGAAAAAGTGGAAGAGGCAGCTGAGAAAGTAGAAGAAGCATCCGAGAAACTGGAACAAGCAACTGGTAAAACAGCGGAAAAGCCAATTATCAAAAAGAAAAAGAAACTGGACAAGACGAATGTGATCGTCATCGTTGTCTGCGCAGTGATCGTTCTGGCTTGCCTTGGTTTTGTTGCTTATAAATTGAACTGGATCAAATTCCCGGAAAAACCGGTCGAAGCAGAGATGGAAATGGCAGATTACTCCCGCATCGAGGTTCTGAATTCTGCTGTGGAAGTAACAGATGAAACAGTTGACAGTTATCTGCAGAGCCTGGTGCAGTCTCAAACCAAACAGATCCAGGAAACTGAAGGAACGGTTGCAGAAGGAGATCTTCTGACAATAGATTTTAAAGGTAAACTGACTGCAACAGGAGAAGAATTTGCTGGCGGAACAGCAGAAAATCAATCCTGTACAGTCGGAGCTGGCAGATATATTGCCGGATTTGAAGAAGGCCTTGTTGGACAGAAAATCGGATCGACCGTTAATGTTAACGTCGTCTTCCCGGAAGATTATGATAATAAAGATCTGGCTGGAAAACCTGCTGTGTTTGAGATAACGATCAAATCCAGAACCAAGAATGAAACGCCGGAGTGCAATGATGATTTTGTAAAAGACTATTCTTACAACTACCTGCCGAAGCAGCTGAATACAGTAGATGAACTGAAAGAATATATCCGTGATTACATCTATCATTTTTATCTGCATGAAGCTATGATGCAGGACCTGCAGGCGAAACAAGTTGTAAAGACCTATGATCCTGAGCAGGAAGCAAATCTGGTGAATTATACGAAAAAGTCTCTGGAATACAATGCTGCAATGTATGGTTATGATGCAGATACCTATGCACAAATGTATGGCTATACCTCTGCAGAGGACTATGCATTGGATGAAGCACATTATTATCTGAACCTGATCATGCTGATCGATCAGATCTTTAAGGATAAAGAATTGACCTATACAGACGAGGAAGTAGATCAGGCAATCGTAGAGTATATGGCAAGAAGCGGATATAACGATACTTATACATTAGAAGAGTTCAAGGAGCAGTCCGGGGAAGAATGGCTGTATTTATTCACAAACCTGGATTTCAAATATGATAAGGCAATGGAAGCCCTGGAAGGAAATGTAGTATTTGTAGATACTCTTTCCCGGGATGCACAGCCGGAAACTGAACCGGAATCAGAGACAGTGCCAACACCGGATGTTTCCAGCTCCGGACAGGAATAAAAAGGCGAGTGTGGCGGAACTGGCAGAAACGTAATAATAATGCTGGAGACCTTGAGTTTCCAGCATTTTTTATGTCTTGTTCAAACAATTACCTCAATTTTTACCTCAATCGGGTCTGAAAAAGTTATCAGATCGAGGCATACTGAAAGGAGAATAAGAACATGGTTGAAAAGATTCAGAACATGGGAGAGAATGTAACAGCAGTTATTGATGCCGGAGCAGAGAATCGGTTTCACGTTGATCTGATTACAGGGCAGATATTGATAATTGCAAAGGACGAAGCCGGAATAAAAGCAGGAATACAGGAAATGCAGCAGAGACAATGGATCACAGGAGAGGTAGACCATGAATAGAAACGTGAAGAAGATCGTTGACGAAACAAAAATACCTGAATCGAGAATGCTGACCGCGAAGGATATGAGCGCCATCTATTCTCTGGCAGAAGGGACACCGTTCAGACTGATCGATTACGGTTTTGTAGTCGGCTTCAATTCTGGCAGGAGCTACGAAAAAAACAAGAATAAAATAGACACAAATCAGCAGTAAATTGCAACGTACGATTTTTGCAAATGATTTAACCATTGTAGTTGTTTGCCCGTCGAATTGAAGGAACGAGAAAGCTTGCTATTTTCTACTGCTTGTGATAAAAAATATTTAAAGAAATATCGCTATCAGAGCGCAAGTCTCCGACCCGCTCCAAGACGGCGGTATTTTTTATGCTTTCTGTTATATCGTAGATATGATACTTGCTGTCGACTATACCGTGTCCAACATTTACAGAAACAGGGAAAGATTCTCTATCATACTTAACCGTATCAAACACAATTAACCGATTCGTAGGAGCCATGAAAATAGAATAAAATAGACACAAATCAGCATTAAATTGCATCGTTTTTGACCTTTTTTGCAGCTGTTTTATATGAAAAAGCAGTCTTTTTTCTTAAAAAGAGACTGTTTTTTTATACTGTTTACATCATTCTAGATCTATATTGTTGGTGGTCTGTGGTGTTGTTCTTGTTTGTCTTTTTGTGTTGTCTCCTTTTTATGATTTGAAATATACCTTTGCTTTACTTAAATGGAGTATGTGAAACCCCGGTAACACCTTGTGAAGCTGCTCCAAAAAGGAAAAAGAGAAACGGTAGGGAACCCCCGAGGAAAAGGGGAAGAGTATATTGCACGTGAGAGGCAGGCAAAAAAACATGCCATGGTACCTTGACCCTCAAAAAATTTTTCAAGGGAAAATTACCCCCGAAAAATATTTTCAGAAAAAACACGACCCCGAAAAAATTTTACAAGGAAAATCAAGGTGAACAAATGTCAAATATAATCAGCGAGGTTTCTTCTGATCCTCTTTAATCATAAGCTCTAATTCTTTTTGGATTTCCTTTAGAACAACTTCTTTGACGGTCTGCAAGCCTATGTCCACCCCATTGATTCTGATACTCGGATCAGTATGTTTGCTTTCTGTTGCCCCGGTAGTAATGGTGTGATTGATGATATTTTTTTCTCGGTATTCCAATGTTATATTAGCTGATTCGCTTGCTGGCTGTAGCTGCCAATAATCAGCCATACGAGCAGACAGATCGGTTTTTGCAATAGCGGTAGATAAAACTTGTAGTTGAAGCAGATTTAGAGGGTCTGATTTCTGTTCGTGCAGTTTTCTCACAGCTTCCTCTGATAGCCCGGTGTAATCACAGATGAATTGTAGATCGTGTGTCGATTGCCTCACCTCTCCGAGTAGATATTCCATGCTGCATACTTCGCCTAATATATCAAAACCGTCACATATTTTTTTGTATGTTTCCGGCTTGTGATTGCGGAACACTTTCTCGTTGCTACCGTCAGAAGAATAATGTCCGTTTATCATGTCGTTGATATTGGCACGAGAGACCTTGCTCTTATTCGCAAGCTGTCGCTGCGATATTCCGGCAGCTTGCATTTTTGCTTGTAATCTGTTGCTGATCGTTTTCAATTCTTCTTGCGTGAATGTGTAAAATGAATTAGACATATTTCTTTTATATACCTCACTAAAATTTAATCTATTGACAAATTGATTATACACCTTATGGACTGTATTCTGTCAACATGAAGTACTTCAAAATATAAAAAAACGAGGTAAAGAATAATGAAATTTAGAAATGTTGACGCAAACAATGACAAACGCTTTGTGAACTTGAGAGCTGCTGCCGATTATATGGGAGTAGGAACTCAAACAGCAAAAGTAACAGCCGTAAAGATCGGTGCGGAAAAACGGATTGGGAAAAGATGTGTATATGATCTTCGGAAAATTGACGAGTACTTTTCCGAAAACGATACCGTACAGCTTGAGGCAGCAGATGAAGAATGAAAAGCCCGGAACAATGCCGGAAGTGCTGACCATTCATCACGCAAAGCCTATTGATGCAATGGCAGCAGTCACTAGCAAAAGGGCTGCTGCCGATTCTGTCACAGGCGAAGTTAGGATTAATAAGCTCGGAGTGGATTTCGGGTTGCATAAATTCGGATTGAAAAGCGGTCTCGGCGTTGGGACAAATAATCTGCTGATTGCCGGGCTTGCTGCTTTCACGATTCAAAACGGATTCGGAAAAAGCAAGACGATCAACCGCCCTGTCACGATTCCTTTTGATGAGTACTGCTGCCTTGTGGGATATGACATAAGCACAAAGAGCCGGAGAGATCACGCACACGAGCAGATTAGACAGGACTTGAAAACCTTACAGGCTGTCCAGCTTTCGTGGGATGACGGCAAAAGGTGGCAGAGTGTCAATCTGCTGGATAGTGTAGGAGAGGTTAAACGGAACAGGATCACAATGAGATTCGGACAGACTTTTGCGGAGTATCTTCATAAAAAGCCTTTAGTGAAAATTCCAAAAGAGCTGATGCGGATCAGCGGAAAGAATCAAACAGCCTATGCTATAGCCTCAAAGATCATCACCCATTCCGGGAACAAGGGCAACAGAGGTAAAGGATCATCGGATCGGTTAAAGGTGGGAACGCTGCTCAATGTGTCCAGCTTGCCGGATTACGAGAACGTTTTAAAACAGCGTGACAGTTGGCGAGACAGGATCAGAAAACCTTTTGAAGCAAATTTAGATGTGATCAAAAGAGCCGGGGTGATCAATGACTGGAGATATGACAAGCCGATTGACCCGGGCGAAAACTATCATTCCTTTGCTGAAAGACTTGTGATTTTTGAGATGCCGGGAGAGTAAAAAGCTCCGTATTACTACCGCTAAAGCTCCGTATTACTACCGCTAAAGCTCCGTATTACTACCGCTAAAGCTCCGTATTACTTCGGGTGGCGATTCTGCAAAGCCTTGTCCCCCTAGGGTTTCCGAGGTTAGAAATTTTTCTTAATTTTTAGAAATTTTTAGAAATTTCTAGAAAGGGGGAAATCGCTCTTTTGAGAGAGGCGATTCCCCTTTGATGGATCAGAAAGACAAATGAGGAAATATCGTTGAATATGAAATTATCGAATTGTAAATATTGTGGCAGCCCGGCAGAGCTGATCGAAGAATACAGCGAGGGAAAACCCCGACACATTGTCAAAGTGAAGTGTACCCGGTGCATTAATAACGATTGGCTGGCTGTTGGCAACAATCCGATTAATACTCTTGATGTGGTAAGCCGGAGAGTTGTTGAACGCTGGAATATGAGACAGGAGAAATAATGGAACTAAAAGAAGTACAAGAGGTATTGAGGGAAGAACAGAACGATTTGACGAGTACCGGGGCAATTATAGCCTATGGTATTGATCACTTCGGGCTGACATTGGAAGAAATCACAGACTATGCCAGCCGAACAGGGCTGACCGGGGCAAGCGTGATTGAAATATTGACTGATGCGGAACGCAAAGGGCAAAGCATTGAGGAAACAAAGAATAGTTTGAAAGAGTACGTTGAAAAGACCGAGGCGAAAACGATTGAGGAAGAACGGCAGCAGTTGCAAAAAGAATCTGCTGCCGGATATTTACAAGAGTTTGTTGACGGTATAGCTGCTTCAATGAATTCCCCGGTGATCAGATCGGGATTTCCGACACTTGATCAAGTGCTGGACGGTGGATTGTATAGCGGTCTGTATGTTGTGGGGGCAATTACTTCGCTGGGAAAGACAACGCTAATCATGCAGATGGCAGATCAGATCGCAGCACAGGGAAATGATGTGATCATATTTGCCATGGAAATGCCGAAAGAGGACTTAATCTCAAAATCTGTTTCGAGATTAACAATGCTCAAAGCCGGAATGGATAACGCAAAAACAGCAAGAGGGATCACAGACGGATCACGATATAAGAATTATTCCGAACAGGAACGGCAGTTGATCAAATCGGCTATAAAGGAGTACGGCACATACGCAGAACACATTTTCATTTATGAGGGGATAGGAGATATAGGGGTTAATCAGATCAGAGAGGCGGTT
Organism: Lachnospiraceae bacterium; assembly: GCA_017536965.1. GTDB lineage: Bacteria > Bacillota > Clostridia > Lachnospirales > Lachnospiraceae > RGIG5612. The sequence goes on along the minus strand of JAFWCK010000126.1, from coordinate 37,884 downwards.
GAAAGGCACACAAGAATTCTAGGTAATATCCCGGTTGTGGTAGTTGACTATGTGCAGATTTTAGCCCCTTACGATATTAAGGCAAGCGACAAGCAGAATATTGATAAGGCGGTATTGGAACTGAAGCGGATCAGCAGAGACTTTAAAAGCCCTGTAATTGCAATCAGCAGTTTCAACAGAGCCGGATATAAAACGAAAGCTGATTTCAGCGGTTTCAAAGAATCCGGCAGCCTTGAGTATGGATCGGATGTAGTAATCGGGCTTGACCTTGCCGGAATTGGTGAAGCTGATTTTGATCCTACCGAGGCAAAGAGCAAAGACCCTAGGGAAATCGAGGCGGTTATTTTGAAAAACAGAAACGGCAGAACAGGAGACCGGATCAAGTATCAGTACTATCCGAGGTTTAATTATTTTAAAGAGGCTGACCGATGCAGATAGATTTCACAGCCCTTGAAAAGATTGCTCCCGGCAGCAGATCAAATAAGCTGCCGGAGAGCTTGCCGGATAATTCCTTGTTTGCGGAACAGGCAGAACGGCAGCAGATACGGAAAGCCTATAAAGAATACCAAGAGAATATCAAAAGAGCTGGGGAGTGCAGAACGGAGCTTGTAAAAGGCATACAGCAAGGGAAAGAGACAAAGGTACTTTTGTTGAAAGCTGTAGAGTGTATCGGGCTTATGACAGGGGATCGGGAGCTGCTGCCACAAATAAAAAAGGATATGTCGATTGTTGCCGGGGACATTCCACCCGGGACGGAGCTACATAGATTGCAGTTGATCAAGAATAATATTGAAAAAGCAATATGCAAGATTTCCGACCCCTAAAAACGGCAAGCAATTCAAAGCCCGATTCACCCCGATTCAAAGAGTTAAAGGATGCTTTCACGCACGCACGCACGAGAGAATAAAGAAGCAGAAAGGGAAATATGAATCCGAACAGTTTAAAAAATCTGATTCCGAACAGCCAGCGGACGAAAGAACAGCTTTCAGAAATGGGACGAAAAGGCGGTATTGCAAGCGGAAAGAGCAAAAAAGAAAATGCCGTGTCTATCACGCTGGAACTTGAGACATATTCAGAGATTGGTGACGAGAAATACACAATCAGAGCTAAAACACCCGAGGCAGCAGCAAGAGCAATAGCAGCCCTTGAGTATGAACTCTGGAAAGTAGCCATGAAAAGGGATTATGGCATTGAGGCAAACGAACGGCAGCAGATCAAATAACTGCTGCCGGATCATAAAAAAAGACGGTCAAAGGGGGTAGCCTAAAACCGTCAGCGAAACACCGCCCACCGACCAAACGATGTTGCCGGGGTCAGAGACTTGCCAGCTGGAAACGGTGTTTCCGTCTTTATCTTATCAAATTACAGCCGTATTGCAAGCGATTTCAGACAATTAATCCAAAAACAATAAAACCTTCACAAAGACCCTAAAAGCCCTGTAATGGCGAATTAGGGGCTTTCAAAAGGAAATTTCATAATAAAGAAAAATAAAATATTATACCACAACACAAACAAAAATAAAAGATAATACTTGCAGATAACAGAAAAAAAGTATATAATCCGAATCGTGGTTATTACGTTTCTGCTATCCGCATAGCAAAGGGGGTAGCAGATATGAAAAGATTACCTAAAGGATTCTATTACGATCGAGGAAAGCAGCTATACAGATTAGCCTTTACTTTTGAGGGTGTCCGGCATTTCGTATACGGACATACACAGACAGAATGTGAAGAGAAAAAAGACGAGTTGCTGGAACGCTTAAAGAATCGTATGCACATTGACAATCACAAGATCACGCTGGAAAAATACTATTCCTTTTGGATTGAGGAACAGGCGAAAGAGGTTAAGACCTCTACAATATACAGCTATAAGAAATCTTGGCAACACCTTGAAAAGTATTTAGGAAAACGGCAGATTGTCACTATTTCAAAAATGGATGTGCTGCAAATGCAAACAGCCATGAAGAAAGAGTATCGCAAGAACAAGAAAGGTGAACTTGCAACGGACAAGAACGGAGAAAAGATCACCCTCACGGCTGACACAATCAACCGGGTGACAAGATTGCTCAAGCAGATTCTTAATAGTGCAATTAATGACAGGATCATCAACTATAATCCATGCAACGGCATAAAGACTTTGAAATCTGAAAAGCCGAAAGCAGCTCTCACAAATCACAGAGCATTGACGGTTGAAGAAACAAAGCTGCTGATGAAAAACGCAGAGGGCAGTTATTACTATAATCTGTTTCGATTTCTGCTTATTACCGGGTGTCGGATCGGAGAGGCAGCAGCCCTCACTTGGTTTGATGTGGATTTCAACAGAAATGAAATCCGCATCGGGAAAACCGTTTCAAAGGTTTCAAACAAAGAATATAGTTTGTCAGATTCCCCGAAAACAGGCAGCAGCAACAGGACTATCCCTCTGACGGATGATCTCAAAAAGATTCTGCTGGATCAGAAAGAGAAAAATTCAATGCTGTTCGGATCGAGTAACGCTATTGTCTTTCCGAGTACAAAAGGAACGCTGGCTCATTACAATTCCGTTGATGCCTGTTTGGAGCATATAATCTCAAAGATCAATGAAAAGGAAAAAGGATTCTTCGCTCCGTTCACAGTACATGGATTCCGGGACACATTCGCTACCCGGTGTATTGAACAGGGTATGCAGCCGAACACCTTAAAAGCTCTGTTAGGACATAGCACATTAAAAATGACAATGGATTTATATGCACACGTTATGCCGAATACAAAGCACGAAGAGCTGTCCAAGATCAGCTTTGCGGTCTAGTACCTCAATTTTTACCTCAAAATTTACCTCAATTTTTGAGGTAAAAAGGTAAAGTGTAATAAATCAAGACAGAGAGAAACGAAAAAGAACTTGCGTGATTTTGCTTGAAATATCAAGGTTTTCAGATATAATCACAAACAGCGACAATGCTTTACAAAGCGAGTGTGGCGGAACTGGCAGACGCGCCAGACTTAGGATCTGGTGGACTTTCCGTGCAGGTTCAAGTCCTGTCACTCGCACAAAGATAGCGGAAATCCATGGAACAGGGTTTCCGCTATCTTCAAAAATACTGGACAAATAAAACTTGTATCTTCATAATAAAAACACGTAAGAATGCATTTAAGAAAGTGAGAAAACTATGCTGAATATTCAGAAAACACAGGAAAAAGATTCCATTCTTTACCAGCTGGAGGGGAGACTGGATACCGTTACAGCGCCAGAGTTGGAGGCATCCCTTCAGGAGGCATTAGTAGAGACAACTAATCTGGTTCTGGATTTTGAAAAACTGGATTATATCTCTTCTGCAGGCCTTAGAGTATTGCTTTCTGCACAGAAAATCATTAACAATCAGGGAACCATGAAAGTGATCCATGTCAATGATACCATCATGGAGATCTTCGAGGTGACCGGTTTTAACGAGATCCTGACGATCGAGTAAATCGGAGTATCATGCAAAGAAGAAAAAGAAGAGGCAGCCTCATTGTACAGGTCGCTGCTCTTTTTGGGGCAAGCGTTCTTATTATAGGTATGCTGACATTTTTTGCACAGCGTCTTCTTTCTTATCGTAGTATCAGAAAACAAGTGGAGTTCCTTGCATCTGAAACAGCAGCGGATGTGATGGAGTCTGTCTGGGAATATCCTGCCTCAGACTGGTTGATCCACTATTGGTATACGCACGCAGATGATCTGGATATTGAATATGATGTAGATTACGGACCAGGAACTGAAACAGAGGAGAAGGTCCGCCTTTTTAGTGAGCGACATCCGGATATCCAGTTAAAGTATGTGAGCGCTGAGACCATAGCCTCCCTTCCGCAGGAGGATCAGAAACTATATGCGGAGATCACCTACTCCTGGCTTATTACCCGTATTAATCAAATAAAGAAAACTTATAATATAGACTTTGTTTTTTGTGTCCTTTCACAGGAACCATACACAGATCAGTTCTTTCTTTTCAGCGCTGCTGATGAGGATTCTGTACGCGGAACAGAATATGAGAATGCTTATATTTTAGGGACAAAGACAACTGTAGGCGGAAGTCAGCAGCAAGCTATGCGGAATGCGCGGGAACAAAGAGGCCACCTGGCGGACGCCGGATTATATGCTGATTATTATGCATATATGGGGATGGAAGGAGAACAGGATGTAATAATCGGCCTGACTTTTAATATGACGGGATTAAGAACCAATATAACAACGTCAACCAAGCAGGGAACTGGGGTGGCGGTTGCATACCAGGTCCTTCTTTCGATGATCGCTCTTGCGCTTCTTGCATTTTTCTTCATTCAGCCATTAAAAAAACTTCAGGAAAGTATCCGTTTATATACAGTTTCTAAAGATAGTCAAAAGGTCAAAAAAACTCTCTCTGAGATTCACTCAAATAATGAACTCGGACAGCTGGCAGAGGATATTGGTACTCTGACAGAAGAAATTGACCAGTATCTGCAGGACATTGAAACTATTTCAGCGGAAAGGGAGAAAATGAACACCGAGCTTTCCGTAGCAAGCCGTATTCAGGCCGGCATGATCCCAAGCAAGTTCCCTGCATTTCCGGACCGGACAGATTTTGATCTATATGGAAGTATGAACCCTGCTCGTGAGGTAGGAGGCGATTTTTACGATTTCTATCTGATCGATGATGATCACTTATGTATGGTCATTGCCGATGTTGCCGGAAAAGGAATACCGGCCGCGCTATTTATGATGGCTTCACAGATTTCAATCGCTAATAGAGTGCGTATGGGACTATCTCCGGGAAGGGCATTAGAAAGCAGTAATGATGCTTTCATACAGCGGAGCAGAGGAGAACTGTTTGTAACGATCTGGCTGGGAATTCTGGAGCTGTCGACAGGAAAACTGATCGCAGCTAATGCAGGTCATGAGTATCCGGTCATCAAACATGGCAATGGACAATATGAATTATTCAAAGATCCGCATAGTTTTGTTGTCGGTGGTATGGAAGGTATTCATTACAAAGAATATGAGTTACAGCTGGAACCGGGATCTAAACTATTCCTGTATACGGACGGTGTCCCGGAAGCAACAGATACAAATGAGCAGCTGTTTGGTACGGAACGTATGCTTTCTGTATTGAATCAGGACATTTCAGCTTCTCCGGAGCAGACTCTTAAGAATATGACGGAAGCAATTGATGCTTTCGTAGGAGAGGCAGAGCAGTTTGATGATGTGACAATGCTTTGTGTAGAATACAAAGGAACAAACACAGCAGGAAGGGAAGACCTATGACTTTTGAACAGACAAATCAGGGATTTGTGATCGGCCTGGAAGGACGTGTCGATTCAAATAATGCGGCAGAAGTAGAAAAAGAGATTTTTGCGCAGCTGGAAGGAAAAGAACACCTGCCAATTGTGATCGACGCAGAAAAGCTGGAATATATTTCCAGTGCCGGCCTTCGTGTGATCCTGCATATGAGAAAGATCAATCCTGATCTTTGTATTACGAATGCCAACTCTGCAGTCTACGAGATCCTGGAAATGACAGGCTTTACAGAGATGATGAAAGTCGGAAAAGCATACCGTGTCGTTTCTATAGAAGGCTGTGAAGAAATTGGACGGGGTGCAAATGGAACAATCTACCGTATCGATCAGGATAATGTAGTAAAGGTGTACAATTATCCGGATGCTTTAGATGATATTCAGCATGAGCGGGAGGTAGCAAAGCTTGCACTTATTTTAGGAATCCCTACAGCTATCTCTTACGATGTTGTCAGAGTAGGAGACAGCTATGGCTCTGTTTTCGAACTTTTAAATGCCAGCTCTTTTTCTAAGATACTTTCTACACAGCCGGAAAAGATGGACTGGTGTGTGGATGAATATGTGGAAATGCTGAAGCGCATCCACAACACATTAGTACCGGAAGGGAAACTCCCGGATCTCAAGGAAACATTTTTGGACTATGCGGATTTCCTGAAAGGGTATCTGCCTGATGAACCAGTACAGAAACTGCGGGCATTAATTGAAGCTGTCCCTCATGATGATCATATGATTCATGGTGATTACCATACCAAGAATCTGGAACTGCAAGGTGATGAGGTTCTGCTGATCGATATGGATACACTCGCAGTCGGTCATCCGATCTTTGAGTTGGCGTCCATGTTTAATGCGTTTATTGGTTTTTCAGAACTGGACCACAACATTATTAAAGAATTCCAGGGGTTTGATTATCCGACCGCAGAAACATTCTGGCATAAAGTCTTAGTTGCCTATCTGGGAACCGAAGATGAAGCGTATATCCAATCAGTTGAAAATAAAGCCCGGATTCTGGGCTATACTCGTCTGATTCGCCGAGCGATCCGCCGTGATGAGATCAGCACAGAGCAGGGAAAAGAAGCATTTGAATTCCGAAAAGAACAGCTTTTCAAGCTGCTTGATGAGACGGATTCGCTTCTCTTTGAACGGAAAGAGGAAAAAACAGAAGCAGCAAATGAGCTTGTCGTAGACGCAGATACGGAAAAGCTGGCGGAAGTCAATGCTTTTATCAGTCGTTACCTGGAGGCTGCAGAGTGCTCTGTAAAGACAGAAATGGAGATACTTCTGGCAGTTGAAGAGATTTTCACCAATGTGGCATCCTATGCTTATACAGAGGAAAAAGGGAAGGCCATTATTCGTGTCATGCTTTCTGACAGGCCTTCTTCCATTACGATCAGTATCCTTGACTGGGGCATTCCTTATGATCCGCTTGCAAAGGAAGATCCTGATGTGACGTTATCTGCCGATAAAAGAGATATTGGCGGTTTGGGTGTTTTCCTTGCTAAACAGGTAATGGATGAGATCGATTACGAGCGGACGGATGGACAAAATATTTTGACGATGAAGAAGATCCTTGCTTAATGAATGTAGATACTCCGAAAAAGAAACCAACTCTTTATAATATTCTGATCTGGTTGGCTGTTCTGGTTGGGCTCGTGGTCGTTTTTGTAATATTTGGGACTGAGCAAAACGCAGTTTATATCTGCGGAAGTCTATCCCTTTTCTTTCTGGCGGTTCTGGCAGAATTGATCATTACTTTTTTTAAGCAGCTCAAGTATAATCCGTATTCTTATAATACGATTTACTATATGGGATTTGCGCTGTTTATTATTTCTATCTGTACAACCCTTATTATTTTGACCGTCCGAATGGCGTTGTTTCCATCAGTTTATTCTGTCGAGGGGATGCTGCATGGCCTGCTTGATTCAGCTAAAAATTATATGCTGATTTCTTCTCCGTTTATTCTGTTTTTTTCTATCGCATTATGTATATCCAATATCTCGTTGATCCGGCATGAAGGACGGCGGTTTGTCAATGTCCTTGGAATTCTGCTGTCAGTTATTCTTCTAGCGGGTGAGGCGGTTATAGTTCTTTTTGACCGCTTTGCAAACCTGTCCGGGAGCATTGCTCAGATCCGTGCTCATGAGATTATTTTCAACCTGTTTGCGGGAATCTATTTGTACCTGGAATGCATGATGATCGGGACGATCATAGCAGATCTGATCGCGGCGCTTCACGATCCTGCAAAGGACAAAGATTTTCTGATCATTTTAGGCTGCAGTATTCGGAAGGATGGAACGCCGACGCCGCTCCTGAAAGGACGGTGCGACCGTGCAATTGCTTTTTACCGGAAGCAAAAAAAGGAGACGGGCAAAGAACTGATCTTTATTACGTCTGGCGGACAGGGATCTGATGAAAGAATATCAGAAAGTGCATGCATGAAACAGTATCTGATGTCACAGGGCATCCCGGAAAAACAGATCATAGAAGAAGACCGATCCACGAATACCTTTGAGAATATGACTTTTTCAAAGGAGATCATTCAGAAGACCAACCCGAATGGAAAGACCGCATTTTCCACTACGAATTATCATGTTTTCCGCAGCGGACTTTATGCTAGAAGGGTAAAACTCCCGGCAGTAGGCATGGGCGCCCCTACAAAATGGTACTTCTGGCCAAATGCAGCAGTGCGCGAATTTATTGGTCTGCTAAAAGGACATAAAGGAAAACAGATCATTATCCTTAGCAGTCTGCTGGTGATCTATCTGCTGCTGACCCTGTTTTTATATCGGTAGGCAGAGCTCTTCCTTTTTCTGGAACATTCAAGTTTTCTTTGTACGGCAATAAAAACACGTCTAATGCAGGACATTTGCTTGAACTTTGCAGCGTATAAAATTATAATTTAATTGCCGAAATAGGAGATACCGGTTAAACTGGGAGAGGATTTTTATGGAACGACTGATCTGTTTTGCAGGTTTGATCATCGGCTATTTTTTCGGTTGCATGGTTGCGGCGTTCTTTGTTGGGACGGCGAAGAAAGTTGATATCCGAAAAAAGGGAAGCGGAAATCTGGGTACGACAAATGCATTTCGTACCGTTGGAATTGGCGGCGGCATTGCGACTGGCGTGGGAGATATGCTGAAGGTCGTTATTGTTGTACTGTTGGTTTATTTTGTTGTCGTAAAAGGGGTTAAAGTTGATATCGACCGGATCCCGTTATACCTGTATACAGGCTTTGGAGCGATCCTGGGTCATGATTTTCCATTCTATCTGCATTTTAAAGGCGGAAAAGGTGTTGCGCCTTCTGCAGCGCTCCTTATTATGTTGGGCGATTGGAAAATGATCGTGATCGGCGTCGTCATTTTCTTTGGGATCTGTGTCCTGACCCGATATGTCTCTTTAGCATCTCTGTCTATGATGACAGCGGAATGCATTCTATTTATCGTTTTTCTGCTGACAGGTCTGATAAAAGTGAGTCGGGGATGGTACCCTGACTGTATCATTATTATGGTGTTGATGACACTTCTTGTTTTCTGGACTCACAGGGAAAATCTGAAACGTCTTGCACAAGGGAAAGAAAACAAATTTTCCTTTAAAAAGAAAGCATGAAAAAAGTATTTGATGAAATCCCTTTTATCGAAGGGGAGCATATCATAATCCGGAAAATTACAGACGCAGATGCTGAAGAATTACAAAAGATGATTCAGAGTAAAAAAGTATATCGGTATCTGCCGACTTTTTTATTTGAGCAGCAATATGAAGATATCCATGAAATGATCCGTAAACTCTACGATGAATGTTTCGCTGCAAAAGAATCCCTGATTTTGGCTGTCTGCAGGAAAGATGATGGGAGTTTTTGCGGACTTGCAGAGTATTATGGCTTTAAAGATGCGATCCATGCAGTCTGTATCGGAATCCGATTGGTGGAGAGCTGTTGGGGATATGACCATCCGACTCTGTCTAATAAATGGATTCGCTAAATAATAGAAAAGAGGAAGTAAAAATGGCAGTAGGACCTATTCTTATCATTATATGCGCAGCTTTTGTTCTGCTTTGGCTGGTTTTTGCATTGGTTTTTTATATCTTTAAGGGAATCGGGATGTATACCATCAGCCGGAGGCGCCATCTTAGTGCCAGTGCGCTTGCCTGGATTCCATTCATTTCTATGTTTAAACTTGGGCAGATTGCAGATGATGCAGTGCTCAAAAAACGTGGCAGGAGGAGCCATTACGTTGCGCTTTATCCAATCTTTCTAATAGCCGGCGGTGTTCTTTCCGGTGTTAGTACTTTTTTGAATCTGGTTGCGATCCGTTTCTCACCGGAACTGATCGATTCTATATACCGGGGAGACTTTGATATATTGCAGCGACATGCACAAGAGGCCGTCTCTGATCCTGTCTTTTATGTTGGGCTGGCGATTGCTGCGATCAGTTATATATTATTGGCAATTGCCACGGTTTTTCTCAATGTCAGTTTATTTCACATATATAAAAGCTGCTCCGGGAAATACATCGTGCTGTTTGTTTTGTCATTGGTATTTTCATTCCTTTATCCGATCTTTCTGTTTGCAGTCCGCAGAAATGACAGCCCGATCTGGTACAAGAGTGAACCAGTGCAGAATGCAGCGGATTATTACGGAACGGAAAATACATATTAAAGAGTGGTATAAATATGAAACGGATTATGCTGCGCTCCGTCTATGACGCATTTGACTATGTAATGGCACATTATGCGCCTGCAGGGATGGAGGAAATGGCTCAAAAACAAGATACCTATGTGGTGATCTCTATTCAGGATACACATACAGAGGGATTCGGTTTTGAATTTCGAACAAATAAATACTGCAAAGATGTCCTGACTCTTTATTTTGATGATACTGTGAAAGAAGTGGACGGTGCGGTTTTATTCAATCAGGAACATGCAGAGAAGATCATCGATTTCCTGCAGAAAAATAAAGCCGCAGAGACTCTGTTGGTGCACTGTTACGGAGGAGAGTCACGTTCCAGAGCGGTAGCTGCGTTTGCTGCCAAAATGCTTGGAGCAGATAACTCACGGTACTTTGAAACAGGGCATCCGAATCCTGTTGTATATGAAACCCTGGAAAAAGTTTGGAAACAAAGGAATCGGTAGGGTTTGTTGAGGAAAGGACAATGAAAAAAAGTATTATCACGATCTTGTTAGCGATGGGAATCATCGGAGCATTTGCCGGTTGCAAGCGAAATCCGGACCCGGAAAACGGCATGAGCGGATCTGACGGAGCAGGAATGAATGCGGAAGGTGATCAAAGCGGTGTAGATACGTTTTATTATGCTTATCACGGGTCGATAGGGGGTGACTCCTATTCTTATTCTATCAATGAAGAGGATGGGAAACATTTCTTCGTTTATGAGAGCATGTTATATCCGGATTACGGAGAACTGACCCGGGAAGTGGATGGCGCGTTTCTGGACCAGCTGACGCAGCTCTATCAGGACTGCCATCTGGCAGCATGGGACGGTTTTGACAAGACCAACGACCATGTATTGGATGGGGACGGCTTTTCCCTTTCCATCACGTTTCGAGATGGACGATCACTTTCTGCATATGGAAGCAACAGCACCCCGGAGGGCTATAAGGACTTTTGCGAAAAAATGGAAGCATTGTTTTCCCCTCTGAAGCAGGAAATGCTGGAAGAGAAAAGACAGGAGAAGATTGCAGAAGGCATATCGGGAAAACTAACGTTTATGATGGTCAATTATATGCAAAGAGGGGCATCTGGAAGCGATAAATATGAGATCTTTATTACTATGCCTGGAGTCAGAGAGAAAAACTTTGACGTGCAGATATCTTCAGTAAGCGGGGAACTGCTTCCGGAAGGCACCTACCAGTATTATGAGGCTGTAGAAGCAGATAAGATCGATTTTGCCGGGATCCAGGAATTAATTGAGAAATATGATCTGATCACCTGGTACAATTATGATGAGACGGATGAAGATTATGCAAATAAAGAGTGGTTCCAGATGAGTTTTGGATTTGATGATGGGAAGACTCTAAATGCTATGGGAACGAAACACCCGGAACACTATGAAGAGTTCCGAAAGGAATTTTTAGAGTTGATCATACAGATGTGCTCACAGATAGAGGTCAAGCAGTAATAATAAAAGGAAAGTCTTTCAGCAGACTTTCCTTTTTTAAAGAGAAGCCTCAAACGGGACTTGAACCTGCGACCCCTTCATTACGAGTGAAGTGCTCTACCGACTGAGCTATTGAGGCATATCACGCGTTTCCGCGGACTAAGATAAAATAGCACATCATACATGATTTTTCAATGATAAAAAAACTTCATACAAAAAACACAAAAAAGTATTAGCACTCTCATCAAAAGAGTGCTAATATAATAACAGAGAGTTTTCGTTTAAAAGAGCGAAAACGTAAATGACGACAAAAAGGAGTGATCGACATGAGCAAAGAAAAGGGAAGCTTATCGATAAACAGTGAAAACATATTCCCTATTATTAAAAAGTGGCTGTATTCGGATCATGATATCTTTCTGCGGGAGCTGGTCTCCAACGGCTGTGATGCCATTACCAAGCTTAGGAAGCTGGAGATCATGGGAGAATATCAGTTCCCGGAAGGAAATCATTTTTCTATTCAGGTCATTGCCAATCCGACCAAAAAGACCTTAAAGGTGATTGATAACGGTATTGGTATGACAGCAGACGAGGTCCGGGAATATATCAACCAGATCGCATTCAGCGGAGCTACAGACTTTTTGGAAAAATATAAAGATAAGGCAAATGAAGACCAGATCATCGGGCATTTCGGACTGGGCTTTTATTCTGCTTTCATGGTAGCGGATAAGGTGACCATTGAGACACTTTCCTATCAGGAAGGCGCAAAAGCCGTTTATTGGGAATGCGATGGCGGCACCGAATTTGAAATGAGCGATTCTGACAAAACGACAGTTGGTACAGAAGTGACATTGTACCTGAACGAGGACTGCTATGAGTTCAGTAATGAGTACCGTGTAAAAGAAGTACTGAATAAGTATTGTTCTTTTATGCCGGAGGAAATCTACTTTGTCAATACAGATGCTGTCGGAAAAGAAACCGAAGGAGAAGAGGAGCCGAAACCGGTTAACGAGACCCATCCGCTTTGGACCAAGCATCCGAATTCATGCAAAAAAGACGATTATATTGATTTTTACCGGAAAGTATTTAACGACTATAAAGAGCCATTGTTCTGGATCCATCTGAACATGGATTATCCGTTTAATCTGAAGGGCATCCTTTATTTTCCGAAGATTACAAATCAATATGACAGCATAGAAGGAACGATCAAACTATATAACAATCAGGTATTTATCGCAGATAACATCAAAGAGGTGATCCCGGAATTCCTGCTGCTTTTAAAAGGTGTGATCGACTGTCCGGATCTTCCGTTGAACGTTTCCAGAAGTGCGCTGCAGAATGACGGGTTTGTCAGCAAGATCTCTGATTATATTACCAAAAAAGTAGCGGATAAGCTTTCTGGTATGTATAAGACTGATAAGGAAGAATATGAAAAGTACTGGAATGATATTTCTCCGTTTATTAAGTTTGGCTGCTTGCGGGACGAAAAATTTGCAGAGAAAATGAATGATTATGTACTGTTCCAAAACCTCAGCGGAAAATATCTGACATTTAAGGAGTGTCTGGAGGAGAATAAGGAGAAACATGAAAATACCATCTTTTACGTTTCCGACAGACGCCAGCAGGGGCAGTATATTGACATGTTCAAAAAAGCAAAACTGGATGCAGTCTACCTGGAGCATGTGATCGATACCAGTTACATTTCTCAGCTGGAAATGAAGAATGAGGGCGTACAGTTCTTGCGGATTGATACAGATCTGGATCGTGTGTTCCGTAAACGTACCTCGAAAAAAGATCAGGCAGAACTGGATGAAAAAGCTGGAAAACTCCAGGAACGCTTAAGAAAATTGACGGGCAAGGAGAAATTGGAAGTATCCCTGCAGAATCTGAAAAACGCAGACGTATCCTCCATGCTTACTGTTTCTGAGGAAAGCAAGCGAATGGAAGACATGATGATACAGATGGGCATGATGGGTATGGATAATACAGAATTTGAACAAATGCGTACCCCGGGAACCCTGGTTTTGAATAACAATAACGAACTGGTTCAGTATGTCCTTTCTCATTCAGAGGACGATGAGGAGAACGCAGATATGGTACTGGAGCAACTTTATGATCTGGCCAAACTGGGTAATGAACCACTGACGCCGGAGGAGATGTCGAAATTCATTGCGCGCAGTAATCGTATAATGGTATTATTGACGAAGTAAAAAAAGATAGGAGAATCACTATGGCAGACGAGAAAGATATCAGAGAACAGGAAGGCTGCAGCGAAGAGTCTTGCGCCGGATGTGAACACGCAGACTCTTGTCCAAGCAAGAATGGACCGGAGAGCTTCTTAGAGGAGCAAAATCGCTTCAGCAATATTAAAAAGGTGATCGGTGTGGTCAGCGGAAAAGGCGGTGTCGGAAAATCCTTTGTGACCGGCAGTCTTGCAGTAGAACTGGCCAAAAAAGGATATAAAGTCGGCATCCTGGATGCAGATATTACCGGCCCTTCCATTCAGAAGATGTTTGGTATTAAAGGGCATGCAGAAGGCAGCGAAGATGGGATCTTCCCGCGCGAGACAGCTAGCGGGATCCGCATCATCAGCGTCAATATGCTTCTGGAAGATGAGGAAACTCCGGTTATTTGGAGAGGTCCCGTGCTGGCAGGAGTTGTAAAGCAGTTCTGGACAGATGTCATTTGGGGAGAATTGGATTACCTCCTGGTCGATCTTCCTCCGGGAACCGGTGATGTGCCGCTGACCGTATTCCAGTCCATTCCTCTGGACGGAATTGTGATCGTCACCAGTCCGCAGAGCCTGGTCACGATGATCGTGAAAAAGGCATACAACATGGCAACTGCTATGAACATTCCGGTGCTTGGAATCGTTGAGAATTATAGCTATATAGAGTGTCCGGACTGTGGAAAGAAGATCCATGTCTTTGGCGAGAGCCATATTGAAGACATTGCTTCTGCGCTTGGACTTCCGGTGCTTGGAAAGATGCCGATCATTCCGGAGCAGGCTGCTTTATCCGATGCAGGCCGCTTTGAAGAGGTGGATAACCAGGCAATCGGAGAAGCTGTACGCGTGATCTCGGAGCTTGCAGAATAATATATGAGGTATATGAAAAAAGCCGTACTAGTCATCTTTTTATCCATATGCACTGCTTTGTGCCTGTGCAGCTGTGAGACTGCTCCGAAAACGTCAAAAAAGAACTATGTGACGATCGGCCGTATCTGTCCGATGACGGGAGAATTTGCAGAATATGCAGAGGGAACGCTGGAGACAGAAAAGGCTGCAGTTGAGGAGCTGAACCAGAGCGGGGGCATTTTTATCGATGCCCTAGAGAAAAAACTGATGGTTCGTTATCTCCTGCGTGATTCGGGGTCGACAGAAAGAGGCGCCAAGGAAGCAGCGCTGCAGCTGGTTGAAGAAGAGAACGTAGACGTGATCATTGTTTCTCATTCAGACAGTACGGTTCTTCCAGTTGCAGAAATCTGTGAAGAGAAACAGGTCCCTTGTTTCTGCGTAGATGCAGATGAAACCCTTTGGGAAGCACAGGGAAAACATACATATTCTTTTCTCGTTTCGGCAGGAACCCAGGAGCAGATGGATGCTTTCCTTCCGATCTGGCAGGAAAAAGGGATCACATCTTTAGTGATCCTTACAGACCAGGATTCTTCGGAAAATTCCTTTGCGGGGAAAACGCTCAAATATTGTGCTGAAAACCGGATCACGGCAAAAGAGGTCCAGCTCTCAGATGATTATGTAAAAGCATTGCGGGATGCAAAAGCGGATGCACTTTTATGTGTTCTGGATACAGATGACTATCTGAATGCAAAGCGGATGATCCATGATGCCGGATTGGAAATGAAATCCAGTATGCTGGTGAACGAACATCTTTACTATGATGCACTGGAAAAAGATCCTCTCAGCAGTGCATTCGATCAGACTTATACTGCAGAAGCCTGGGCACCTTCCTTTTCTTTTACCTCTTCTCTGACAAAGCAGGATGGAAAAGATCTGGCAGACTGGTGGAATAGCGAATATATTACACCTTGTCCGGAGTCTTTGGGATACAAACATGGTATCGTGGAAGTAACGGTAGAGACCTTGAAAAGGGCTATGGCGGTGGATGCAGATTCCATTGTCAAGGCGGCAGAAGAACTGAATCTGGATACGGTCCTGGGAACCGTCCACTTTGATCAGGATCATTTTGCTGCAGTCTCCTGCGTAGCGTCACAATGGATTTATGAACCGCATTCCGTCGATAAAAGCAAATGGAGTCAAATACTGGTAATAGAAGATACAGATAATTAAAGGAGAATGACATGAACAAAACGTATAAAATGACAATTGCAGGATGTGAGCGTGCGCTCCCTATTTGCAAAGCTTCTGATACGCTGTCGATTGGTGCGTTTGTTATTTTTGGAGATGTGGAACTGACGGTGGCAGCAGCAGCGGCACTTCTTAAGATTGCTCCGGAGTATGACTATATGGTAGCACCGGAGGCAAAAGCCATCCCGTTGATCCATGAAATGGCAAGACAGAGCGGACAGAATGAATACTTTCTGGTCCGGAAAGCACCGAAACTTTATATGAACGGCGTCTTTGAGACAACGGTGCAGTCCATTACCACAAAAGCAGAACAGAAGCTTTATATGGATGGCGCGGATGCAGAGAAGATGAAAGGAAAACGGATCCTGCTTCTGGATGATGTTATTTCTACCGGAGAATCTATTGCTGCAGTCGAAACATTAGTAAATCAGGCAGGAGGTATTGTTGTGGGCAGAATGGCCATCCTGGCAGAAGGAGATGCAGCTGACCGGGATGATATCCTGTTCCTGGAAAAACTTCCGCTTTTTGACGGAGAGGGAAACCCAATCGAATAATAATATTAACAGGAATGTAATATTCTCTTAATTGACACAGCCATTTTGGCTGTGTTAATTTTTGGCAGGGTTATTATTCTCGGATGTCCATTCGGATACCTTTTATAGAATCATAATAATATGTATATGGGACAAGTCATTGCAGGACGGTTTGAATTAGGCAGACCGTTTGAAAGCAGCGCAGCTACAGAGGTGTTTCTGGCCAGAGACCGAAAAAGGAATCAGCTGGTCATCGTGAAGGTCCTGAAGGATAAAAACAGTCAGGAAGCATTACTTTTGCAGGAACTGCATCATGAAGGGATCATCCACCCGCTTTGCAGGTTAATGGTCCCGGAAGGGATCTTGCTGGTCGAGGAATTCTTCCCAGGCGTTAGTCTGCGGCAGCATGTAAGAAAACAAAGCCGCCTGTTGGCAGAGGAGACACTGCAGATTGCTTTGCAGATTGGAGGCGCTTTATGTTATCTGCATGAGCAGAAGCCGCCAATCATTTACCGGGACCTGAAACCGGATAATATTCTGATCGGGAAGGACAGAGCTGTAAAGCTGATCGATTTCAGCGCAGCAAAACGTTATGTTCTCCGGGAGGATCAGGATGCGGTCTGTCTGGGCACGATTGGTTATGCAGCACCGGAACAATATGAGGACAGCCACAGCCAAAGTGATACCCGGACAGACATTTACGGGTTTGGGTCAATTTTGTATTTCATGCTGACAGGGCGTGATCCGGATGGCAAAGAAAAAACATTTCAGCATATACGTTTTCTTAGACCGGATATATCCGCTCCTCTTTATCAAATTCTGATCCGATGTACAAAAACAGATCCGGAAGAGCGTTATAATGGGGCAGAGGGGCTGCTGTATGATCTGACCCGCTGTTACGGACAATAAAAAAAGCTGCCCCTAAGGGCAGCTTTCAATTATTACTTTTATTGGTAGCTTCGTGCAAAGGCAGGAGCTACTGTATAGTAGATTCCCAGATTGGAAGCTACGTTCCAGGTGATAAAGCCTCCATCGCCGATCCCTGCATCCCAGAGAGCCTGAATCTGGTCTTCCAGGAATGGAGAGGTCACCGGAATCTCCGGCTCCCAGTAAGGAACCGAATAGCAGGTGAGCCAGGTCCGCGGCCGTGCCGGATTCGGTGTCCACTGCTGTGAATCATAAGCGCCTCTTGCCCAGTTGTACATGGTGGAATAGCCATCTGTCCAGGTATAGGCTTCCCGTCCAAAGTGATCGATATATGGCATGGAGCTGACGGCATCAACTACATTAGAGATTGCCGGCCAGTATTGTCCATAAGTAGTCACATAACCGTCCGAACATTCACCAAAAACGTCAACCGAGAAATACGCACCTGCCTGATGGATTGAATCTGCAGCGTAGCGGCAGAAATTTTGGACAGCCTGTGCTTTTTCTTCTCCATAGGTATTCCTGAAGTCCGCTGCTCCGGAATCAGAGAGACCATAAGCGTTTTCCGGGAACCGGACATAGTCAAACTGGATCTCGTCAAAGCCCATCTCCTGTACTGCAGAGATTGCCAGTTTAACATTATATTCCCATGCTTTCCGGGAATAAGCGGAAGGCCAGCCGGCATTCTCGCCATATTCCAGAATACATTCACCCGGATTGTCATCTGCAAAGAAACTGTCGTTAAAGACTACGATACGGCCAATCGTCCAAAGGCCGGCATCTTTTGCTTTTTGGACGCCTGCTTTGTAGTCAGCGTTATTATGATAAGCAGTTTCATAAGAAGAAGGAGTATAGCTGTTTGCAATTTCTGCATGGTATGCCAGAGCCCCGTCCTTGATATCGATAACTACAGCATTCGCGTTTGCTTCTCTGCAGCAGTCAATATAATCATCCATCGCATCGATGCATCCGGCATTCAGGTAATAAGCACGGCATTCAGACGGCATCACACTGGATGAGTTGACGACTTTATCATAATAGAAGTAATCAAGGTTTCCAGGATCGCCGCCATACAGATCCAGACCGTCGTAGATCTTGTCTTTATTTAATTCATAGTATTCCTGGTTAACTGCGTTCGCATCTTCTTGTGTATCTACCAGGTATTTAGCATAGACCCAGCCTTCGGTACCATCATCCGCAGTTACCTGATACATGTTGACCAGTCCATCGGAAGAAAGAGAATCAAAACCAGTAATGGATACGTGAGAACCCTTCCAGATGAAGCCCTTGATCGTACAGTCATCCACACCAGCAACAGGCGTGACCGATGTACGGACATATTTGTCTTTTTCACGGACACACTCTTCCGGAGTCTCCACCAGATCGCTTTGGGCAAAGTAGATCGTTGGGTCATCTTTCTCCGCATCCTCTGCTTTCTTGAGCGGTTCGTAGTTGATCTCATCCTGCGTTACCGTTTTTCCTTTCAGGACGACTTTTGTCCCGCGGACTTCCTCGCCGGAAGGAACAAGATTGCCATCATCATCCTTTGTATAGGTAACGACCGTCGCAGAATCAGATGCCAGATACATTTCTTTTTCTGGTTCTTCTTCCTTGCTGCAGCCTGCCAGAATTAGCCCTGAAACAAGCATCAGACTGATTAACACAGATAGTATTTTTTTCATTATGATAATCCCCCTAAAGTGATAACCCTATTTAAGCATTTATTATTTTGAACGTCAACGAGAAAAGACTGTCAAGTAAAAATACTTGACACATCGTGCTAATAATAGTAAGATAACCGGGCGTGCAGAGGAGCCTATGGAAGAATTTGTAAAAAGATCATTATTATTTGATTTTTACGGAGATCTGCTGACGGAACATCAGAAGGAGATCTACGGCGCATATGTTATGGATAATCTCTCTTATGCGGAGATCGCGCAGGAGTATGATATCAGCCGGCAGGGTGTGCATGACCTGGTCCGCAGAGTAGAGGGGATCCTGGAGGAATATGAAAAAAAGCTGCAGCTGGTGGAAAAGTTTCAGGAAGTGAAACAAAAGGTAAAAGAGATTGAAGACTGCAGAAGTCTGCAGGAGGCAAAACAGGCAGCAGAGAATATTTTAGAACTATTATAATATGGCATTTGAAAACTTATCGGATAAATTACAGAACGTTTTTAAGAAACTGCGCGGAAAAGGAATCCTGACCGAAGCCGATGTTGATGTGGCATTAAAAGAAGTCCGGATGGCTCTTCTGGAAGCAGACGTGAACTTTAAGATCGTGAAGCAGTTTAATGCTGCTGTGAAAGAGCGTGCGATCGGCGAAGACGTCATGAAAAGCCTGACGCCGGGACAGATGGTGATCAAGATCGTCAACGAAGAACTGGTCAGCCTGATGGGCGGTGAAGCAGTCGAGCTGGAACTTCTTCCGGGCATGGCTAAAACGATCATCATGATGGTAGGTCTGCAGGGTTCCGGTAAAACCACCACAGCCGCCAAGCTAGCAGGAAAATTAAAAGAACAGGGGAAACGCCCTCTTCTGGTTGCCTGCGATATTTACCGTCCGGCAGCAATCGAACAGCTTCGGATCAATGCGGAAAAAGTTGGCGTCCCTCTGTTTGAGATGGGAACCGGCAATAAAGCTTCTGCGATCGCGCAGTCTGCAATTCAGTTTGCGACAGATAATAATAAGAATGTGATCATTATCGATACCGCAGGCCGTCTGCAGATCGATGAAGATATGATGCAGGAACTGGAAGATATTAAGAAGACGGTCGATGTGACCAAAACACTGCTGGTCGTTGATGCTATGACCGGCCAGGATGCAGTCAACATCGCACAGGGGTTCGCAGACCGGATCGGGATCGATGGAGTGATCCTGACAAAACTGGATGGTGATGCCAGAGGCGGTGCAGCTCTCTCAGTAAGAGCAGTGACCGGCGTTCCGATCATCTATGCCGGTATGGGCGAAAAACTCACCGATCTGGAACAGTTTTATCCGGACCGTATGGCCAGCCGTATTCTTGGAATGGGCGATGTGCTGTCTCTGATCGAAAAGGCAGAAGCAGCAGTGGATGAAGAAGAAGCCCGTGATATGGCCGAGCGTCTGAAAAAGAATGAGATCAATTTTGAAGATTATCTGGTCTCAATGAAACAGATGAAACAGATGGGCGGCCTGGCGGAAGTATTGAAAATGATGCCAGGATTCAGCAGCAGCTCATTGATGATCGACGATACAAAACTTGCCCGGATGGAAGCAATTATTTCTTCTATGACGATCAAAGAAAGACGTAATCCGAAGATCCTGAATGTCTCCCGCAAGAATCGTATTGCAAAAGGTGCCGGCGTTGACATTATGGAAGTGAACCGGATGGTGAAACAGTTTGAACAGTCCAAGAAAGCCATCAAGCAGATGGGAGGCATAGGCGGCCTGATGGGCGGCAAACGAGGAAAGGGCATGAGGGGCATGCTCGGTAAACGAGGAATGAAAGGGTTATTTTAATAAACAACTTTCACATAAATAAAATAACAGCGGAACACCGCGGAAAGAGGACACAAAAATGGCAGTAAAAATCAGATTAACCAGAATGGGAAAGAAGAAAGCACCTTTCTACAGAATCATCGTTGCTGATGGAAGAGCTCCACGTGACGGAAGATTTATTGAGACGATCGGAACATATGATCCGAACCAGGAGCCAAGTGCTGTAAAAATCGACAAAGAAGCAGCAGAAAAATGGCTGAAAAATGGCGCACAGCCGACAGAAGTCGTCGCCAAATTACTGAAGGCAGAGGGCATTATCAAATAAGTGAGGTGACGGAATGAAAGAGTTAGTAGAAGTCATTGCTAAAGCTCTTGTCGATTCACCGGATGAAGTTGTCGTTACCGAAAGAAAAGAAGACGACGGAACGATCGTTATTGAACTGCGTGTTGCAAAAGACGATATGGGAAAAGTAATTGGCAAAAAGGGCCGTATAGCAAAATCCATACGGGCCGTTGTGAAGACCGCTGCCATGAAGCAGAATCTCAAGACGGTAGTGGATATTGTGGAATAACCATTTATGGAACAATTTTTACGGATCGGTGTTATCACCTCTACACATGGAATAAAGGGCGAAGTCAAAGTCTTTCCGACGACTGACTCGCCCAAGCGGTTCCGTGAAGTCAAAGATGTCGTGATCAAGACCGAAACAAAAGAAATCCGGACAGAAGTAGCAGGGGCCAGGTTTTTCAAAAATCTGGCTATTGTTCAATTTACCTGTTTTTCCAGTCCGGAGGAGGCTGCCAAATATACGGGAGCAGAGATCTATATCGACCGCAAGGATGGCCAGCCATTAGAAGAAGGAGAATACTATATCGCGGACCTGATCGGGTGCATTGTGAAAGATGAGGATGGAAACCAACTGGGGACTGTCCGGGATGTGCTGCAGACGGGGGCGAATGATGTATATGTGGTAGGATGCGGTGTACCGGATGCAAAAGGAATGCGGGAGAAAGAGATCCTGCTTCCGGTGATCAAGGACTGCATCAAACAGGTGGACATAGAAAAAGGAGAAATTCTGGTCCACATTCTGCCAGGGTTATTGGATTAATGCATTTTCATATTCTGACCTTATTTCCGGAAATGATTTCTTCCGGTTTGAATACCAGTATTATAGGACGGGCACAGGAAGCCGGTCTGATTTCTGTTAATATCATTAATATTCGTGATTATACATTGGAAAAACACGGTCATGTAGACGATGCCCCTTACGGAGGAGGCGCGGGCATGGTCATGCAGTGCCAGCCAATTTATGATGCTTATATTGATGTCATGGGGACTTTGGCAGCAGGAAAAGTCAACGCTTTTGCAAAAGCAAATGGATTGACCTTTGAAGAAGCGCTTTTGGATCCTGCTTTTCAGGCGATGAGTTTTCAAAAGCCTAAGGTGATCTATACCTCTCCTGCCGGAAAAGTCTTTCATCAGCAGATGGCAAAAGATCTGGCAAAAGAAGAAGATCTGATCATTTTATGCGGCCATTATGAAGGTGTGGATGAAAGGGTGCTGGAAATCATGGAGGCAGAGCCGGTGTCTATCGGAGATTATGTTCTGACAGGAGGAGAACTTCCTGCTATGGTCATGGTGGATGCCATCAGCCGCATGATCCCGGATGTACTGACAAACGCAGATTCAAAAGAGGAAGAAAGTTTTTCCAGTGTGCGTCCGAAAGAGGAATTTACCCGTAAGGCAAGAAAAGAAGTATATGGAGATTTGATCAATCCGGATGCGAAGGAAGAAATAACATTGTTGGAATATCCGCAGTATACCCGTCCGGAAGTTTTTATGGGCAGAAAGGTGCCGGAAGTGCTTTTGTCCGGTGATCATGCCAAGATAGAGCAATGGAGAAGGAAACAATCACTGGAGCGGACCAAGAAGATTCGTCCGGATCTGTTAGATTAGAAGGAGACAAAAATGAAAACAGCTGAAAGATTTTTGAAATACGTCAGTTTTGATACGCAGTCAGATGAAGAAAGCCAAAGCATTCCGTCCACCGCAAAACAGAAAGTGCTGGGAGAATACCTGGTTGGTGAGATGAAAGAAATGGGTCTGTCTGATGTCAGGATGGACGAATATGGTTATGTATATGCATATCTTCCAGCCAGCGAAGGAGTAGATGCAAAACCGATTGGGTTTATTGCTCATATGGATACGGCGCCAGCTGAATCGGGCACAAATGTGAAGCCTAGAATCATTCATTATGAAGGTGGAGATATTCAACTGAATCCGAATGTCGTTACGAAAGCAGCTAATTTCAAAGGACTGGAGAAATTGATCGGAGATGATCTGATCATTACAGACGGCACGACTCTGCTTGGTGGAGACGACAAGGCTGGTATTGCAGAAATCATTGAAGCGATGGATTATCTGATCCATCACCCGGAGATCCGCCATGGAAAGATCTGTGTCGGATTCACGCCGGATGAAGAAATAGGCAGAGGCCCGTTGAAATTTGATATTGCCGGATTTGGAGCAGAATATGCATACACTGTTGACGGCGGCCCGGTAGGTGGAGTGGAGTATGAGAACTTTAATGCAGCCTCTGCAAAACTGACGGTACATGGAGTAAGCAGTCATACCGGAGATGCGAAAGGAAAAATGATCAATGCGATCCGTATCGCAGCAGAATTTGTATCCCGTCTTCCACAGGATGAGATTCCGGAGAGAACGACTGCAAGAGAAGGCTTTTTCCACGTCGGCGAAATGAAAGGCGATGTGATCAATGCAGAAATGGGCATGATCATCCGTGATCATGATATGCAGAAATTCGAAGAGAAGAAAAAACTTGCACAGAAGATCACCGATGATCTGAACGAAGAATACGGCGCAGGCACTGCTGAGATTGAAATTAAAGACACCTACTTCAATATGAAAGAGAAAGTGCTTCCGCACATGTATATTGTTGATCAGGCGAAGGCGGCATATCAAAAGAAAGGAATTGAGGCAAAATCACTCCCTGTCCGTGGAGGAACAGATGGAGCTACTTTGTCCTTTATGGGCCTTCCATGTCCGAATCTTTCAACCGGAGGAATGAATGCGCATGGTATTCATGAGCTGGTCTCGATCCAGCAGATGGATACGATGGTTGATGTGATCGTAACGATCTGTGAAATGGCGGCACAAAGAGTATGAAAGAAGGGTTCTTCAATTCCACTTTATGCTATATCGAAAAAGACGACTGCTACCTGATGCTTTTCCGAAACAAAAAGGAAAAGGATCCCTGTGAGGGAAAATGGGTTGGTATCGGAGGAAAGTTTGAACCTGGTGAGAATGCGGATGCATGCTGCCTGCGGGAAGTGTTTGAAGAAACCGGTCTTACCCTGACCGATTATCAGTTTCGCGGAGTGATCCATTTCCAGTCGGATGTGCTGCCAGATGAGGATATGTATCTTTATACAGCGACTGCCTGGGAAGGAATGGAAGACGGCAAAGGAATAGAAGGATTCGACTGCAATGAAGGCATGCTGCAGTGGGTCCCGAAAAAGGACATATTCTCCCTGAACCTCTGGGAGGGAGACCAGTATTTCTTAAGACCTTTGGTGGAAGGAAAACAGAACATAGAAATGACCTGTGTATATAAAGGAGACCATCTGGTCAAATACGAATAATAGGAGTTATCATGCTGAGTTTTATTAATGATTACTGTGAAGGTGTTGCACCAGAGATCTTAAAAAGATTAGAAGAGACCAATCTGATCAAAACAGTCGGATATGGGATGGATGAATATTGTGAAAGCGCAGCAGAAAAAATAAGAACTGCCTGCGGCAATGAGGATGCGGGCGTTTATTTTTTGACCGGCGGCACACAGACCAACATGCTGGTCATCGATACGCTGACAAAGCCATATGAAGGCGTTGTTGCGACGGTGGAAGGACATGTGAATACGCATGAGGCAGGAGCGATCGAATACTCCGGACATAAAGTCTTAACCCTTCCTTCTCACGAAGGCAAAATGGATGCAAAAGAACTGAAAGAACTGCTCGCTGGATATTATGCTGATGATAACTATGAGCATATGGTAGCACCGGGCATTGTTTATATTTCTCATCCGACGGAATTGGGAACGCTTTACTCAAAAGCAGAACTGCAGGACCTGCATGCCGTATGTGCAGAGTACAAGATCCCGCTATATCTGGATGGCGCAAGACTGGGGTATGGCCTCATGGCAGAAGGAACGGATGTCACGCTGGAAGATGTTGCTAAACTGACAGATGTTTTTTACATCGGCGGTACAAAAGTTGGAGCCCTGTTTGGCGAGGCACTGGTGTTTACGGGATGGCCGATGCCGTACCGCTTCAATACGATGGTAAAACAGCACGGCGCCATGGTCGCTAAAGGAAGGATCTTAGGACTGCAGTTTGATACATTGTTCACGGATGGTCTGTATTTCAAACTTGGCGAAAATGCGATCCGTACCGCGGCACGGCTGAAAGAGGGATTGAAGGAGAAAGGTTATACGTTCTTTATTGATTCCCCTACAAACCAGATTTTTGTGACAGTAACCAATGAGAAAAAGAAAGAACTGGAAGACAAAGTAGTCTTCAGCTTCTGGGGGAATATTGATGAAGATCATACCGCAATCCGTTTTGTGACCAGCTGGGCAACCAAAATGGAAGACGTGGAAGAACTGATAAGGATTCTATAATATTTTTATAGAATGCATTCAGCCCGGTATGATAGGATAAATAAAAAGTGAAGGAAGAAAGGAAGGCAGAAATGTCAGATTTTGAATGCGCAACAAAGGAATATCTGGTAGAAGGCAAGAGCCTTCCGGAGGCCTATCACAAGGCGCTCTCAGCGCTTGGCAATAATCCGAATATCTATCCTTGTGATGATTGGAATACCAGACAGAAGGAAGTCTCTATGACCATGTATGTTCAGGAGCCGCTGGCAGAACCGATGATCAGCAAATTGTTTATCGGCGGACCAACAGAACTGGAACAGTACCGTCAGGAAATGCTGGACGGGATCCTGGATTTTGAGGTGGAGCGAGGAAACTGGGCTTATACTTACCATCAGAGAATGGAAACACAGTTCTCATTTATTGTGAATGAGCTGAAACGCAATCCATCCAGCCGCAGAGCGGTCATTCTGGTGAGGGATTGGGAGAAAGATGCCGCATCGGATGATCCTGCCTGCCTGCAGCATATTCAGTACTTTATCCGTGACGGAAAACTGCACTGTAAAGTTTTGTTCCGTTCGAACGACGCCTGCAAGGCAGCCTTTATGAATGCTTTCGCATTGATCATGCTGCAAAAACGCTTTGCAGATGAACTGGGTGTGGAAATGGGTACTTACAGCCATCGTGCAAACAGCTTTCATTGTTATGAAAAAGATTTTGAAATGTTAAACGGCTACGTAAAACGGATCGAAGCAGCACAGGATGAATATGATATCTGCTTTGATTATGAAGATGGGTGGAAAGAAGACATGGAAGCTGCACAGGCAGAAATTGCGCAAAAGGTTGAAGAATTGAGAAACAGATAGTATAATCTTTTAGCAAGAGCACCTGGTCTTTTGCACTAGGTGCTTTTTTGTTTGAGAAAGAAAAATATGTCAGGTTTTAAGGAGTAGTAAAAATGAAATATGACATTGTGATCATAGGCGCTGGCCCGGGCGGAATATTCTCTGCATATGAGCTGGCAAAAAAATCCAAATTGAAAGTAGCAGTCCTGGAGGAAGGCGCTCCGCTGGAACAGAGACATTGTCCGATTGATGGAAAAAAGATCAAATCCTGCATCAACTGCAAGACTTGTTCCATTATGAACGGCTTTGGCGGCGCTGGTGCTTTTTCCGACGGCAAATACAATATTACAAATGATTTTGGCGGGACGCTGCATGAATACATTGGCCGGGAAAAGGCTCTGGAACTGATGCATTATGTAGATGACATCAATGTTACTCACGGCGGAGATAATACATCCATGTATTCCACTGCCGGGACGGAACTGAAAAAAATCTGTATGCAGAACAAACTGACACTGCTGGATGCATCTGTCCGCCATCTGGGAACAGACATCAATTATGTTGTTCTGGAGAATCTTTATAATGAATTGAAAGACAGGGTCGATTTTTACTTCCATACACCGGTCCGTAAGATCCGTGTTCTGAAAAGCGGATATCGCGCAGTTACAGATGATGGCAATTTTGACTGCAAGAACTGTATTGTGTCTGTAGGCCGCAGCGGAAGCCACTGGCTGGAGGATGTCTGTGCAGATCTGGATATTCCAACCAGTTCCAACCGTGTGGATATTGGCGCAAGAATTGAACTGCCGGCACCTATCTTCGCGCATATCACAGATGAGCTGTATGAAAGCAAGATCGTATACCGGACGCAGAAATATGAAGACAACGTACGGACGTTCTGTATGAATCCGCGAGGTATCGTTGTTAATGAAAACACCAAAGGTATTATTACAGTTAACGGACACAGCTTTGAAGACGAGGCTAAAAAGACTGAAAATACTAATTTTGCACTTCTTGTCTCCAAACATTTCTCAGAACCTTTTAAGGACAGCAACGGCTATGCAGAAAGTATCGCAAGGCTATCCAACATGCTTGGAGGAGGAGTGATCATCCAACGTTTCGGGGATCTGGAACGCGGACGCAGAAGTACCCAGAAGAGGATTGATGAAGGAACGGTACGTCCGACACTGCAGGCAACACCAGGTGATCTTTCTCTGGTACTGCCGAAGCGGATCCTGGACGGCATCATAGAAATGATCTATGCAATCGATAAGATCGCACCGGGAACGGCCAACGACGATACGCTTCTATACGGAGTGGAAGTCAAGTTTTATAACATGGGTGTAGATGTGGATCACAATCTGGAAACAAAGTATAAAGGTTTGTATGTGATCGGAGACGGCAGCGGTGTTACGCATTCCTTATCGCATGCTTCTGCCAGCGGCGTCTTTGTTGCAGATAGGATCCTGGGGATTGATTAAGATGAAAATAACGATTTTAGACCGCAATACATTGACGATCGGCGATCTGGATTTTTCTCCGGTCGAGGCATTGGGAGATGTATCCTATTATGATGCACTCCCTCCTGAGCAAGTTGTTGCCGCTTGTCAGGATGCGGATGTGGTGCTGATCAATAAGGCTGAGATGACGAAAGAAGTCATAGAGGCACTTCCAAACCTGAAATATATTGGCGTTTTTGCGACCGGATATAATAACGTGGATATCTCATTTGCCAGACAAAAAGGGATTGATGTCTGCAATGTGCCGGGATACAGTACCGATTCCGTTGCGCAACTTGTTTTTGCTTTCATTTTTTCTTTTGCGACCAGTATTGCAAAATATGATGCTGCAGTACACAGAGGAGAGTGGATTCATTCTCCGACGTTCGCCTTTTTTCCATACCACCTTTCGGAACTGGCTGGAAAGACGCTGGGCATTGTAGGATTTGGAAATATTGGAAAGAAAGTCGCGCAGATTGGAAATGCAGTCGGGATGAAGATACTGATCTATTCCCGAAGAAAGTATGAAGACTGTCCTTACGAACAGGTGGATAAAAAGACCTTGTTCAGTGAGGCGGATTATCTTTCCTTAAACTGTCCTCTGAATGAAGGTACACAAAATTTGGTTTGTGAAGAAACGCTTTCCCTTATGAAACAAACAGCTTGTATTATCAACACTTCACGCGGAGGCGTTATAGATTCTATGGCGTTGGCGAATGCCCTGAATTGTGATAAAATACGCGGAGCGGGAATTGATGTTCTGGTTAAGGAACCGATGGAAAAAGATGACCCGCTGTTTACGGCTAAGAACTGTCTGATCACACCACATATCGGGTGGGCCTCTCTGGAAGCCAGAAAAAGGCTGATGCTGGAGGTTGCAGATAATATAGCTGCATGGAAAAATGGTGCGGCAGTTCATGTTGTTAATTGAGCAAAGAATGCTAAGGAAGGGAACAAAATGGGAAGAACAAAAAAGAGGTATCTGTATATTGCGGCGCTGCTGATGCTTTCGCTCCTGTTTGCAGGTACATTCCGGACCATGAACGTGAAAGCGGACGAAGCAGTGGAGATTTATACGTATGAAGACCTGCTTCAGTTGGGGAGAAATCCGGAAGGGTCGTTTAAACTGATGGCAGATATTGACTGTTCCTCACAGATTTGGACGCCAATTGACTTTCGGGGGACTTTGGATGGTAATAATCACGCGATCCTGAATCTGAAAGTGAACGGATGCGGTGCGACACGTACTTCTACCTATGATGGAAATATGGTTCAGTATGACACTTATTTTTCCGGATTCTTTAATATTCTGAAAAATGCGAATGTATCGAACCTGAAATTCCTGGGTGTGGATGTGAATGTGGATACGGGAAATCCGTGCTTTGCAGGCAGTATTGCCGGTATGATGGAAAACAGTACTATTTCGAACTGCATGGTTGAAGGACAAGTAAAGGTTTCCACGAATGCTAAATGTTTCGGCACGGGTGGCTTTGCCGGTTACGGATATGGACGGATCGAGAACTCTGATGCGAACGTGACCTTAATTTGTATTGACGAAGACGTAGATTATAAAGAAGAACAGTTCATGGGCGGTGCTTACGCAGCAGGATATATTGATCTGGTAAATAATCATATCAGTATCAAAGGATATGACACGGACCATGGTTATGTCCACGATGGCGGACTGGTTGGAATGTATATCTTCTATCCGGAAGATAATGGTCAGTATGGAACGATGACCGGCAATGCGGTAGATGGCTTTATTACTTTCTATGAGGATAATGAAGACAGAAGGGCATACTGCGAGGCCTTTATCGGAGAGATCATGAATTGGAATTTCGAAAAGGATGATTTTAACGAAGACAATTTTTACCGCGATGAACTCTTTTTCGATGATTTTTATGACTGGGATACAGACACCTATCTTGTCTTGCAGCCTCATTCCTGCGATGAACCAAATATGGAGAGCAGGGTAGTAGCCAGCACTGAGACTGAATATGGCTACACAGAATACACTTGTACCAACTGTGACTATTCATACAGAACAGCTTATACAGCGCTTACAACGAATCCTCAGCCAGAGCCTCAGTTGACCCCGGAAGAAGAGGCTTCGCGGGCAGAACCGTCTCCGGCTCCGGCGAAAAAAGGTATCAATAAAGTCCTTATTACCATTCTTGCGATCATTGCAGTCCTGGTCATTGCGTTCGTGATTCTCTTGATCGTCCGTACACAGCAGAGAAAGAAGAGAGAAAAGCTGCGCGCAATGAGGAGAGCAAAGGCGTTGGAGGCACGAAGAACGCAGGGAGAAAACAGAGGGAGAAATAATAATCCTCCGAAAGAGTAATACAAAAATATTATGATTCTATAACAAAAAAACTGACTTGCCAGGCGGGTCAGTTTTTTTATTGTATTTCCGATACAAATATGCTATTGTTTTTTGAGAACAAAACAGAGTAGATTTACGAGCGTTAAGTGCCGCCGGGAACGGGGAGCTGTCCCGGGGACGAAAAAGATGAAGTCTAAAAAGTATTACATTATTTGCGTCTCGTAGATTGCATCCCGCTGTCCATAGAATGGAT
This sequence comes from Lachnospiraceae bacterium, assembly GCA_017536965.1. GTDB lineage: Bacteria > Bacillota > Clostridia > Lachnospirales > Lachnospiraceae > RGIG5612. The sequence goes on along the minus strand of JAFWCK010000126.1, from coordinate 7,637 downwards.
ATCCACTCCTTTTTATTGCGGCGGGCAAAGAAAGGAGTTTTTCTTATGGGAAAGAAAAAAATGACCGTCCTTAGCCTTTGCCTTTGCGCTGTATGTATTGCGCTTCACATTATTCTGGAAGTGTTTGCATCGATCCGCATTGGTAATGACCTGAAGATTTCCTTTGCGACTCTTCCGTTTGTCATTGTGGCATTGTTATGCGGTCCACTGGAAGGATTTGTTACCGGCCTGATCGGAACATTCCTTTCGCAGCTCATCACTTACGGCATTACCATCACCACCCCGTTCTGGATCATTCCGGGAGCACTGCAGGGGCTGGCAGCAGGTCTGATCTTCCTGGCGTTTAAGAGGAAAACAAAACTTGTTCCGATTGCAGTTACAGTTTTCGGAGCAGGTCTGGTACTTGTAATATTTAACTGGATCGCAAGTTACTTTGACGGTGTTGTCTTCTTCAAGTACTGGACGATCGAAGTCCTGATCGGGCTGATTCCACTCAGACTGTTAGTCTGGGTTGGCCTTTCCATTGTTTACACGATTGTAGGATTCCCGATCACCAAGGCATTGCTGAAGTCCTGCCCGGGCGGATTCCGTCAGCAGAAGAAGATGGAGAAGCAGGAGGCTGCTGCTTAAAATATCCTATTAGCAATTAAACTATCCTATAAAAAAGAAATCTGCCGGATCTTATGATCCGGCAGATTTTATATTTGAATAAAGACTGACAAATTACCAAAACAATTTTGTTAGTCCGCCAGAAACGGATGTTCAGAAGTGAACTGAATGAACCGTTTTGCAGCCGGAGAAGCGTTCTCTTCCGACTGCATGGCAATGCCAATGTTGATCATTTGCGGCGGATTCAGGGGGAGAGCGACAACACCGTCTCCCATGGACTGCAGCCAGATCTTGTTCATCAATGTGACACCAAGGCCTGCTTCCACCATTGCATAAGCAGAATATGGTTCTCTTGTACGGTATTTGGTATTCGGACGGATCTTCTTTTCTTCAAAGAGCATAGAATTATCTGTTTCCATTCCGGTGTAGACATCGATAAAAGGTTCTTTCTCAAAATCACGGATATCAAAGTATTCTCTCCCTGCATATAGGCTGTTCTTGGAAACCCAGGCAACTAATTCATCTTCCAGCAGATGGACCCAGTGATAGGTGCCTTTTCGTTTGCTGATGATACAGAAATCTGCTGCATTGTTTTCCAGCATTTTTACCAGACTGCTGGATGTTCCTTCCACGATACTTACTGTGATGTCCGGATATTTACGGGTGAAATTATAGATGGTTTTGGAGAGCTGCGGATAGAAGTTGTTATAGGCTGTACCGATTACGATCTCTCCTTTTTCCAGTCCTTTTAACTGGGATGCCATCTGGTTAAACTCTTCTTCCTGACGGACGATCTTGATGATGGCTGGAAGCAGCTCCTCGCATTCTTTGGTTGGGGTAACACCTGAGTGTGTCCGGTTAAGAAGAATGATATCTGCTTCTTCTTCCAGTGAAGAAATCGCTCTGCTGACACCGGATGGCGTATAGCCGAGTTCTTCTGCCGCAACACTTAAACTGCCGGTTTGAATCGTTTTGATCAGGATCTTATATTTCTCTGTATCCATGATGCCTCCTTTGATTAAAAAGCAAAACAAGTAATAGATATTTTCGACAAAATCAACATAGCACCTGCGCATTCCTTTGTCAACCGAAAGCGTCAGAAAATAAATATTGAATAGTCTTAACATACATGCTTTAATACATTATTAAGGAAAAGTAAGAACATTCAGAGGTAATAATAATGGAAAAACATATTGAGACAACTTGCGTGCAGTCCGGTTATTATGCCGGGAACGGTGACCCTAGACAGATGCCGATCATTCAGAGTACGACCTTTAAGTACGACGATAGTGATTTTATGGGAAGACTGTTTGATCTGGAGGAAGAAGGCTATTTTTATACCCGTCTGGCTAATCCAACATGCGATTATGTGGCAAAGAAGATCTGTGAACTGGAAGGTGGAGTTGCTGCTGTGCTGACATCCAGCGGACAGGCAGCTAACTTCTTTGCAGTATTTAATATCTGCGAAGCAGGGGATCACTTTATCGCCAGCCAGAGTATCTATGGAGGCACGTTTAACCTGTTTGGTACGACGATGAAAAAAATGGGCATCGAGTGTACGTTTGTTGATCAGACGCTGCCGTATGAGGAATTAGAAAAATATTTCCGTCCGAATACCAAGTGCCTGTTTGGTGAGACCCTGACAAACCCGACCGTCAATGTTCTTGATTTTGATAAGTTTGCGCAGCTTGCTCATAACCATGGGGTTCCGCTGATCATTGATAATACGTTTGCGACACCGGTCAACTGCCGTCCGTTTGAATTCGGTGCGGATATTGTTGTACATTCTACGACCAAATACATGGATGGACATGCTGCTACGGTTGGCGGAGTGATCGTTGACAGCGGCAATTTTGACTGGATGGCGCATGCAGAGAAATATCCGGGACTGTGTACACCGGATGAATCCTACCATGGGATCGTCTACGCTGAAAAATTCGGTAAAAATGCTTATATTTCAAAAGCAGTTGCACATTTGATGCGGGATTTCGGAGCGGTACAGTCTCCACAGAATGCGTTTTATCTGAATCTTGGTCTGGAATCTCTCTACGTTCGAATGAAACAGCACTGTGAAAGCGCCTATAAGGTTGCAAACTTCTTAAAACAGCATGAGAAGGTGGCCTGGGTGAAATATCCGGGACTGGAAGATGATCCGGAACATGCTCTGGCTGAAAAATATATGCCAAATGGGACCTGTGGTGTTTTGTGTTTTGGCGTGAAGGGCAGCAGAGAAGATGCTATTAAATTTATGGATGCACTGAAGCTGGCAAACATCGAGACGCATGTATCGGATTCACATACCTGTCTGCTGCATCCAGCCAGCCATACACATCGGCAGATGGCAGATGAGCAGCTGAAAGAAGCAGGCGTTGCACCAGATCTGATCCGTTTCTCAGTAGGATTGGAAAGCGCAGAGGATATTATTGCAGATCTGACGCAGGCACTGGAGAAAATCTGAAAAGCTGTTTCTAAAAAAAAGGATTTGAATAGAAAATGGACGAGGCACAAAAAGAAGAAATAATAAAGAAAAAGGCTGCCAAAGGCGATATGACGGAAGGAAATGTGGCAAAGAAGCTTATCGCGTTTGCCATTCCGGTGGCGATCGCCAGCCTGGTTCAGGCCCTTTACAATCTGGCGGACATGTCAATAGTGGGACATTTTGTCGGATCTGCCGGTATGTCCGCAGTTACCATGGGAGGCCTGATAATTAATGTTGTCTTTGCTATTGTCAATGGGCTTGCCAACGGCGGGGCTATCTTCATGGGCCAGTTGTTTGGTGCACGGAAGCAGGATCAGATTAAGCCTGTAATCGGCACTATGCTGACCGGCTATGCGATCCTTGCCTTGATCGTCACTGGTCTGATCCTTGGATTTGAACGTTTGATCTTTCAGGCAATGAAAGCACCGAAGGAATCCTATGAAATGGCTGTGACCTATCTGGGAATCTATATCGCGGGTACTATTTTCGTTTATCTGTATAATGTTCTCGCTGCATCCCTTAGGGCTGTGGGAAAGACGACACCGAGCATGGTTGCCGTAGTCGTGACAGCGGCTCTGAATGTGATCCTGGACCTTTTGTTCGTTGGCCCGTTGAAAATGGGTGTGGCAGGAGCTGCGCTGGCAACGATCATCTCCCAGTGCATCAGCATGATCATCATTGGAATTTATGTTAAGAAAACGGGACTTTTTGATTTCAAGATCAAATCCTTTGGCATTAACTGGAAATTACTGAAAACGGTCGTTAAGATCGGACTCCCGCAGGCATGCCAGTTTGGCCTGACCGTTATGTCTTACGTTCTGATCAGCGGGTTTGTGAATCAATATGGCGTATTTGCAAGCGCTGCTTCCGGGGCAACTTCCAAGATCTGGTCTTTTGAAGTCCTTCCGGCGCAGGCTGTGCAGATGGCGATGATGACACTAACAGCACAGAATATCGCGTGTGGCAAGATCGACCGGATCAAGAAAGGGCTGCTGGTGGCCCTTGCGATTGGTTTTGTTTGTGCCGGACTTTTCTGGGGCGCTTCCCAGCTCTTTCCAAAAGCAATGCTTGGCATCTTTACCAGTGAGCCGGAAGTACTGGCTATCGGAACCCGATATCTGCAGATCCTTTTAGCCAGTGGTATTTTTGAGAGCCTTATGTTCTGTCTCTTTGGTGTGATAGCAGGATCAGGGAACACGTTATACAACTTCCTGTGTGCGGTCCTTTCCGCGATTGTAGTGCGGTTTGCGCTGGTCTGGGTATTCGATCATTTTACGACATTGGGATTCAACGGAATCGCCTGGGCATATGTGTGCGCACCGGTAGCGTCCGGCCTGGCTGCGCTGATCTTTGTTCTTTCGGGAAAATGGAAGACAAGCAAGATCCGCCTGTAAGGGGATCAGACATATTTTCTGACAGAAATAAAGAGGCGTCCTTTGCGGCTTTCTCCGCGGATGCCGTCATAGATAAATTTTCCGTATCCACGGATCGTGATCTCATCTCCCGGGTCAACTTTTTGACCGGGAGATTCTTTTAGATATCCGTTCAGGAAAACCTTTTGGGAAGAAAGAAGATCTTTTGCCGCATCCCGTTTGTTTCCGGAAAGAAAGGCAACCAGAAGATCCAGTCTTTCTGAAGCAATGTTTCCGGTCAGTGTTTCAAACTGTATTTCCAGCTGCGGAATGTCAGTATTGGTTTCCCTGCAGATCACCTGAGAATGTTTGATGGTCGTTAAGTTTTCGGAAAGAAACGGGATGATTGATTCCAATACATAGACAAAGGCTTCCTTCCCGCGGACCAGGATATCGCCCGTCAGGGAACGGTCGATTCCTAGTGCCATCATGGAGCCGAGATAATCCCGGTGGGTAAGATCTTCTGCAAATTTCTCGGATTTGGGAGATATTTGCATTACGCGGATCGGATCGTCAAAAGGGTATCCCAAAAGAGCCTCGCTGCCAAAGACAGCTATTTTCCGGGTTGCAAGATCACTTCCTCCAGTCAGATAAAAAGGAAAGAATTGTTCTTTGGATGAAAGCAGATATGCCTGTTCCAGAGGAGTCAGGAAATTGCTGCAAGTATAGATCTGCTGTCTTTCCGCGCGGTCGGAAAGGTCAAGCATCCGTTTCTGAAAGAATTCACGTTCTTTGTCCGGACTCATTTAATTAATGGCGGCAGCCACATCCCAGGCGGTGATGATGCCAAGCAGTTCTTCGTCGGATTTCCCGTTTTCTGTAACAAAAATCATGCCAATACGTTCTTCCTGCTGAAGCGTTTCATCGAACATATCGCTGATGTCAGAAACCAAAGTGTCCCGGGAAACGAAACGGAAAGTCTCCGAAGGATGCTGGTCAAATGTGAAAGTATCCTTGATATCCCTGAATTTCAGATCACCTGAAAACATAATATGTTTATACAAAACACAGTTCATCAGAGAACTTCCGCTGAACACACCGACCACCTTGCCATCTTCTAAGATCGGCATATGGGAAAAAGCGCGTTTATACATCTTTTCCAGGGAATCAAGCACAGGAGAATCCAGGGATGCAGACAGAACCTCTTCAAGCGGAACGGCAATGCGTATGGCGCTGAGCGGATGTTCCAGCCGGTCGATCAGCTTTTCCAGCAGAGAAAGCATGGCATCCGTTGGCTCCACTGCATAGAACTCACCAATTCTTGGACGATGAGTAAGGAGGTTGCGGACATCACGGATATAATCCAGTTCCTGATGAATGTTGGAAAACTCCTGCCGGCGCTGCAGTTTCGCGATCGCACTTCCGCTGCCGCGGATATGATAGTGAGTATTTGCCGCGTTCTCCAGCTTTTTATATAAATCGAGAAATTGATCTGTTTTTGTCATAAGACACCTCTGTTTTTAAATTCTATGAAATTATAACATATTCACAGGTTCGTGAAAAAACTGTTTTTCCCTTTTCATTATTGGTGTATAATAATTCAGCATAAAGTAGTAGGGAGGTTTGTAATGAAAAAAAGGTATTTGATACTGCTGGCAGGCTTTGGCGTATTAATGACATTTTTCCTAACAGCTTGTTCTTTAGCAGAAAAGGCTGCTGAAACAGTTTCAGAAGATAAAATGTTTATTATTATGATTGCTGTTATCGTTGCCGTGATCCTGGGTGTCTCTCTGGGCGTTGGTATCCCACTTCGTCGTGCACAGGAAAAGAAACATAAAGAATGGCTGGAACAGCAGTCCGAATATGAAAACCGTGCTGCCAGAAGAGCTAGGCAGTATAAAAGAAAAAAATAATACGCAGTTCAAATGGATAGGATAAGCGTTGGAAGGAGAGAAAAAATGTTAACAGTTAAAGAAAATGTCAGAGAAACATTAAAAAAAGACGGCCATCCGGATCGTTTTGTCAACCAGTATGAGTATCTGGGTATGACATTTACTCCTAGCGTTGGTGTTGCAATGCCAAAGTATGGCGGAGAGCCAATCGTCAATTCCTGGGGTGTTACAATGTCCTGGCCGGAAGGAACGCCTGGTGCATTCCCGGTACACACACCGGATAAGATCCTGATCAAGGATATCGAGCATTGGCAGGATTATCTGCATGCCCCACAGGCATCCGGATTCCCGGATGAAGCATGGGAGTTCCCTAAAATGATCGCTGACAAAATTGATAAAGAGAACCAGTTCCTTACCGTTATGATGGCGCCTGGCATCTTTGAAAACTGCCATCACTTTATGGAGATCCAGCGTTTCCTGATCGCGCTGTATGAGTATCCGGATGAGGTCCATGACATTATCAAAGTTATCAGGGACTTCGAACTTGAAAAAGCAGAAGATATCTGCTCACATCTGCATCCGGAGGCTATTTTCCATCATGATGACTGGGGAAGCCAGCAGTCCACATTTATTTCTCCTGCTATGTTTGAAGATTTCTTCCTGGATGCCTATAAAGAAATCTACGGATATTTCCACAAAAATGGTGTTGAGCTTATCGTCCATCATTCCGATTCCTATGCAGCAACACTGGTCCCGGATATGATCGAGATGGGCATCGATGTATGGCAGGGCGGCATGAGCACGAACAATATTCATGAACTGGTGGAAAAATACAAAGGCCAGATCGGATTCATGAGCGGAATTGATTCCGCATGGGTCGACAATCCGGATTACAGCAGAGAAAATACCAGATACTGGGTCCGCAAGATTATGGATGAATATGAGACTCCAAACGGCTTTATCCCATGTATCACACAGGGAGGACCTATGAGCACGTTCCCTGGTGTATATTCAGATGCCTGCGAAGAGATCGCTGCATACAACCAGGAGCGTTTTGGCGTAAGCTCCAATTTCTGCATGGAAATGAAACTCGGCTGATTTCAACCAATAACAAATAAACAATTCTTTACAGCGGTTCTGCAAAAGCGGAACCGCTGTTTTTTTCTGTTTGTAAAGATGCAGTGGTGGCTGACACAAGAAATAGGGGAACAGAACTTGAAAAATCACAATATCTTGTGGTTTTTCCTTGTTTTTACAGTCTTTTTTTGGTATTATAAACTAACTATGGGCGCATGTGTGCTTCTG
>JAFWCK010000125.1 GCA_017536965.1 Lachnospiraceae bacterium | reverse complement strand
TATGATATCGTTCTGAATGGTGTGGAACTTGGCGGCGGCAGTGAACGTATTTATAATCCTGAGATTCAGGAGAAAATGTTTACCGCACTGGGCTTTACCAAGGAAGAAGCTTATGACCGGTTCGGATTCCTGCTGGATGCCTTCAAATATGGTGTTCCGCCGCATGCAGGCCTGGCATATGGATTTGACCGCCTGATGATGCTGATGACGCATGCAGAAAGTATCCGTGATGTCATTGCCTTCCCTAAGGTGAAAGACGCCAGCTGCCTGATGACCGGAGCTCCTACACCGGTGGATGAAAAGCAGTTGAAAGAACTGGACATCCTTCTGGCAGGGGAAGAAAAAGAAGGAAACCAATAGCTATTAAGGGCTGTCGCCAGAAGCAGAGTGCAACAGCCTATCAGACATCACCGTACTTAAATCAAGGTTGTGTATAGATGTTCTAACATCCTTTGCACAAAAAACGCGAATGTGTATAGGTGTCAGCATAACTGTCAATTTTGGTAAACATACATAAATTCAAAAAAGCCTTTATTTAAAGGCTTTTTTTGATATTACATATTTTTTTCAATGGAGCCTGATACCGAAAAAAGCTGTCTAACCTATACACAACTTACTTTTTTGTGAAAGACAGAATAAAAGACCTATACACAACTCCCTTTTTTTTCGAAAAGAAAAGAGCTGCTAAATTGCATAAATGTTGCAGCTCCTGTATTTGCGATTAAATCTATATTAGACAAACATGCAAAGGATAGAAAAGACCAGAAAGCAGAGATTCGATCCCAGGTCACAATATTTGGAACGCCGGTTTCCAAGTGTTGGCTCTTCATTTCTCTGCAGTAGCCAGGCATTTACCAGTCTGAAAATCCAAAAGACAACGAACAGAAGAAAGAAGATAACGCGTGGAGGTTTTCCGATTACGTCAAAAATGAGCGAATGGTCAGTGAAGATCTTCCAGAAAATACCTGCAACAAAGGCGAACAGACCCGGCCCCAGAATTAACTGGAACGCATCATCCATGCTTTTGTTGTTTTTCCCATTACTTAAACGGTAGAAGGAAAGAGCAATCTTGACGACCGTTGCGATCAGCAAAATACCAAGAGCTATGAGATAAGCGATATTATCGATGTGTTTTCTAAAAAGTACAGCTCCAATAAAAAACAAAATTACCGGGACCGCATCAAAAAAGATAAAAGATCTTGAACCATAATCAAGATTCGGCTCCGGACTCCTTGTTTTAAAATCCATAATCAGTCATTTCTCCTCTTTTTTATTCCTTAATAATCTAACATTTAATTGACAAAATAACAAGCCAAAGAGTAAATTAGACATGCCCTTCAAGAAATGAAGAAGAAAGCAAAATTCAGGAACCTTTGAGAAATTGAGGAGGTGTCTGTGAGTACATATACCATTGATCATTTAGACGGCCGTGCCAAGGCGGCCACATTTGAAACGGTGCATGGGACCATCCATACCCCTGTGTTTATGAACGTTGCCACCGTTGCGGCAATTAAAGGGGCTGTATCGACCATGGACCTGAAAGACCTGAACACGCAGGTCATGCTCTGCAATACCTATCATCTGCATGTCAGACCGGGAGATGAGATCGTTGCAAAGTTTGGAGGGCTTAGGAAGTTCACAAACTGGGACCGGCCGATCCTGACAGACAGCGGAGGATTTCAGGTTTTTTCGCTGGCAAGCCTGCGAAAGATTAAAGAAGAAGGCGTGTCCTTCCAATCTCATATTGATGGAAGACGGATCTTTATGGGACCGGAGGAAAGTATGCAGATCCAGTCTCATCTGGCAAGCACCATAGCAATGGCATTTGATGAGTGCCCATCCAGCAAGGCGGAAAGACGTTATGTTGAGGAGAGCGTGGCCAGAACAGAAAGATGGCTGATCCGATGCAAACAGGAAATGGAGCGGTTGAATTCTCTTCCGGAGACCATCAACCGGGACCAGCTTTTATTTGGTATCAATCAGGGAGCCTGCTTTGATGACATCCGAATGGACAATGCGGACAGGATCAGTGAACTGGATCTCCCGGGATATGCGATCGGAGGATTGGCTGTTGGAGAGAGCCACGAGGAAATGTACCACATCCTGGATGTGACCGTACCGCATCTTCCGCAGAATAAACCGGTTTATCTGATGGGCGTCGGAACACCTGCCAATATATTGGAAGGAATTGAAAGAGGCGTCGATTTCTTTGACTGCGTGTATCCAAGCCGGAACGGTCGTCATGGACACGTATATACGGATCATGGAAAGATCAATCTTTTTAATGCCAAGTATGAGCTGGATGATCGTCCGATCGAAGAAGGATGCCAATGCCCTGCCTGCAGGAACTATTCCCGGGGTTATATCAGACATTTACTAAAAGCAAAAGAAATGTTGGGAATGCGCCTTTGCGTCTTGCATAATTTATTCTTTTATAATAAAATGGTCAATAATGCGCGGGAAGCTATCCTGCAAGATCGCTTTGCAGAATTCAAAAAAGAAAAACTGGAAGGATTTCAGGAAGAGCGCTGACAAAAAAGCTAAGAAACCTGTAATGGAGGAACGAATATGACTTTTTTACAAAATCTTTTACTGTTTGGTTCATGTATGGGACAGCAGGCTGCTGCTGATGGAACAGAGACCAAAGGCACCAGCTGGTGGGTTATCGTAATCTACCTGGTTATTTTCGGCGCTATCGTTTATTTCCTGATGATCCGTCCGCAGAGAAAGCAGAAGAAACAGCAGGAAGAAAAAATGACAAACATCGAGCCTGGCGACAGCGTACTGACGACCAGCGGTTTTTATGGAACGATCGTTGCTATCAATGGAGATACCGTTATTGTAGAGTTTGGCAATAATAAAAACTGTCGTATCCCTATGTCAAAGCAGGCTATCTCACAGATTGAGAAAGCAAATGCTGCTTCCGTTCCGTCTGCTCCTTCACAGTCCGAGAAGAAATTCTTTGGCAGAAAGAAAGCTGCACAGGCAGAGGAAGCTATGAAAGAAACAGAAGCTCCGGAACCGATCGAGCAAGCTGCTGAGGCAGCTCCGGAACCTGCAGAACCGGAAGAAACAAAACCGGAAGAGTAGATTCAAAAATGATTGAAGGCGGGGGAGCATCCCCCGCTTTTTTATATTCAAAAAAAGAACTAAGATTTTATCGTAGCAGAGAACGAAAGTGCTTGATTAATATATCAAATTAGAGTAAACTAAAACACAAATTTTTGAAAAAAGAGGGCAAACAAATGGCAAGAGTATATAATTTTGCGGCTGGTCCGGCAGTCCTTCCGGAAGAAGTTTTACAGGAAGCAGCAGATGAGATGCTTGATTACCGTGGATGCGGTTTAGGCGTCATGGAAATGTCGCACAGAAGTTCCGAGTTTGCACAGATCATTGGCGATGCAAAGCAGGATCTGATCGATCTGATGGGTATCCCGGAAGAGTATGAAGTTCTGTTTGTACAGGGTGGTGCTTCCCAGCAGTTTGCAGCAGTTCCTATGAACCTGATGAAGAACCGTGTTGCTGATTATATCGTGACCGGTCAGTGGGCAAAGAAAGCCTTTTCAGAAGGCAAGATCTTTGGCGAGGCAAATAAGATCGCAAGCAGCGAAGATAAGACATTCTCTTATATTCCGGATTGTTCTGATCTTCCGGTCAGCGAGAATGCAGACTACGTTTATATCTGTGAGAACAATACTATTTACGGTACCAAATTCCCGGTACTTCCGAATACAAAAGGAAAACTTTTAGTGGCAGATCAGAGCTCCATGTTCCTTTCCCAGCCATGTGATGTGAGAAATTACGGACTCATTTTTGCAGGCGCACAGAAAAACATCGGACCGGCAGGCGTTGTCGTTGTTATCATTCGTAAGGATCTGATCACAGAGGATGTTCTTCCGGGAACACCAACCATGCTGAAATATAAAACGCAGGCAGATAATGATTCTCTTTACAATACACCTCCTGCATATGGTATTTATATCTGCGGCAAAGTATTCAAATGGCTGAAGAAAATGGGCGGTCTGGAAGCAATGCAGGAAAGAAATGAAAAGAAAGCAAAACTGCTTTATGATTTCCTGGATGCCAGCGAATTGTTCAAAGGAACAGTGGAAAAAGGAAGCCGCTCCATCATGAACGTTCCGTTTGTAACAGGTGATGATGACCTGAATGCTAAGTTTATAAAAGAAGCAACTGCAAACGGACTGGTGCAGCTGAAAGGCCACCGTACAGTCGGCGGTATGCGTGCTTCCATTTACAATGCTATGCCTTACGAAGGCGTAGAAGCATTAGTCAAGTTCATGGAAGGCTTTGAAAAAGCAAATAAATAAGCAGAAAGAAGAAAAACTATGTACAAGTATAAATGTTTAAATCCAATTGCAGCCTGTGGTCTGGAGAATTTCTCTGATCAGTATGTAAAGGTAGAAGAAGCAGAACCGGCGGATATGATCCTGGTTCGCAGTGCCAAGATGCATGACATGGAATTTGAACCGGAACTGAAGGCTATCGCAAGAGCAGGTGCCGGCGTCAATAATATTCCGCTGGACCGCTGCGCAGAGCAGGGCATCGTCGTTTTCAATACTCCGGGAGCAAATGCAAACGGTGTGAAAGAGCTGTTTATCTTTGCAGCAATCGCCGGACTTCGTGATATCATGGGCGGCGTTGCATGGACCAAGTCTGAAGCAGGCAATCCGGATATTGCAGCACTGACAGAAAAAGAAAAGAAAAAATTTGTCGGTCACGAGATCCTGGGAAAGACGCTTGGCGTAATTGGTCTTGGAGCAATTGGTGTTAAGGTTGCAAATGTTGCTGTAGAACTGGGAATGAAAGTCATTGGTTATGATCCATACCTGAGCGATGCAGCAAAGCTGGCTCTGAACAGTGCCGTGAAAACAACGGATGATCTGGATGAAGTGGCAAAAGCTGCCGACCTGATCACCATCCATGTTCCTGCAATGGATTCCACAAACGGAATGATCAATGCTGCTTACATTGAAAAAATGAAAGACGGCGTCATCGTGATCAATCTGGCTAGAGAT
>JAFWCK010000124.1 GCA_017536965.1 Lachnospiraceae bacterium | reverse complement strand
TCTGACTGGAAGCCGGCGTTTATCATCGGTGTCCCGGTTGGATTTGTAAATGTAGAAGCATCTAAGGAATTGTTCCTGGATACAGATGTTCCATATATTATCAACCGCGGAAGAAAAGGCGGAAGCAATGTGGCAGCAGCCATCTGCAACGCACTTTTGTACGAACTGCGCAAAGAATGTCTATGAGAAGCGGATTTACTACCGGGAGCTGTGCAGCAGCGGCAGCGAAAGCTGCCACATATATGCTGTTGTTCGGAACGGAAAAGAAAACCATTCAGATAACGACGCCAAAAGGACCTGTCTATGAGCCGGAGATCCTGGAGATCGAGCGGAAACAGGATGTTGTTTCCTGCGCTGTGAAAAAGGATGCCGGGGATGATCCGGATGCGACCAACGGCGCATTGGTCTATGCGGAAGTATCGATCATAAACCGTACAGAGGAAGGTGACATTACCGTTACGATCGACGGAGGCCTCGGCGTGGGCAGAGTCACCAAGCCGGGACTGGATCAGCCGGTCGGGAATGCCGCCATTAATCATGTCCCGCGGGAGATGATCACAAATGAGGTAACGCAGGTTCTGGAAAGTGCCGATTTCCACGGGGAGGTGCAGGTGATCATTTCCATTCCGGAAGGTGTGGAGATAGCTAAAAATACCTTTAACCCGCGTCTGGGGATAGAAGGCGGGATCTCGGTCCTGGGAACCAGCGGAGTGGTGGAGCCGATGAGTATGCAGGCGATCCTGGACACGATCAAAGTGGAACTCCGTCAGCATCGTGCCTTCGGTTATTCGTGTGCGGCAGTTTCTCCGGGCAACTATGGCGTCGATTATATGAAGGAGACGTATGACTACGACCTGGATAAGAGTGTAAAGTGCAGCAATTTCATAGGTGACACCATTGATATGGCAGCAGAACTGGGATTTGAATGTATGCTGCTGACCGGCAACATGGGCAAGCTGGTCAAAGTGGCCGGCGGTATTATGAATACTCACTCGAGGGAGGGCGACTGCCGGATGGAGATCATGACGGCAGCAGCGCTGCAGTGCGGAGTGAGCAGAGAAACGTGCCTTAAGATCTTAGACTGCGTGATGACGGATGAAGCGATCCGCCTGATCGAGGAAGAAGGAAAAAAAGATGAAGTAATGAACTGTCTGCTGGAAAAGATCATGTACTATCTGAACAAACGTGCCGCAGGCAGAATGGAAATAGAGTGTATTGTATATTCATCGAAATATGGAGAATTAGCAAAAAGTAAAGGAGCAGAAAAATGGTTAACTTTGTTGGTGCAGGACCAGGCGCAGCAGATCTGATCACAGTCAGAGGTATGAATCTGCTGAAAGAAGCAGATGTGATCATCTATGCAGGATCACTGGTAAGTGAGGCATTATTGGATTATGCAAAAGAGGGCTGCGAAATTCACAACAGTGCCTATATGACGTTAGAAGAAGTTCTGGACGTTATGAAAAAAGCAGAAGCAGAAAACAAGATGACGGTACGTCTGCACACCGGCGATGCCAGCCTTTATGGTGCGATCCGTGAGCAGATGGATGACCTGGATAAAAATGGCATTCAATACGCAACCACTCCGGGTGTCAGCGCCTGCTTTGGTGCAGCTGCTTCCCTGAATCTGGAATTCACCCTGCCGGATGTTTCCCAGTCTTTGATCATTACCCGTATGGAAGGCAAGACAAAAGTACCGGAGAGAGAGAATATTCAGAGTTTTGCAGCACATCATTCCACGATGGCTATTTATCTGAGTGCTGGCGTTCTGGATCAGCTTTGCGAGGCACTGATAGAAGGCGGCTATGAGAAGACCACACCGGCAGCTATCATCTACAAGGCAACCTGGCCGGAAGAAGAAGGATATATCTGCACGATCGAAACACTTCCGCAGACAGCCAAAGAACACAACATTACAAAAACTGCCATGATCATTGTCGGCGACGTTTTAAATACCAGCAATTACAGTCTTTCCAGATTGTATGCAGATGATTTTTCGACAGAATACAGACAGGCGAAAAAGTAAATATGAATTTATCAGTGATCTGTTTTACTCCTAACGGGTACGACAGAATGAAGGAATTAAATAGCATTGCGTTTGAAGACATTTCCATTGAAATGTTTTGTAAATGCAGCCGCCTAAAAGATGAATGTGCGGATTTCTATGTTGAGGAAGATCTGTCTTCCTGGACAAAAAAACAGTTTGAAAAAAAGAACGCCATTTTGTTTATTGGCGCAACTGGGATCGCAGTACGGGCCATTGCAGACTCTGTGGAAAACAAACTGACAGATAGTCCGGTTCTGGTCATGGATGATCGGGGAGAGTACATTATTTCTTTACTTTCCGGTCATGTAGGCGGCGCCAATGAACTGGCCATGACGATCGGCGGAAGAACGGGAAGCGTTCCGGTCATCACTACGGCAACCGATATCAATGGAAAGTTTGCTGCAGATGTTTTTGCAAAGAAGAATTCTCTTTCCATCATCAATAAAGGCGGGATCGCTATGGTCTCTTCAAAAGTGCTGGCAGGAGAGAAAGTGTCTATCTGCATCGGTGAAGAGATACCGGTAGATGAAGAGGCAAAGGCCGCCTTTGCAAAAAAGCATGAAGAAGATCTGATCCTGCTTGCGGAAAAAGATGCCGGGGAGACTTGCGATATCTTTGTCGGAAAGAAAAAAGAGACCTCGCCAAAAGCGCTGCTGTATCTGGATGCAGCTAAATACGTGCTTGGTATCGGCTGCAGGAAAGGGAAACGGGAAGACGAAATAAGGACACTGGCAGACAGAGTCCTTGCAGAACAGGGCATATCCCCGAAAGAGGTCTGTGCGGTTGCATCCGTCGTTGGAAAGCACGAAGAAGAAGGACTGATCGCATTTGCCAGAGATATGCAGGTCCCGTTTGTAACGTATGAAGCAGATGCGCTGGAGAGTCTTAAAGGAGACTTTACCGAAAGCGAATTTGTAAGACAGACGATCGGCACCGGTTGTGTGTCCGAGCGGGCGGCTATGTATCATTGCAAAGGAGAAGGAACACTGATCCTGAAAAAGACAGCAGAAAACGGAGTAACCGCAGCAATTGCGGAAAAGAAATGGAGATTACGGTTTTATGAATGAGATCTACGTGGTTGGACTTGGTCCGGGCAAGGAAGAAATGATGACAGGAGAAGCAATCAGGGCTTTGGACAATGCGGACACCATCATTGGCTATACGGTCTATCTGGGATTGTTGGGCGGAAAATATGATAACAAGGAATTATTGTCCACGCCTATGATGCAGGAGGAAAAAAGATGCCGCATGGCTTTTGAAGAGGCGATGAAGGGCAAGAAAGTGGCCATGATCTGCAGCGGCGATGCAGGTATCTACGGAATGGCTTCACTGATGTATGAGATCGGAAAAGAATTTCCGGAATGTGAACTGACAATTATCCCGGGCATCACTGCAGCCAGCAGCGGCGCAACGGTTCTTGGAGCACCGCTCAATCATGATTTCTGTGTGATCAGTCTGAGCGATCTGATGACTCCTTGGGAGCTAATCGAAAAGAGACTGGAGCTTGCTGCAAAGGCAGATTTTGCAATGGCAATTTACAACCCGTCCAGCAAAAAGAGACATGACTATCTGCAGAAAGCCTGCGATATTCTTTTAAAGGTAATTGAACCGGAGCGTCCATGCGGTTATGTGGAGAACATCGGAAGAGATGATACCAAGGCAACGGTCTGCACCTTAAAAGAGCTGCGGGATACAAACGTAAATATGTTTACTACAGTATTTATCGGCAATTCGACAGCCGAGATCATTGACGGAAAACTGGTCACCAAACGTGGCTATCCATCAGAAAGAAGAGAAGGATGAGTAAGATTCTGATTTTTGCGGGAACGACAGAAGGCAGAGAATTATCCGAGTGGCTTTGTGAAAAGGGCTGCGC
>JAFWCK010000017.1 GCA_017536965.1 Lachnospiraceae bacterium | reverse complement strand
TGGCGGTGAGTCCCAGCCAGAGCCGGGACCAGGACCGGAACCGGGCAAACCGGGAAGCGCACTTCCATGGGCGATCGGAGGCGGAGCAGCCGTGGTGATCGCAGCAGCAATCGGAATCATCGTCGGTGTGAAGAAGAAAAAGAAATAAAGTGAATAAATGCACATAACTAGTGGAAGAGGCGGGATCCCCCGCCTCTTTCTTATGATATTCCATAATTGCGGGATTCATTGCATTCAACAAGTAAGGTGTGTAAAATAGAGCCATGACTAAAAAGAAAAGTAATTCACTTTCAGTTTTTTTGAGAATAGAGGGAATCGTTCTGATCATTGCAGTTCTCCTGGTTGTGGTTCCTGCCTTCCTGCCTAGGGTTCTGGGATATCAGACTTATCATGTCGTTTCTGGCAGTATGGAACCGGAAATACCGGTAGGCAGCCTTGTTCTTGCAAAAGCAAAAGAACCTGCAGATATAATAGTGGGAGATATCATTGTCTTCCGAAGGGCTGGTTCCGTAGTCACACATCGTGTTGTAGAGAAGAAGATGGAAGACGAACAGTTCATCACCAAGGGTGATGCAAACGAGATCAACGATCTGCAGCCGGTTTCATTTAGAGAACTCCTGGGGACTGTAAGGCATCATTATGCGTATTTGGGAACGCTCTTTGGATTCTTTTCCACATTGTTTGGGAAAGCCCTTCTGATAGGGATCATTGTGATAGGCGTCCTCCTGCAGTTCCTTGCGGGGAAAATGCAGGAATAAACGAAAGGAATTTAAGACATAAATGGTATTTCAAAATGTATTAGAAGCAGTCGGTAACACACCGCTGATTCGTCTTAACCGTATGACAGGTCCGGAGGATGCGGAAGTTCTTGTTAAATATGAAGGCCTGAATGTCGGCGGATCGATCAAGACACGCACGGCACTCCAGATGATCCTTGCAGCAGAAGAGGCTGGCATCTTAAAACCAGATTCCATCATCGTTGAGCCGACAAGCGGCAACCAGGGAATCGGACTGGCACTGGTTGGTGCCGTGAAAGGATATAAAGTCATTATCATCATGCCGGATTCTGTCAGCCGTGAACGGCGCCTTTTGATCCGCCAGTATGGGGCAGAACTGATCCTGATCCATGATGAATTCAATATTGGTGAATGCATGGGAAAATGCATTGCAAAAGCGCAGCAGATGAAGGAAGAAGACCCGCGTGTCTTTGTTCCAAACCAGTTTGAAAACCCGGAGAATGTGCAGGCACATCTTCTGCACACAGCCAAAGAGATCCTCTCGCAGGCAGAAGGACCTGTTGATGGTTTCTGCTCGGGCATCGGCACTGGCGGTACGATCACAGGCATCGGAAAGGTATTAAAAGAGGCCAATCCGGACATTTTGATCTGGGCGGTCGAGCCGGCGCATGCGGCAATTCTTTCCGGCGGCTCAATAGGCTCTCATATCCAGATGGGTATCGGAGACGGGCTGATCCCGGAGATCTTAGATCTTCAGATCTATTCTGATATCGCAATCGTGACGGATGGGGAAGCGCTGAATACAACCAGGGATCTGGTGCGCAAAGAAGGAATTCTCTGCGGTATCTCCAGCGGGACAAATGTCTGCGCAGCACTGCGTATGGCAAAACTGCTGGGCAAAGGCAAACGTATTGTAACGGTCCTTCCGGATACTGGCGAGCGTTATTTCAGCACAGATCTGTTTCAGGATTAACGGCATTGACAACAAGTTATAATCATCTATTATCATGAAGATCATTCAATTTACAGATTCATTTATACCAGTCACAGACGGGGTTGGAAACGTTGTCTATCAATATGCTCTGACCATGGCAAAAAAGGGGCATGAGGTCTATGTGGTCGCACCGCAGACGGATACCGGATACCGCGGCAATCTTCCGTTCGAGATCATCGATTATATAGGATTTAATCTTGCAAAACTAAAGAGTTACCGTGCCGGCCTGCCGGCGCTGGATGCCAACTGCCAGTCAAGGCTGAACATGATCGAGGCGGATCTGATCCACGTACACACGCCTTTCACGGCAGGACAGGCAGGGCTTTTATATGCACAGAATCACAAGGTACCCGTGATTGGCACCTTTCATTCCAACTACTATGATGACATTCTGGAGATGACCGGCATCAAACCGCTGGCGACAGTTGGGTCCAAGTACGTTGGCGGATTCTACAATAAGTGTGATGAAGTCTGGGCAGTCAGCAAATCTTCCGCACAGACCATCAAAGACTATGGATGCAGCCGCCCGGTCAAGGTCATGAGCAATGGCACGGATGTTGTCAAAGTGAATGCTAAGATAAAAAAAGAGATCCGTCAGCAGTATGGCCTCAATGGACATCCAGTCCTTCTTTATGTAGGACAGATGAACTGGAAAAAGAACATTCGGTGCATCCTGCTTGCGGCAGCTCTGTTGGATTTGGATTATCGGCTTGTTCTAGCGGGTGCAGGGCCTCACGAAAAAGAGATCAGCGCTTTGGCGCAGGAACTTGGCATTGCGGACAAAGTGATCCTGACCGGATTTATCAGCGATACATCCGTTAAGATGGCGCTGTATTCCAATGCGGATCTATTTGTATTTCCATCGCTTTATGACACCTTTGGATTAGTGGTACGAGAGGCGGCAGCGGTAGGTACGCCATCTATCACAGTGCGCAAAAGCGGCGCTTCAGAAGGCATTAAGAACGGTGAGAACGGATTTTTGTGCAAAGATGATCCGGTTGATCTGGCAAAGGTGATCCGGGCGGCTTTGGACAACAACAATCTGCGAAAGACAGTCGGAGATAATGCAAAGAAGACCCTTCCTGTTCCATGGGATAAAGTCACTGATTCCGTACTGGCACGTTACCAGTATGTGATCAGTCATACCAGGAAGCGTTGAGGTTACTTGCGCTCATACTCACTGACGATAGCTGAGCCGATGATCAGCACGGCGCCGATGATGCCTTCCCACGTGATCCATTCTTTCAATATAACAGCGGAAACGACCATAGCAACGATCGGATCGATGTAGCTGAACAATGAGATGGTCTGTGCCTTTAACGCTGTCATACTGCCAAAATAGAGCGCGTACGCCAATCCGGTGTGGATGATGCAGACGATCAGAAGCAGGATCACAGTATTTGCGTTCAGTGTCAGATTCTTAAAATCCCCGGTTATCAATAAATATGGAAGCAGGACCACGCCGGCAAAAAACAGCTGGATCGTGGTCTTTTGATAGATATTCACGTCCGTGATCTTTTTGTTCAGAATGATAACGGCTGCGTAAAGACAGGCGGCGCCGAGCGCCAGCAGAACGCCTTTAAAATCTCCTGACTGTGTGCCGCCGGCACGCAGGACGCCGGAAACCAGCACCATGCCAACAAGAGCGGCAATCGCGCAGAGGATCTTTTTCAACGTCAGTTTTTCTTTTAAAAAGATCGGTGCAGTAAGCAGTACGATAGTTGGCTGCAGATAGTAACAAAGTGTTGCTTTGGCGATAGTGGTGAAATTAAAAGCCTCAAAAAGCAGGATCCAGTTGATGCCGATAAATGCGCCGGTGATCACCAGACCAATAAACTTTTTGGCGCCGATCCGCTGCCACTTTTCTTTTTTCAGAAGCAAAGTGATCAGAAATAAAGAAAGCGCACCGATCAGTCCCCGGAAAAACGCGATGAGAGCAGAGGACAGCGGAATGTATCTGCGAAAGATCCCGATCGTTCCGAAAATGACCAGCGAAGTGATCAGCATGATATAAGATTTTTGACGTGATGCATGCATACGTGAAGTTTATCAGCTGTGAATGACGCTGTCTATAAAAAGACTGGAAATAAGGCGTTCCAAAGAGTATGATGGGAAAGGCGATTATACCCGAAACGAATCAATAGAAAGGTGCATAAAATGAAAGTAACATTTTTTGGAACAACTACATTACTGTTTGATGACGGCAAGGATCAGATCTTCTTTGACGCACATATGACCAGGCCATCTCTGATGAAATATATTTCCTCGTCGAGCGAGTCGACGGATAAACAGGTCGTAGATGAAAAGCTGAAACTGCATCACATAGACCGGTTGAAAGCGATCTTTGTATCTCATTCTCATCATGATCATGTAATGGATGCACCTTATATTGCCAATCAGTGTAATGCGGTGATCTACGGCGCCAGCTCTACAATGAATGTGGCGCGCGGCGGCGATGTGCCGGAAGATCGTTTAGTAGAATTTGCAGCCAATGAAACCTATGAGGTTGGCAATTATCGTATCAAGGTTATCCCGTCCATTCATTCCAAGCCTACGGCGCTGAATAACGATTTGGGGCAGACCATCGATAAACCTCTTCGCCAGCCTGCGCACCTTCGTGATTACAAAGAGGGCGGCTCTTATGACTTTTACGTAGAAGCAGAGGGAAAGCGCTTTATGATCCGCCCAAGCTTCAACTATATTGAGGGGCAGATGGACGGCTATAAAGCAGATGTTTTATTCCTAGGAGTGGCAGGTCTTCAAAAAGCGGATGCTGCAATGGAAGAAACATTTTATAAAGAGACGATCGATAAGCTGGAGCCAAAGCTGGTGATCCCGGTGCATTGGGACAATTTCTTTTCCCCGCTGACAAAGCCTGTCACAGGCATGCCGCGTCTTGTAGAAAAGACGGAAGTCGTATTCTATAAACTTGCAAAATATTGTGAGGCAGCCGGCGTCAACTGTCTGGTGCAGATTCCGGGAACCAGTATCGAGATTTAATATCAGCCCTTATCTTTTCTATAAAGCAGGAAATACGCTCCGCAGAAAACCGCCATTCTTACTTAATGGCGTAAATGCCCATCTGCATATAACTGACCCAAAAGACATGGACAGCGTGAAAGCCGGTCTTTTTTAATAGTTTGATATGTTCATCTACTGTTAACGGGAAATAGCTGACACCGCATCTTGCGTTATGCGCCAGTGCTTCTTCTGCGGTTTTTCCCTGTCTTTGCTGGTAACGTCCCCAACGGAGCAATTCACTTTTCTTGATTGTTTCGTCAGACGGAACCACATTTTCAAAACATACAAAGATGCCATCCTTTTTCAAGGCATGAAACACCTTTTTTACGGCGCATTCCCGCTCCTCTGCGGACATATAGTGATGGGACTGGATAGCCGTAACAACTTCAAATTCTTCATCAAAACTGATATCCGTTGACTTTCCGCAGATATATTTGAAATCATATGCAGCAAGCTTATTCTTTGCCTGGTCCAGCATCTTTTCGGAAGGGTCGACCAGGACAAAGGAGGCAGTTGGAAAATATGACAAGGCGCGTTCCTCCAAAGCACCGGTGCCGCATCCTAAGTCGAGCCAGTGGATGGATGGAAAATTACACTGCGTAATGACGTCTATCGTCTGCTCATAAAAGGTACTGTAAAAAGGTATGGTTTTATTGATCTCGGCATCGTATTCATTTGCGGAAAGAGGAGTGGTATTATCATTCATCGTTTGCGCCGCCTTTCTTATCTGCAGTCCAGACCGAAACTCCGGACATAATCCCGAAGTGATTCCATATAGGAGTCTTCCGGTACGGTGCTGCTAAAGCCATTCGGTTCATTTTCCAATTGTTCGTATTTCCCTTCACCCAAACGGTGGAACGGAAGAAGATGGATCTGTGTGCACTTGTGCAGATTCTCTTTCACAAAACGAGCAGTGGCTAGAAGGTTTTCTTTGTCATCATTGTATCCTGGAATAAGCGGAACGCGGACCCAGATTTCAAGAGCCATCTGGTCATCAATCTTTTTCAGGTTCTCCAGGATCTGGTTGTTATCAACGCCGGTATATTTGCGATGCAGTGCCGGATTCATTTCTTTCAGGTCATATAATACCAGGTCGGTATACAGCAGCACCTCTTCCAGGGCAGACCAGTCAGCAAAACCACAGGTTTCTATTGCCGTGTGGATCTTTGCCTGTCTGCATAATTGCAGAATGGCAGCAGAAAAAGCAGGCTGAGCCAGCATCTCGCCGCCGGTCAGGGTCACACCGCCGTCTTTTGCATAGAACAGCTCATCCTGCGCAACTTCATCAAAGACTTCCCCAGCTGTCACTGAAGTTCCTATGATCTCACGAGCCTCGTTTGGACAAACCGCAGCACAGGCGCCGCATCCGGTGCAAAGCGACCGGTCATTTTGGATGCGCTGATCCACAAGAGAGATTGCGGAAGAAGGGCAGGATGAAATACAGGCACCGCATCCCGTGCAGCGGTCCGCACGAAACATCAGCTGCGGAACCGGCTTCTGGGATTCCGGATTGGAGCACCATAAGCAGCGGAGCGGGCAGCCCTTTAAAAAGACATTCGTGCGAATACCAGGACCGTCGTGAATGCTGTAATGCTGGATATTAAAAATAGTTCCACGAACATTTCTTAATGCTGCTTCATCCATGCTTTTTTCTCCCAAAACTTTCTATTATTCTATCACGATATAAGGATGGGAGACAGGGAATTCTGTTGAAATTGCCACTTCGAAGTGGTAGGGTGAAGATAATAAAAAACAAAACGGAGGAACTCCTATGACAGGCCGAGTGCAGCGAATGAAAGAAGCATTGCGTATCAGCAAATATCCATTGTGCGTGGAACTGTTTCGCCTTGCAAACGAATCGTTGGAAAAGACCGGAGGCGAGCCAATGCTGCTGCGCCGGTCAAAGCTGCATGCAAATATATTAGACAACATTACCATCTTTATTGAGCCGGAAGACCTGCTTTGCGGCAGCGGGGCATCCAAGCCTTTCGGGTTGGAGATGCAGTATGAGTACGGCGTTTGGACCAAGGATGAAGTAGAGTCGCTGAAAAGTGAGATCTATACTATCACTCCGGAAGATGAAGAAGAACTCTATCGGCTCAATGAACGTTTTGCCGGGAATTCGGCGAACAGTAATCTTGTGGAAGAGATGGGGAAATCGCTGGGACAGAATGAACGTCTGTGGCCGTTTATGAAATCCGGAACCATCCTCCCTCCGTGGAAGGATAAAAAAGGCGGATCCGGCGGAGGTTTTGCGATGTCAGGATACGGGCTCGGCCCGGGGTTTGCGCTCGTTACGATCGATTATGCAAAGATCCTGAACGAAGGTGCCAAGAGCATTATCGCAGAAGCAAAAGAGAACCTGAAAAATATTCGCTACGAAGAACCGGATATCATGGAGAAGCGCGCTTTTTGGGAAGGCGTGGTTATTGTGTTTGAAGCCTGGGTCCGTTTTGCAAACCGCTATGCCGACCTTGCGGAAGAGATGGCGGAAAAAGAGCCGGATGAGACCCGCCGGGCAGAACTTACGGAGATGGCACGGATCTGCCGTAAGGTTCCGTATGAACCTGCAGATACATTTTATGAGGCGCTGCAGAGTTTCTGGTTTACCTTTTTAATGTGCTGCCCAAGCCCGACGACCAGCGCCGGAAGATTTGACCAGTATATGTATCCGTTCTATAAACGGGATATTGAAAGCGGAACGATTACTGATGATAAGGTGCTGGAATTACTGGAGATCCTCCGGATCAAATGCATGAAGATCAATCGTGTTTCCGGACAGGCGAACCGTGCGAAAAATGCCGGCATGGCAAAATGGTATAACTGGACGATCGGCGGAGTTAAGGCTGACGGAAGTGATGCCACAAATGAACTCAGCTATCTTTTAATAGAAGCCGCAAAGGAAACGCATACTCCTCACCATACGCTTACGATCCGTGTACATGAGAATACGCCGGAACGTTTTATGGTAAAGGCACTGGAGTGTGTCCGTACCGGAATTGGAATGCCTGCCTTTGTCGGAGATGAGAGCTATATCAATTTCTTCACCAAACAGAACCCGCAGAATGCACTGACACTGGAAGAAGCAAGAGACTGGTGCTGCACTGGCTGTGTTGACGGAAACGTACAGGCTGTAACACGTACACAGGTCTGCTGCTTCTTTATCATACCGCAGGCTATGGATATCGCACTGCATAATGGCTTTTGCCGTTATACGCAGGAAATGGTGGGAAAACCTGTTGGCGATGTGACACAGATGAAATCCTTTGAAGAAGTGAAGGATGCTATTTATGATGAGATCCGTCACCTGATGCGGATGGCAAACGAACGGATCAACGTGGAGCTGATCGCAGAGCGGGATCTTTTCCCGGATGTGTTCCGCTCCAGCTTAATGAAAGACGGCGTAAAAGTTGGCAAGGATATGTACAACCGCCGGTTCACGTTTGAGAATGGTGCTGTGCTTGGAGCCGTTGGAGGCGTCAATACCGGAAACGGCCTTTATGCGATCCGCAAGCTGGTATTTGATGAGAAAAAATATACGATGAAGCAGCTGATGGAGGCACTTGATGCAGACTGGGTCGGCTACGAAGCGATGCAGAAAGATTTTGCCTCTCAGCCGAAATATGGAAATAATATCCCTGAAGTGGATGAGATGGTTGCAGAAGTCTACAAGCTTCATGCAGATACCTGCCTTAGTCTGCCATGTGTATATGGCGATTCACTGAAACCGAATGCCATTTCTATTTCTGCGCATCAGCCGGGCGGAGCAGTTACGGGCGCAACACCAGACGGAAGAAAAGGCGGAACGATCCTGGCAGATGCATCACTGTCTCCGGATCACGGAACGGATACACATGGACCGCTTGCAGTTTTACAAAGTGCAATGCGTGTAGATCAGGATCCATATCAGGGAACACTCATGAACATGAAGTTCCATCCTTCTGCCATGAAGACAGAAGAGGACCTGAAAAAACTTGCCAGCATGATCAAAATCTTTTTGACGCATGGTGGCAAGCATATTCAGTTCAATGTTGTTGACAGAGAAGAGATGGAAGATGCAAAGGTGCATCCGGATGATCATTCAGAACTCGTCGTAAGAGTAGCAGGTTACAGCGCTTATTTTACAAGGCTGACACCAGCCATTCAGGACGAAGTCATCGAGCGGATGGAACACGATCTGCAGTGATCTTGAATTAAAGCTCCGCGATTACTTCCACTTCGCAAATGGCACCCTTTGGCAGGGACGAAATCCCTACACAGGATCTTGCAGGTTTCTCTGTAAAGTATTTGGCATAGACTTCGTTGAAGGCAGCAAAGTCATTCATGTCCGTAAGGAAGCAGAGCGTCTTTACGACTTTTTCCGATTTTGTCCCAGCTGCCTCAAGAATGGCAACAAGGTTCTTCATGACCTGTTCTGCCTGTTCTTCAATGGTTGTTCCAACCAGCTCTCCTGTTGCAGGATCCAGTGGGATCTGTCCGGAAGTATAGACAAGTCCGTTCACCACCATTGCCTGGGAATACGGTCCGACTGCAGCAGGTGCTTTCTCTGTGTGAATCTTTTCCATGATACATTCTCCTTTGTTTATTGTTGGTTAATCATACCATATTTATCCGGATGCCGGTATTTACTGCCCATTACTTCTTTCTTGCGGTAAGCCCGGAGCATATCCATATCTATTTCTGCAAGGTATATCCCTTCGTCTTCCGATGCTTCCAGAATGCACATATCACGTACATCAGGTTCATCTTCCAGCCATGCGACTCCATCGAAAACGGTGGAATGTCCATTGCAGTCCGGCTGGCCTTTTGGATAATTGCATGTAGCAACAGCCAGCATATTTTCATATGCGCGGGTGCGCAGGGCAGACAAGCGGTTGATCTCCATTGGACAGGCATTAGGCGCCAGAATGATTTCTGCCCCTTTGAGCATCAGGATCCTTGCACTTTCCGGGAACTCTCTGTCAAAGCAGATCATCGAACCGATTTTTACAGTGCCTTTGCCGATATCCAGGTCCGTTACATAAAAATCGTCCCCGGAGGATAACACTTTTTCCAGATCAAAGTCACAGGTATGAACTTTGGAGTAGTGCAGCCGTTCTGTTCCGTTTCTGTCAAACAGGATCATGGAATTGAGTGGTTTCGGCTCATGTTTTTCAAGGAAGGTGATGCCGATGGCCATTTGCAGTTCACCGGCAAGCTTTCCGAAAGCGCAGACAAATTCACTGTCCGCATCAATTGACAGCGCATCCAATTCTGCACGTTCTTGTGGAAGAGCATATCCGTCGCTCCACATTTCCGGAAACAGAGCAATATCTGCACCTGTTTCCTTTGCCCTTATGCAGGCTATTTTTCCTTTCTTCAGCTGCCCGGCCATATCCTTTTCCGGCAGCAGCTGCAGCAATGCAATTTTGACTTTCATCATTTCTCCTTCTGGTAAGCTCTTCTTTATGGGATTCCGCTTTCAGACGGTTACAAATTCAGCTCATTTACCACATCAACTGGTTTTACTGTCATCTCCACCCATGCAGGGATGAATCCGCTTTTGATCCCATTTCTGACAGATCGAATATTTGACCAGGCTGAACAATAGAATGGTACCTTATTGCGTGAAAGTATTTCTATTGCCAGTTTTGATGTGATGGCAGATGCGATTCCTCTTCTTCTGTATTCCGGAAGAACATCTACCCCTATCTGCCACATTTCTTTGGCATCAGCAGAACAACCGGCTAATCCTATCAGTTTATTTCCATCGTATGCCCCTACACCAAGCACATCTAATTCTTTTCGGTCGCGGCATAAGGCGTTTGACCATTTGGGAAGATACAGCCCTTCAAACTGATCTTTTTCCAATGTCCTCAGAGTGTATGAACAAGGCTGTTCCGATAGTCTGCTCAGATTCGGAAGATAATATTCAGCCATAAAGCAGACGGCATAGCCTTTTGAGGCAAGCCGCTCATTAAGCCAATGCATGTTTGGCGTTTCAAAGCAATGATAAAACTCAAATTTCCCTATGTATTCTTTTACAATGTCAGAGACATCGTCTGCTGCCGCTGCAACAATGTTATTGCCATATGAAACAAGATTACAGGCGATAGGGAGTTTATAGTATTTCTTAGCATCTGCGTTAAGCTGAAATGGAACGACCACATTATTATCTGCAAGGAAGTCGTCCGGACGGCATCCTATATCAGCTGCAGACTGCGCCATCGCAATGCGCAGTAGATCTTTGTTAGTCATTGTTTCTATGTTCCTTTTTATACAATAAATGGATTCTTATTATTAATTATAACATACACTCAAGTGAAACTTGTTTAATAGAAACAGATTAGGTTGTGATATAATTCATTTCAACAAATC
>JAFWCK010000123.1 GCA_017536965.1 Lachnospiraceae bacterium | reverse complement strand
GGACTTTTCTCCGTCCGCAACAAAGAAGCAGATGCTTTTATTTCCTGCGGATGCACCGGAGCGCTTTTAGTCGGCGGACAGACGATCGTCGGCAGGATCCGCGGGATCCAGAGAGGGGCGCTGGCGTTTGTCATGCCATCCTTAAAAGGTCCGGTCCTGATGATCGACTGCGGTGCCAATGCAGACGCCAGACCGGAAATGCTTCTTCAATTTGCCCAGATGGGTTCCATTTATATGGAACATATTGTCGGAGTAAAGAATCCGAAGGTCGGTATTGTCAACATCGGAGAGGAAGAAGAGAAAGGAAATCTTCTGGTCAAGGAGACCTTCCCGCTTCTGAAGGCATGTGACAGTATCAATTTTGTCGGCAGCGTGGAAAGCCGCGGAATCCCGGAGGGAGATGTGGATGTGGTCGTCTGCGATGCATTTGTCGGAAACGTGATCCTGAAAATGTATGAAGGCGTTTCGACCGCGCTGATCCATAAGATCAAAGACGTGCTGATGAGCAGCACCAAGACCAAGATCGGAGCACTTCTGATCAAGAGTGACCTGAAAAATATGCTGAAGGATTTTTCCAGTGATGCTTATGGCGGTGCGCCGATGCTGGGCCTGAAAAACCTGGTGGTCAAGCCTCACGGAAATTCCAGCGCAGCGGTGATCAAAAACGCGATCCTGCAGTGTGAGGCCTTTGTGGCTGCAGATATTGTTGGCAAGATCGCGGAAAATATAACGGACCAGAAAGCAGGGGAAGAACCGGCCAAACAGCCGAAAGAGGAAAAACAGGCGGAACCTGCAGAATCGTCCGAACCAGCAAAACAGGAGGAATAAGATGGAGTTTGAAAAATTACAGCAGATCATTGCAGAAGTCTTAAACATTGATCCGGATACGATCACAGCCGATTCCAGGTTTATCGATGATCTGAGCGCTGATTCCCTTGATATCTTCGAGATCATCACCAGTATCGAAGATGCATTTGATATTACCATTGACGACAGCCAGGCAGAATCGATCGTCACCGTTGGAGATGCAGCGGAAGCGATCCGCAATGCCGTGAAATAATGGCCAATATAACCGATCTCGAAAATGTCATCGGTTATAACTTCACCAATAAAGAGTATCTTAAAACAGCGCTGACTCATAGTTCTTATGTCAATGAGAACAAATACAAGGACACTTCATTGGAAGATAATGAAAGGTTCGAGTTTTTTGGTGACGCTATAATCGAGCTGTACATTAGCGAATATTTATTTAACAAGTATCACAGTTTCCCCGAGGGTGACATGACGAAGCTTCGGGCTTCCATGGTTTGCGAAAAAAGTCTGGCTGAATGCGCAAAAGAGATCCGACTGGGGGAATATCTCCGTATGGGAAAAGGGGAGTCTCATTCCGGCGGCAGGGAGCGCGCGTCTATTACATCGGACGCATTTGAAGCGCTTGTTGCAGCCATTTATCTGGATTCTAAAGATGAAGAGATCACCCGCCGCTTTATTCACGAACATCTGATCAAAGGGCTGGAGAACAAGAAGCTTTTCTTTGATGCAAAGACAAAGCTGCAGGAGCTTACCCAGAAAGACGGCAATAAGACATTGCGGTACGAACTGGTAGGCGAAAAGGGACCGGCACATGATAAGATCTTTGAGATCGCCGTTTTCTTGAATGATCTGGAGATGGGAAGAGGAAGCGGTCATTCCAAGAAAGCCGCGCAGCAGGCAGCCGCGCAGCAGGCGATCGAGAAAATTCAGACTGAACAGAAGTAGAGGTAGACATGTATCTAAAAAGTATAGAGATCCAGGGCTTTAAGAGCTTCGCAAAAAAGATCGTGTTTGACTTTCCGGACGGGATCACAGGCATTGTAGGGCCGAACGGTTCAGGAAAGAGCAACGTGGCTGATGCGGTCCGTTGGGTCCTGGGCGAACAGAAGATCAAACAATTACGTGGTTCCCGCATGGAGGACGTCATCTTTGCAGGAACGGCTAACCGCAAGCCGCTGGGCTTTGCGTTTGTTTCCATTACACTGGATAACTCCGACCACAAATTAAAACTGCAGTTTGATGAGGTCACGATCTCCCGACGCGTTTTCCGCTCCGGAGAAAGTGAGTACATGATCAATGGCAGTATCTGCCGTCTGCGTGATGTGCAGGAGCTTTTATATGATACCGGTATCGGTAAAGAAGGCTATTCCATCATCGGACAGGGTCAGATCGATAAGATCCTGCAGGGCAAACCAGAAGAACGCCGGGAGCTGTTTGATGAAGCCGTCGGTATTGTTAAATATAAAAAGAGAAAAACGATCGCACTGAGGAAGCTGGAAAACGAACGCCTCAATATGTCCCGCGTAAAAGACATCTTAAGCGAGCTGGGACGGCAGGTGGGACCGCTGCGCCGGCAGAGTGAAGCAGCGGATAAGTATGTCCGTTTCCGCGATGAACTGAAGAAGTACGACATCAACCTGTTCCTGTATGAGAATGGAGAGACAAAGACGAAGATCCGTGAGCTGGTAGAGAAAGAACGGATCGCTTCTGAAGATCTGGAACGTTCCAAGGCAGAGTATGAAGTTGCAAAAGAAGAATACGAGAAGCTGAGCGAGACCATCCATCAGCTGGATGAAGAGATCAGCAGCATCCGCACCAAGATCTCCCAGGGCGATATTGTAAAAGAGAGCATGCTGGGCCAGATCAAGGTGTATGAAGAGCAGATCAATTCTGCCAATGAAGCAGAAAGCCGCTACCGTGAGCGTCATGAAGAGATCACGGAGGCGATCCAGAAAGCCGAGGAAGATAAAGCGGCTCTGACCAAGGATAAAGCAGACAATCAGGAAGCTCTGACCAAAGCGCTTTCTGCGGCAAATGATCAGGACAGCAAGGTCCTGATGGTCCAGAATGAGAGCGAAGAGATCCGGCAGGAGATTGAAAAGAAGAAAGAGCGGCTGATCGAACTGGTCAATGCGAAGGGTACCATCAATGCCCGCCGGGAGCGTCTGGAGACGATGATGGAGCAGATGATCAAGCGCCGGGAAGAACTGACGCAGGATCTGGAAAAATCAGAATCTGACCGCACCGCGCAGGAAGAAAAAGTCAAAAGCCTGGAGAAAGAATTCCAGGAGGCTAAGGAGCAGGAGTCTTCCTTAACGGAAGATGTGCAAGCCCGCGAAAATGATCTGCGTGAGGCAGATCAGGATATCGCCCGTTTGAACAGAGAACTGGGCGATGCCAAGACACAGTACACGGCAAATGAAGCCCGTCTGGATTCCCTGCGCAATATCACTGAACGGTATGAGGGCTACGGCTCCAGCATCCGTGAGGTCATGAAGCTGAAAGAAAAGAAGACCGGTATCCATGGTGTTGTTGCGGATATCATCAAGGTCGATAAGAAATATGAGATTGCGATCGAGACGGCGCTGGGCGGCAACATCCAGAACATTGTTACGGATACAGAAGCAACCGCCAAAGATGCGATCGCTTATCTGAAAGCAAATAAGTTTGGACGTGCTACGTTCCTGCCGTTAAAGGCTGTGACCGGACGGGAGGAGTTTAGAAACGAGGCGGTGCTGTCTGAGCATGGTGTGCTGGGACTGGCAAGCTCCCTGGTCAATGTGGAAGAAAGATACGAGGGTGTGGCCAGATATCTGTTAGGCCGGATCGTGGTGGCGGATAACATCGACAACGCGCTCGCCCTTGCAAGAAAATACAATTATTCCCTGATCATCGTCACCCTGGAGGGCGAACTCTTAAACCGCGGAGGTTCTCTGACTGGCGGCGCATTTAAGAATAAATCCAATCTTCTGAGCAGAAGAAGAGAGATCGAGGAACTGGAGAACTCCCTGAAAGAACTGACGCAGAAGCAGGAAGCTTATGCGAAAGATATTGATATGGTAACGCTCCGCAAGGAGAACCTGGATAAAGAGATCGCAGATCTGCGTGCCCTGCTGCAGGAGAGCCGGATCTATCTGAATACGATCAAGATCAATCTGGACGCAGCGAACGCAAGAAAAGAAGAAATCCAGGGAACCTTTGAGAATATCAATAAGGAAAATGCGCAGATCGAAGAGCAGACCGGATCCATCCAGAATGAGAACACGTCTCTGGATTCCGAGCTGGATTCCAACCAGAAAGAGAACGAGTCGATCAAAGAAGAGATTCTGGCTCTGGAAGAGAAGCAGGTGAAGCTCCGTGAGCAGGAAGCTGCAGAACTTCTGATCGCGCAGAATATGCGTGTCGATCATTCCAGACTGGTGGAACAGAATAGTTTCCTGACAAATTCCATTATCCGTCTGGAAAATGAGATCGAAAAATTAAACAATGATAAAACCACCCTGGAGACAAACCGTACGGCGTCTATCCGGGGTATGGATGAGAAACGGGAAGAGATCGAAAAGATCCGTCAGACTCTGGAACAGGCAGAAGTTGATAAGAAAGAACTTCTTGCCCACCTGGATGAAGTAGAGGCCGCAAAGGAAGAGCAGACTGGTTCCCATAAAGGCTTTATTGATAAACGGGAAGAGTATTCTGAGCGGATCGCTGATCTGGATAAAGAAGTCTTCCGTCTGAACTCCTCCCGGGAGAAACTGGAAGAGCGGTTTGAAAACCGATCCAGCTATATCTGGGATGAGTATGAGCTGACCTATAACAACGCACTGCCGCTCAGGGATGAGTCCCTGACCGATGTCAAGGAAATGCGCGATAAGATCAACGAGCTGAAAGCATCCATCCGCGGTCTTGGCGTGATCAATGTCGGCGCGATCGATGAATACAAAGAAGTCAAAGAACGTTATGATTTCCTGACCAACCAGTATCAGGATCTGCAGAAGGCAGAAGCCGACCTGGTCAAGATCATTAGGGATCTGGATAAGCAGATGCGGACCCAGTTCAATACAGAGTTCAAGAAGATCCGTGCAGAGTTCTCCAAAGTCTTTAAGGAGATGTTCGGCGGCGGAACTGGAAGCATTGAACTGGAAGAAGATGTGGATGTGCTGGATGCCGGCATTTCTATCATCGCCCAGCCACCTGGAAAGAAACTGCAGAACATGCTGCAGCTGTCCGGCGGTGAGAAGGCTTTAACAGCTATCGCTGTACTGTTTGCGATCCAGAACCTGAAACCGTCTCCGTTCTGTATCCTGGACGAGATCGAGGCTGCACTGGACGATGCAAACATCACCCGGTTTGCCGAGTATCTGCATAAACTGTCCAATGAAGTGCAGTTTATCGTGATCACACATAGAAGAGGCACAATGGAGGCAGCAGACCGTCTGTACGGTATTACGATGCAGGAGAAGGGTGTTTCCACGCTGATCTCTGTCGACCTGTCGGATATCAAAGATGAGGATATTGCTTCATGACAAAAAAGCAAGAAGCTGAGCAAAAAAAAGCAGAAAAACTGCGGCTGGAGCGGGAGCGCATCGAAGGCATGAAGGTCTACGAGAGAGCGCATCCGGACTGCCATCTGATCTGCGGCGTGGATGAGGCAGGAAGAGGCCCCTTTGCCGGACCGGTAGTCGCCGGTGCCGTGATCCTTTCTCTGGATGATCCGGAACGGGAGATCCTGTACCTGAATGATTCCAAGAAGCTTTCTGAAAAGAAGCGGGAAGCGCTGTATGACGAGATCATGGAGAAAGCCGTCAGCGTAGGTGTCGGGATCGTGGAGCGGGAAGTGATCGATGAGATCAACATCCTGCAGGCAACCTTTCTGGCGATGCAGAAAGCTATCGCTGCTCTGGATCCGCAGCCGGATTATATTCTGGCCGATGCCGTGACAATTCCAAAGATCCTGATCCCGCAGGAGGGCATTGTCAAAGGAGATGCCAAAAGCGTATCTATTGCGGCGGGCAGCATTATCGCCAAGGTGACCAGGGACAGGATCATGTACGAGTATGACAAGCTTTATCCGGAATATGGATTTGCCTCTCATAAAGGGTATGGCACGAAGGCGCATATTGAGGCTATTAAAGAGTATGGAATGCTGGATATCCACCGCAGGAGCTTTATCCATTTTCCGGCATTTGAGCGCAGGGCAGAATAACCAAAAAGCCACAAATATTTTTTATAATTTTGGTCAAAAAAGTTATAGATTTATAACAAAAACTATAATAGAATTAGCTTGTATGTATGTGTTCTACCATCAACACACAGGAGGAAAACAAAAATGATTATTATTGGGGAAAAAATTAATGGTTCCATTCCTTCGGTCGCAAAAGCTATCGAAGAAAGAAACGCTGACTGGATCAGAGATCTTGCTAAAAAACAGGCTGATGCAGGCGCAACTTACATTGATGTCTGCGCATCTGTTGATGAAGATAAAGAAGTAGAAGTTTTACATTGGCTGATCGACCTTGTTCAGGAAGTTACTGATGTTCCGATCGCAGTGGACAGCCCGAGCCCGGATTCCATCCTTGGCGCTCTGCCGTTCTGCAACAAGCCAGGCCTTGTAAACTCTGTTTCCGGCGAAGGTGACAAGATCGCTAAGATCTTCCCGGTAATCGCTGATACTAAGTGGGAATGCGTAGCTCTTTGCTGTGATGACACAGGTATTCCAAAGAGCGCAGCTGACAGACTTAGAGTATTTGATCATATTATGGAAGAGGCTAAGAAGTACAACATCGATCCTAGCCGTCTCCACATTGATCCATTGGTTGAAATGCTTTGCACAACCGATGATGCTATGGCAAACCTCGCTGAGGTGATGACAAAGATCAAAGAGCAGTACCCGACGATCCACATCACCGGTGCGGTTTCAAATATTTCATTCAACCTTCCATACAGAAAGATCGTGAACCTCTGCTTCATGGTCCTGGCTATGAATGCCGGCCTTGACAGCGCAATCTTCGATCCGCTGAACAGAGACCTGATCGGTGCTGTTTATGCTACAGAAGCTCTTCTGGGCATGGATGACTACTGTATGGAATATATCACAGCTTACAGAGAAGAGTTATTCGGACCTGTAAAAAGCTGAGATTGAAAAAAGGTTGACTAATTTGTCCATAAGGCCAGGTGCCTTAATATAAAATTTTTATCTTATAGGAGGACAAAATTATGTCAAAAATCGAAGAACTTGCTCAGGCAGTCGAAACAGGAAAAGCTAAGATCGTTCCACAGTTAGTTCAGGAAGCTCTTGATGAGGGTATCGACCCGATGGAGATCCTTAACAAAGGTATGATCGATGCAATGGGCGTTGTTGGTGAGAAATTCAAAAACAACGAGATCTTCGTTCCGGAAATGCTGGTTGCAGCACGTGCTATGAAGAAGGGTGTTGATGTTGTTAAACCTCACCTGGGAGCTGGCAACAGCGCAACAATCGGCAAAATGGTCATGGGAACCGTTGCAGGCGACCTTCATGACATTGGTAAGAACCTTGTCATCATGATGATCGAATCCGCTGGTTTCGAAGTTGTTGACCTTGGCGTTGATGTTCCAATCGAGAAATTCCTCGAGGCAGCTGCTGATCCGGATGTCAACATCGTTGGATGCTCCGCACTGTTAACAACAACTATGCCATCTCTGCGTGACACCGTCGCAGCTTTAAACAAAGCTCCGAACCGTTCCCAGTTCAAGATCATGGTCGGTGGTGCTCCTATTACTCAGGAATTCGCTGATGAGATCGGTGCTGACTGCTACACAGACGACGCAGCTGCAGCAGCTGAGGCAGCTAAGAAGTTAGTACAGGGCTAATTCGATGAAGATGTGCAAAATGCATATCGGATCCTTAAGTATCAAGCAAAAAGGGACGCTCAAATGAGCGTCCTTTTTGCATCTTCCTGTCTGAAAATAAGTGGACAAAAATACCAAAATGAGTAAAATGATTATAGAAAGTATCAATATCTTCGGATATTATATTTTTGTATCAAAAAAAGTGCAAAGTGGAATACATACATACAGATCCCATGGATGCATTTTTGAGAGAATAAGGAAATCAGTATGAATTACCAGGAGACTTTGGAGTACATTGCCAGTATCAATTGGAAAGGCTCTGTGCTTGGCTTGGAAAGAATTCGGGAATTAATGGATAAGCTTGGGAATCCGCAGAAGGACCTGAAGTTCATCCATATTACCGGCACCAACGGAAAAGGATCGACAGCGGCATTCCTTTCCTCGGTTCTGATTGAAGCGGGGTATAAGGTCGGTCTGTTCACTTCACCTTATATTGAAGTCTTCAATGAGCGGATGCAGATCAATAACTGCAACATTTCTGATGAGGAACTGGCAGAGATCACCACGTATATCCGTCCGTTTGCGGATGCGATGGAAGATAAGCCGACGGAGTTCGAGCTGAACACCGCCATCTCACTTGTCTATTTCCAGCGGAATCAGTGCGATATCGTTGTGTTTGAAGTCGGCATGGGCGGAGAACTGGATTCCACCAATGTGATCGATTTTGCTGAGGTCGCTGTATTTACGGCTATTGGCTTAGATCACACGGAGGAACTTGGCGATACGATCGAAAAGATCGCAGCAACCAAGGCCGGCATCATCAAGAAAAACTGCCGTGTCGTTCTATGCTCACAGGCGGATTCTGTCAGCAGCGTGATCCGCAAAAAATGCTGGGAAATGAATGCGAAATTGTTTGTTTCTGAGCCTAAGCAGGTTATATTCAAAGGTGTGACGATCGATCAGCAGACCTTTGATTATAAAGAAATGAAGGGCCTTACGATCCCACTTATCGGCACGTACCAGATGGAAAATGTGGCAGTGGCGCTGAAAGTTGTTGAGGCGCTGCGTGACGGCGGCTGGAATATCAGTGATGAGGCACTTCGGATTGGTCTTGCCAGGACCAAATGGCCGGGACGCTTTGAGGTGATCAATCGTGATCCGCTGTTCATTGTGGACGGTGCGCATAATCCGCATGGGATCCGCGCGACCAAGTCCTCTCTGGTCAGCATCTTCAAGGATAAAAAACTGATTTTCATTTTTGGTGTTATGGCAGATAAGGATTATCCGGATATGCTGGATGAGATCCTGCCGCTGGCCAAAGAAGTTTTGTGTGTGACCCCGGATAATCCGCGTGCTTTATCTGCGGAGGATCTGGCAAGGGTCATTCAGGAAAAAGGTGTTTTCTCTATTGTCAATGATTCGATCGGCAATGCAGTGGACAAGGCGTTTGAACGGGCACAGAAAGATGATGTGATCGTTGCGCTCGGTTCCCTCTACATGATCGGTGACATAAAGAAATACAAAAAGAGCAAGTATTAAAAATAATAATAAAAAGGAGAATGTTAAAAATGGCAGAGTTTAAGACAGACATTGAGATCGCTCAGGAAGCTACACCACAGCATATCCGGGAGATCGCTGCAAAGATCGGACTCACAGAGGACGATATTGAGTACTACGGAAAATACAAAGCAAAAGTTGACTACAACTTGTTAGCTAAGCCTCGTGAAGACGGCAAGAAAGCTAAGCTGATCCTTTGTACTGCAATCAACCCTACACCAGCCGGAGAAGGCAAGACAACGACTACGGTCGGTGTTGGCGATGCTCTTTCCAAATTAGGCAAGAAGACAGTCATCGCTCTTCGTGAGCCATCTTTAGGACCTGTATTCGGTGTCAAGGGCGGCGCTGCAGGCGGCGGCTATGCACAGGTCGTTCCGATGGAAGACATCAACCTTCACTTTACAGGTGACTTCCATGCAATCGGCGCAGCTAACAACTTACTGGCTGCAATGATCGACAACCATATCTATCAGGGCAATGCACTGGATATCGATCCAAGACGTGTCGTCTGGAGACGCTGCGTAGATATGAACGACAGACAGCTTCGTAACGTTGTTGACGGACTTGGCGGAAAAGCAAACGGCTACACAAGAGAAGATGGTTTTGATATCACCGTTGCATCTGAAGTTATGGCAGCATTCTGCCTGGCTACAGGACTGGATGACCTGAAAGAGCGCTTCGCAAGAATCGTGGTTGCATACAACCGTGCAGGTGAGCCTGTTACAGCAGGACAGATCAACGCACAGGGCGCTATGACCGCTCTTCTGAAAGATGCTCTGAAACCAAACCTGGTTCAGACTCTGGAAGGAACTCCGGCATTCATCCACGGCGGTCCGTTCGCTAACATCGCTCATGGATGTAACTCCGTTATGGCTACAAAGATGGCTATGCACTTTGGTGACTATGTTGTTACAGAGGCTGGTTTCGGTGCTGACCTCGGTGCTGAGAAGTTCATCGATATCAAATGCCGTCTGACAGGACTTCGTCCGGACGCTGTTATCATCGTTGCTACGATCAAAGCTCTGAAGTACAACGGTGGCGTTCCGAAGGCTGATGTCGGCAAAGAGAACCTGGAAGCTCTGGAGAAAGGTCTTCCGAACCTTTTGAAACATGTTGAGAACATCACCAAGGTATTTGGCCTTCCGGCAGTTGTTGCTCTGAACAGATTCGTCAACGATACAGACGCTGAGATCGAGCTTGTTACAAAGAAATGTGCAGAGCTTGGCGTTAACGTTAAGATGAGCGAAGTCTGGGGCAAAGGCGGCGACGGCGGTATCGAGTTGGCTGAAGAAGTTGTACGTCTGTGCGAGCAGCCGAACGAATTCAAGTTTGCTTATGATGAGAACCTTCCGATCCGCGAGAAGATCGAAGCAATCGCTACCAAGGTTTACGGCGCTGACGGCGTAGACTTTGCACCGAAGGCTGCTAAAGAAATCGATGAGCTCGAGAAATTTGGCTATGGCAACCTGCCTGTATGTATGGCTAAGACACAGTACTCCCTGACTGATGATCAGACCAAACTGGGACGTCCGACAGGATTCCGTATCACGATCCGTCAGGTCACTGTTTCCGCTGGTGCTGGATTCGTTGTTGCTCTGACTGGTGAGATCATGAAGATGCCTGGACTGCCTAAGGTTCCGGCTGCTGAGAAGATCGATGTTGACAACACTGGTAAGATTTCCGGATTGTTCTAATTCGATTGTTTTGTGATGATAAGGTGGCAGGGCTCTTTTTAGAGCCTGCCACCTGCATTTTTGAAAAGCTGCGGGCTTTTTCTTTTTCAAAGCCAGCCGTTTTACCGATTGGTTTTTCGTCCTTCCCCGCGCCTGTTTTTCTATTGGCTTCCTTGTATTTTTCTGCGGGCGGAGCAGTCGAAAAAAATCCCTGATGGATTTTTTTCTCCCTACTCCTATCAGCTCTTCGGACTTGTGGTCCGGAGCTGATCCCTTGAAAAATACTCGAAAGCCTTAAGAAAAAAGACGGCGCGTGTCAAAGACGAAAGAACCAATCGGCGAAACGTCCGGGAAAAATAAAAAGTGCCAGTGCATCATGTATTACGAAAATGCAGATGTTGGCACTCTAAAAAGGAAATACTAAAAATAAATTGCAGAATTTGAAAGGGGATACAGTATGATCAGTCAAAAAACGTTACCTGATTTTGTTGAGGTCTTAGCTTCCAAAGAGGCGGTTCCGGGAGGCGGCGGTGCTGCTGCGCTTTGCGGTGCGATTGGTATTGCGCTTGGCAATATGGTTGGATCTTTAACGGTCGGGAAGAAAAAATATGCAGATGTAGAGAATGAGATCATTGAACTGAAGGCAAAATCGGATGCGCTGCAGAAACGCTTCCTCGAGCTGATCGATGAGGATGCTGCTGGTTTTGAGCCGCTGTCCAAGGCATACGGTCTTCCGAGCGAGACGGATGAAGAGAAGGCTCATAAGAAACTGGTGCTGGAGCAGTGCTCCAAAGATGCATGCAAGGTTCCGATGGAGATCATCGAGTGCTGCGCACAGGCTATCGACATCATCGCCGAGTTTGCTGCTAAGGGTTCTGCACTTGCTGTCAGTGATGCAGGGTGCGGCGCTGCCATCTGCAAAGGCGCAATGTTCGCAGCCAGCCTGAACATTTTCATCAACACCAAGGGTATGGAAGATCGTGAATATGCGCAGCAGCTGAATGAGAAAACGCTCACGATGATCCATGAAGCAGGCAATAAGGCTGATGATATTTTCGGCATGGTCTATAACAAACTGCAGAAATAGTCTGAACTATCATTTGGCTGACAATTTTTTGAAATAGTAGTATAATATCGAAATCCTACAAGACGAAATATCTTGCAAGATCTCTTGCAAGATATTTTGTTCATAAATATAAAAACGTTTTACAGCTGCGTATGATGCGAAAGCGACCAGGAGCTTTGTGCATCTTGACTTTCACATCATATACAGCTGTTAAAAGGATGTAATTATGGACAAGAAAAAACTAACAAGATTTATTATCATTTTTGCCGTGATCTTTGTGGCGCTGATCGTCGGGATCATTCTCACAGGGATGACAAAGAGCGGCGGACATGAGGAGATTGGCGTGGTCATGAAGGACAGCGTTCTTCATGAACGGTATAAGATCAATTTGTTCGGGCTGATCGAAGTCAATCCAGCGATGATCTCTGCCTTTATTGTTTCCGGCGTGCTGATCGTTTTTGCCATTATTGTCCGGATCTTTGTGATTCCGAAATTCAAGGAGATCCCAGGCAAATTCCAGATGCTTCTGGAACAGGCGGTGGAGCTGTTTGCCAACATGGCGAAAGAGAACTCTCCGCACTGCAGCGGTTTCATTGGCGGCTATATTTTTGTAGCAGGTACGTATATCTGCATCGGTACGCTGTTTGAGCTGTTTGGGCTGCAGGCATCGACTACGCTGGGAACGAGTATCTCCCTGCCGGCTCCGCTTTCCGATATCAACGGCGCTATCTGCATGGGTGTACTGACGTTCCTGGTCATCCTGGGCGGCGGCATCGCAAGAAACGGTCTTAAGGGTTTATTAAAAGGATTGAAAGAGTTTTCCCTTCCGATCTCCATGAGTTTCCGTCTGTTCGGCGCACTGCTTTCCGGCGCGCTGGTTACGGAGCTTGTTTATCACTATATGGCGATGAGTTTTGTGATCCCTGTACTGGTCGGTGTGCTTTTCACTTTGCTGCACGCCCTGATCCAGGCTTACGTTCTGACGACACTGGCATCTACGTATTTTGGTGAAGTCACGGAGAAGACGGAAAAAGTCAAAAAAGAAAAGAAGAAAAAAGCGAATGCTTAGGAGGTTATAAGAAATGACGAAGGTAGGCAAAAAAACAATTACGGTTTTAGGTATCATTGCCGCTATGCTGGCTTTGTGCCTGGTCGTGCTTTCCATCACGACTCATGCTGAGGAAGCAGCTGCAGCTGCCGGAGAAGTGGTGGCTAGTTCTGCTGACAGCCTGAAGAGCACAAAGGCTATTGCAGCTGCAATTGTAATGGGTCTTGCTGCTGCAGCTGGTGCAATTGCCATGGCACTTGCGATCAGTAAATCCGCAGACGGCATTGCCCGCCAGCCGGAAGCGGAAGGAAAGATCCGTACCGCGCTGATGCTTGGTCTGGTCTTTATCGAGACGGCAATTATTTATGCTTTGATCGTTGCTATTTTGATCATATTCGTTTTGTAAAGGTGGTTGAAGAATCATGACAGGAGTTCCATTAAATATAGACTGGCAACAGATCCTGCTTCACTTGCTGAACTTTGCCATCCTGTTCTTTGTTCTGTATCTGCTCCTCTATAAACCGGTCAAGAAGTTTATGGATAAACGGAAAGCCGGTTATGT
Source organism: Lachnospiraceae bacterium (assembly GCA_017536965.1). GTDB lineage: Bacteria > Bacillota > Clostridia > Lachnospirales > Lachnospiraceae > RGIG5612. The sequence continues at coordinate 933 of JAFWCK010000123.1, read as the reverse complement.
GGAAATGGAAGAAAAGACCAAATCCAATCTGGAAGCTTCCGAGCAGAAAAAAGCGGAATATGAAGCAAAACTGCAGGAGGCACATCAGGAGGCAGAAGACATCCGCCGCCATGCTTTGGAAGAGGCATCCGCACATGCAAAAGAGCGTCTGGATCAGGCACAGGCTGAGGCTGGACAGATCATTGCCAAAGCACAGCAGCAGGCGGAAGATGAGCGGAACCGCATCGTAGCGGAAACGGGCGAAGAGATTGAGAGACTGGCGAAAGATGCAGCGAAGAGGGCTATTTTTGAGAGCACTTCGGATGCGTTCGACAGCTTCTTAGATGCAGCTGAGGGAAAGAACAATGAGTGAGATGAAAGCGGTCCTTCTTTCTGCCTCAGCGCCATCTTTTGAGCAGGAACAGAGATTTACAGAATTTATTCATAGAGAGTACGGCCCGGATGTATCACTGGAATGGATCCAGGATAATTCTATCGTCAACGGCTTTCAGCTGAAGGTAGGCGAGAAGATCTATGACTGGACCAGAGAAGGCCTTTATGAACAGCTGTCCCGTTCTGTGGATAAGCGGAAATATGCCGGCAAAGAGCTGATCCCGCTGATCAAGAATGCTTTGACAGATTGGGAAGCAGAGGCACTTCCGGCGGAAAAGGGAACGGTTATAACAGTCGGTGACGGCATCGCGCATATTAAAGGTCTGGAAAACGCAGAGTACGGCGAGATCCTGGTCTTTGAAAGCGGCATCCGCGGAATGGTACTGGATTTGACCGAGTCTTTGATTGGCTGCATTATTTTTGGCGATGATGAAGAGATCCTTGCCGGAAGCAGTGTGCGCAGGACCGGCAGAACAGCCAGTATTCCGGCTGGTGAAGCTTTTCTGGGGCGTGTTGTTGACGCGCTAGGTCTTCCAATTGACGGAAAAGGCAATATCCGTG
>JAFWCK010000122.1 GCA_017536965.1 Lachnospiraceae bacterium | reverse complement strand
GCAAATGTGGAAGGAGAAAACGAAGTAACGATCCGGGATTTGATCAGAACTTCTCTGCGAATGCGCCCGACCAGGATCGTGGTTGGAGAAGTACGCGGCGCAGAGACGTTAGATATGCTGCAGGCCATGAATACAGGCCATGACGGCAGTCTTTCCACGGGTCATGGGAATTCGCCTGCAGATATGCTTACCAGACTGGAAACGATGGTTCTGATGGGAACCGAAATGCCCCTCTCTGCGATCCGCAGCCAAATTGCATCCGCGCTGGATGTGATGGTTCATCTGGGAAGAATGAAAGACGGAAGCAGAAAAGTGCTTGAGATTACGGAAGTATTAGGGTACGAGGACGGAAGCATCCACCTGAGCCCGCTCTTTAAATACCAGGAACATGGCCAAGAAGAGATCTCTGCAGGGAAAAGACAAGGGCTGTTGGAGTGGACCGGAAATCGTTTGAAGAACAGAGGAAAGGGAATTTACAGTGGCATCTTTGAAGAAGTTTTTTAAAACTGACATTCCTGTCAGCATGAAGATAACAGGAACGGATAGAACAAAAGAAGTTTTGACAGATCTTTTATTCCTGCTGGTTTTATTTTTGTTTTTCCGTTCCGTATATATTCTTTTGGTCCTCCCGATCTGTGTGGTCTTTTATCACCAGTACTATAAAAAAGAATTGTTACGGAAATACAAAGAAAGAATAAACAGTGAGTTTAAAGATGCGCTTGCTGCCATTGCATCCTCTTTGCGTGCGGGATTGTCAGCAGAAAATGCTTTGTCGGAAAGCTACAGAGAAATGCAGGTTGTTTATGGAACGGACGCGCCGATCACGCGTGAGCTGCAGATCATGGTCAATCAGATCACTCTTGGCATTCCGATGGAAAACATTTTTGATGAGTTTGCTCAGCGGACCAAAGTTGATGATATTGAAACCTTTTCCTCTGTTTTCAAAATAGCGAAAAGAACGGGAGGGGATATGGTAGAGATCGTTCACAGAACGGCAGAAGATATTGCTGCAAAAATTGATACGAAAAATGAGATACAGGTTTTGATCAGTTCCAAAAAGCTGGAACAAAACATCATGTCACTCATGCCGCTTCTGATCATTCTATATATTGAACTGACATCTGGAGGAATGCTCTCGCCGCTTTACGGAAATCTTAAGGGCGTTGTTATCATGAGCATTTGCCTGATCATTTATGTCTTTGCGTATTTCCTGTCGAGAAAAATCATGGATATAGAGGTGTAATATGATTTATTTCTACGGTGTATCCTTAATAATTCTTTTATTCTTTACTCTTCTGTTTCGTATCAAAGATAAGCCAATCTTTTCTATCTTCGATCAAAAAGAACACTCGCTGCTTTTTTTCTATCCGTTTGCAGCAAGGATCTGTGCACTCCTGCAAAAATTAAATCCCGGGAGAAAGAATTCCAAAACAAAACGACTGCTGAAAAGTATTTATGTAAAAGAAAATGTAGATGGAGAATTATCGCTGTTTTACATCAAAAAAACCGCAGCAGTTCTGGCGATCCTGACTGCAGTCAGCCTGTTAGGATGCATCGTCTGTTTTGTCCGAAGCCGCAGCACATTTTTGACAGAAGTGGAACGAAATCCCTATGGAAAAGGAGCGGCCAGCTATCCCGTTGAAGTGGAATATCAGGGGAGGGCAGAAGAAATTGATCTGTCAGTAGGAGAAATGAAACTGACAGAAGAAGAAATCCTGACCAAAATGGATGAAAGCATCGAAGGAATTACAAAAGAGATCTTAGGGGAAAATGAAAATACAGAAAGCATCACCCGCCCGATCCGTTTTATTTCCAATTACCAGGGCATTCAGATCTTCTGGGAGATCGAAGACCCCAAAAAGCTTAATTATAATGGGGAAATCTCGGTGGATATTGTGGATAACGAGCCATGCCTCCTTCAGCTTTTCGCGACACTTTCGCTGGGTGATGTACAAAAAACATATGTGATTCCTGTTGTTTTACATGCCCCGGATGAAAGCGAGCAAAGCAAGTTGATCCGGGAAATAACGGAAATGATCGAGCAGTCTAACAGTGAATATGAAAAAAGGGTCGTTCTTCCCAAAACAGTCAATGGAGAAGATATCACTTTTAAAACAAGACAAGAACACAATGAAACAGTGTTTCTGATCCTTGGCGCGGTATTAATTGCGGCTGTTCTGATTGGATTAGATAAAGGGCTGGAAGAGACCGTAAAGAAAAGAAAAGCACAGATGACATTGGATTTTTCAGAGATCGTTTCCAAGATGAGCCTCTTATATGAAGCAGGGTTAAGTATTTACAAAGCCTGGGAAAAGATCGTAACAGAACAGGAAAAAAAGGGAGAGGAACGCTACGCTTACCGGGAAATGAAACTGGTATTGGAAAAAATCAGCAGTGGTGTCAGTGAAAAAGAAGCATATCGACAGTTCGGGAAGAGGTGCGGTCTGCATTCCTATATCAAACTGGGTAATCTGCTGGAGCAAAATCTTTCCAAAGGAACAAAGGGTATGAAACAGAGTCTTCAGGAAGAAGTGGAAGAGTCTTTGGAAGAAAGAAAAAAACTTGCAAGAAAAAAAGGAGAAGAGGCCAGCACAAAACTGTTGGTGCCGATGGTTCTGATGCTTTTGGTCGTGATTATTATTATTGCGGTTCCGGCTCTGATGTCGATGAATTTATAACACAAAAGGAAAAGGAGGAAAGAAATATGTTAATGAGAATGTATGGCCGAATAGAAGCTTTTTTTGCAGAAAAAGCAGGAAAGCTGATCAGCAGCGAAGACGGCGTAGGAGTAGTGGAAGTTATTCTGATCCTGCTTGTTCTGGTAGGACTTGTCATTATCTTTAAGGAACAGATCGTGGGCATCGCGAAATCTATTTTTTCCAATATTTCCAATCAAGTCAATACGATTTAAAAAGGTACGGCGGCCGGAATGAAACAAGGGCATTTGTTGCAAACGATAATAAAAAGAAAATGCAGATCCAGCATTACGATCTATCTGACGCTGATGTTGGTTTTAGTCATGGCGCTTATTTGTACTTTGATCGAATCCGGCCGGGTAAGCGCCATGAATGCCCGCCTGCGCAGTATTACCTATATGGCCGCAGATTCCTGCTTTGCTGAATTTGCAGAACCTCTGTTTTCTGATTATGGTGTTATGTTTCTTTGGTGTGATGAAGCAGAGTTTACAGAGAAGTTTAATGCATATGTTACGCACAATTTATCTCTTGACGGAACCGAAGCCAGGAATGACATAACCCTTTATGGTATGCAGCATGTACAGACGGAATGCAGCGATATTACCTGGGCAACCGATCAGAATGGTGAAGTATTTGCCAGGCAGGTGGAGTCCTACATGAAATACCATTTGGCCGAAGAAGCAGTGGAGAAACTGTTGGAACATACTTCTTTTTTTGAACAGAGCGAGCATATTCAGCACTTTATGGACCGGATCCAGGATTACAAAAAAATATTTATTAAAGTGGAAGACCATGTTTCCAATATTCAAAAAAAGATAGAGAAAGCAAAAGATCTGGCAGCAGATCCCAAAGGGCTCTTCAATGAACTGGAAAAGCTTCTGGACCAGTATGACGAAAACGCTGATGTGCAGGCCGATTTTTCCCGCCGTGTGAACGATCTGCGTAAAACAGGAAAGGAAATATCCGAGTGCCTGACTGATATAAACAAGGAAACCAAAAAGTATTATGAAAGCGTCGCAGAAGCAAAGGTGAAGGTAGATGAGATTGAGGAAGAGTTAGAAGAAAAGAAAGAAAGCTATGACAAGGAAGTCTATAACGTTATCAAAGAAGAAGTAGATGATATCAAGACCAAGAGTGCAGATACGAATGCAGACTACTACCACGTCATTGAAAATGAAACAACAGTTAATGCGTATCTCTCCAAACTGGAAGGACTAGATCAGTTTTGTGCATTCGCCCAAACGCCACTGTCGGAAGATAATCTGTCGGAATACAAAAAGCAAACCGCTTTTTACCGGGACCAGTTTTCCGATTTCGATCTGGGAGCTTTAAGTGTGGCTTTAAATATGGAGCAAACAGCGCAGGAAGATGACGGTTTTATCGACGCTATCCATGAGATCTTTTCTTCCGGCTTTCTGGGGTTCCTTGCAGGAGAGGTATCAGAAAAAGAAACGGACCAAACGTCTTTCCCGTCCATTACAGTCGGAAAAGTTGCAGCGGAAGATACCGAGGAGGAGAAAGAAAGCCTTTTAAATCTGGCCGCCAACAAAGCACTTTTTACGGAATATATTTTGGAACATCTTGGCAATTACCGGGAAACAAAAGAAAACAGTGTACTGGATTATGAGGCAGAGTATGTTCTGGGCGGAAAAAAAGCAGATAAAGACAATCTTTCCTCTGTAATAGGGAAAATTGTTTTGATCAGGAGTGGATTGAATCTGATCAGTCTGCTGCAGGATGGAGAAAAAAGAACCGAGACATATGCACTGGCATCCGGGATCATCGGTTTTACCGGGCAGCCGGTCCTGATCAAGATCGTACAGCTGTTGATCATCAGTGCGTGGTCAGCAGCAGAAAGTTTAACGGATGTAAAAGCCCTTTTGGAAGGAAAGAAGGTTCCCATCCTGAAAAAAGCGGATGACTGGAATTTGTCTCTGGAAGGTATCAAAAATTTTTCGGAAGAGATGATTACAGGCAAAGACTGTAAGCATGGCTTGACATATGAAGATTATTTAAGGGTCCTTTTACTGATGCAGAACCGGAAAAAGCAGTATTTCCGGACGATGGATATTCTGCAGGCCAATATGTGTGCAAATGAAAATGAGAATTTTCGGTTTAAAGACTCTATTGCCGCAGTCACTGTGCGTACCGAATACGTTGCGAGTATCCTGTTTCCGACGCTCCCGCCGGCAGGCAGGATACTAAGAGTTCACAAGGGAAGATACCTTTTTCACTACGAACAGGAATACCAGTATTAAGACAGCAGGAAATGCTCTTTAATTACAGGGAATACGGAAATATGAAATTAGTCTGGAAAAAGAACAAATTGAATGACACCCCCGTTGTAAGCAAATCTCCGCAAAGCTGTAAAGAGAGAGCATTTTCTGCTGCCTTAAAAAAGAAAGGCAGTCTGACCATAGAAGCGGCTCTGTCTTTGCCAATTTTCCTGTTTTTTGTCATCGCGGTCTTCTATTTTTTAATGATCATCTTTCTGCAGTCAGATATTCAGCTGCGTATGGAAGAAACTGCCCGCAGTATAGGAAAGCAGGCGTATCTGATAGAACGCATGGATGGCCTGACAATAGAGAGTGAAGAGGTAGACGCAGAGACCAAAGGTCTTCTTGCAGCAGGCCTTAATCCCCTGGTGATCAAGACCAGCATCTTGAAAAATGATTTGTCGAAGAAAATCAACAGTTCAAAAATCCAGGGAGGAACGGGCGGCTTTTATACCTATCATTCCAGCTATGATGAGCAGGAAGGCGTTCTGGACATCATCGCCCATTATAATTACCGCATCCCATTCCTGCCGGGAAATATGGGTCAGATCAAACTCTCGCAAAGATGCCGGAGCCATACCTGGGTTGGGAGAGAATTAAGAACACAAGCCGGAGGAAAAGAGTCCAATGACCAGGACGCAAAAACTGTTTACGTGACAGAATTCGGAACCGTTTATCATCTTTCAAAAGACTGCCATTACTTAGATCTTTCTATCCATACCGTCAGTGCAGGTGATATTGATGAAGCAAGAAACGCCAACGGTGGGAAATATTATCCCTGTTCCTGTGCAAAGCATGCAGCGGCGGGCAGCTATTACGTTACAGATTATGGGACAAATTATCATGCGGACCTTTCCTGCAGCGGGTTAAAACGAACGATCCGTGAAGTGGACATTTCGGAAGTGAGCAGTATGCATGTCTGTCCAAAATGCGGAGGAAATCACTAAATGTCCATAATAGAGATGGTGTTAAGGTGTTGTCTTCTTTTCTTTTTGGGCGGAGCGGCCAGGATAGACTATTTAAAAAGAGAATTGCCGCTAATCTATATTGTGGTGGGTTTTGGAGCTGGCCTTCTTTTACGTATCCTTTCCGGAACGGCAGCTCTTGTGGAGATCCTCCCGGGCTTTATTCCGGGTCTTCTCTGTCTCCTTATAGCAAAGCTTTCAAAAGAATCGATAGGCTATGGGGATGCATTCATGCTGATAGCGATCGGAACGTTTTGTCCAATCACAGAACTTCTGTTTCTTCTTCTTTGCGGATTTTTGATGGCGGGTATTGTTTCTATTCTCTTATTAGTTTTGAAAAAACGAAATAAAAAAGAGGAAATTCCTCTCATTCCATTTTTACTAAGTGGTTATGTACTCACATTACCGTTTTTTTAAGAAAGGAGAGCTGCAAAAAATGAAAAAAAGAACGTACAAAGGGAGTTTTACATTGGAAGCAGCAGTGATCATACCGTTAACAATGGCGCTGATTGCTGCACTTCTGATTTTTGCGCTGGCGGTTCATGATGGCGTGATCATGAATACGGTGACAGTGGCAACAATCATGGAAAATGCAGGAAAATTTACAGATGACCCGGAGAACATTCGGGAGGATGTTTTGAAAATGCTGCAGAAACGGCTGGTTGTTGCAAAGAATATCAGCGTGGAAGTGGACGGGACGGAGGATCAATGCACGGCAGTAAGCCAGGGATCATTTCAGATTGCGTCAGGGTTTATTCGTTACTTTACCGGAGAAGACTTATCACAACTAAACACGCGTGTCTGCATTTCAAATTTGAATGGAAGAAAAACACTGCTGAAGTATAAAACCATTTGTGACAGCGCAGCACACATTTTATCGGATGGAGAAGAAGGATGAATATCAGTTTTCGAAAGAATCTAAATAAGAATTATATGGTGATAGAAAAAGTATCCGATTTTTCAGAAAACAATTTCCAGGTGCAGATGCTTCTTCAAAATGAAATTCCTACATTATTAAAATTCAGCTTTGAGATCATTAATGGAAAAGCAGAGTTGTTTTATGACATATCTTCCCGGCAGGTCTTTGACCGGCAGTTTGAGATCAGCAAAATGACATTTGAGAATCTGCGGACGTTTTGCTTTTCTGTGCGGACACTGGTTCGCGCTTTGGATGAGTACTTGCTGGATCCGAATAATATTATGCTGAAAAAAGAATGTATTTTTACAGATCCGGAAGCAAAAAAATATTATTTCTGTTATCACCCGTATTACCGCGGAAATATTTTGGCAGAGCTGCGGGAGTTATTTAATCATATATTGCAGATAATAGATTATGAAGATGAAAAAGCAGTACGGCTTGCTTATGAAATACACAGTAAGATCCAAACGGACAATTTTGTGTTAACCGATATTATGAATGTCCTGCAGCAGGATTTTTCCGGGTCGATCAGGAAACTCGGGAAAATAGAAGTGGAAGAATTGGAATTTGAAGAGGAAGCTGAACCAGTGCCGGTTGTTCCTATTGTGGAAGAGGCATCTTTCCTGGAAAAAGTATCTGCTTATCTGAAAGGGCGAAACTTGATTGATATTTTAGAAGATATCAATAATGGAGAACTCCGGTATAAGATTCGAAACGAAAAACCTTTTTCTCCGTCCAAAGAGCATTTTCTTCTCCCGGAACAGAACAAAAACGAATCTGTTAAGCTGCTGCCTGGAGAGAGTTTTATGGAAGAAAGTGTTTATCCGTCTGGAGGAAAGAGCGTCAGCGGGGGTACGGTCATATTGGGAAAAGCAGAGAGTTCAAACCGTTGGCTTGTTGGAATAAAAGGGCAGGAGGGGCAGTGTATAGTAGTAAACAAACTGCCATTTACAATTGGAAAATTGGCAGGATTTGCAGACGAAGTGATCGATCTTCCTTCGATTTCCCGGCTCCATACCCGCATTTATCCCGGAAATGAGCAGGGGGAATATCAAATAGAAGATTTGAATTCAACCAATGGGACTTTTCTGAACGAGCAAAAGCTAATGCCTTATACGAAAACGACCCTGCGGGAAGGAGATGTGATCCGTTTAGCGGGTGAAGAATATCGTTTTTGCTGAGTTGCGCTCCGAACATGTGTTTGTTATAATAAGAGCACAAATCGGAAAGGAAACAAGTGCAATGGAAGCATGGGAGAATCTGAACCAGGCGCAGGCACAGGCGGTCAGCGAAACAGAAGGGTTTATCCGGGTCGTGGCGGGAGCCGGTTCCGGAAAGACCAGAGCATTAACGCACCGCTTTGTCTATTTGATCTCTGAGCTGGGAATTGCTCCGGGAAACATTATGTGCGTAACCTTTACCAATAAGGCTGCACAGGAAATGAAAAAAAGAATTCACAGGCTGACTGGTGATAAGGATACAGCCTATATCAATACGTTCCACGGATTCTGCGTCAGTGTGCTGAGCGAAGAAAGCAATGCCGTTCATTATCCAAAAAGCTTCCTGGTCCTGGATAATTCCGATATCAATTCCATGCTGGACATCATCTATGAAGAACGCGATCTGTCTCTGAGGGATAAGACTTATTCTGCTGCCCGAGATATGATCGAGATCAAAAAGACATTCACCGAGCCAAATTATCATCACGACCTGATCTATCAGTCAGCGGAGATCCTGAAAGATAAATATCTGAAAGCAACAGAGACCGATGACATCATCTTTTACGGCTATCTGTATCAGCAGAAGAAATGTTTTGGGCTGGATTACAATGATCTGATCATGTTCACGCTCCATATTTTTGAAGAAAATGAGGAGATCCGGCAGAAATGGCAGAAGCGCCTGGCATATATCATGATCGATGAATTCCAGGATATAGATGACCTGCAGTATAAGCTGATGCAGGTGCTTTGCCAGTATCATAAGAATCTGTTTGTGGTTGGTGATCCGGATCAGACAATTTATACCTGGAGAGGCGCCAGAGTTGCTTATCTTCTGGACTTTGCAAAGACCTATCCTTCTGCGCAGACCATTATGATGATGGACAATTACCGCTCGACACCGGAGATTCTTAGTGCAGCAAATTCTCTGATCTCCAAAAACAAACACCGGATCGAAAAAGATCTGATCCCGGTTTTAGATCACGGTGAAAAGGTTCTGTATCATCATGCAAAGAATTCTAGGGAAGAAGCGGAATGGATCCATACAAAGATCCGGGAGCTGGAAGAAGCAGGGACACAGCTGGGAGATATCTGTATTCTGTGCCGGGCACATTATCTGACCGCCCCTTTGGAGCAGGTGTTCATTGAGAAAAAACTGCCTTACCGTATTTACAGCGGGGTGCAGTTCTTTGAAAGGGCAGAGATCAAAACAGCATTGAGCTATTTGCGGATGCTGGCCTACCAGGATGATTTAAGTTTCCTTCGGATCGTCAATAATCCAAAGCGCAATATCGGCAAGAGCCGTGTTGCCTTTCTGAAGAGCAAAGCAGAGGCAGAGGGACAAACTTTGTACCGCACTCTGCAGAAATACCATGATGATGAAAACCTGAAAGGGACACAGGCAGATGGGTTCATTGCGCTGATCGAAGAGATGATCACCCTGAAAGATCAGCTGACGGTCTCAGAGCTTTTGACCAAGATCCTGGATAAAAGCGGCTACGAACGGATGCTGCGGACCAAAGGAGACCAGGAGCGGCTGGATAATCTGGCAGAGCTGAAACAGTTGATATACGACTTTGAAGCAACTTGCGGAGAAGAAGCAGATCTGATGTATTTTCTGGATCACATCGCACTTTATACGAATGCGGATGAACCAGCAGCAGCGGATAAAGTTAAAATCATGACGATCCATGCGGCTAAGGGTCTGGAATTCCCATATGTTTTTCTCTGCGGCATGAACGAAGGAGTCTTTCCATCCAAAAAGGTGAAAAATCTGACAGCCATGGAAGAGGAACGCCGCCTGGCCTTTGTCGCCTTTACCCGTGCACAGAAAGGTTTGTTCTTAAGTGATGCGGAAGGTGTTGCTGGCGCAGGGTTCCGTTTCCCGTCCCGCTTTGTGCTGGAAATAGAGGACGGTATTCTGGAATATGATGTGCCCTTGGAAGAAGATCTGCTGGCAGACGCAAAGGCCAATATCCTGTGCACAGAACGTCTTTTGACAGAAGACGATGTGGAAAAAGCGATTCCGGCCGGAACCAGAGTCTTTCATAAAGTGTTTGGGGAAGGCACGGTACTGGGTTACGATGATCTTCTGGATGGAAACGAAGTCATGTTTGATAAACTGGATACCCCAAGGACGATCGGCGCGTCGAAGCTGACCGTGTTGTAAGTGAAATTGAGAAGGGGAGTTTTTGAAAGAGCAGGCAGCTTTCATAGCGCCTGCTCTTATTTAAAGATGTTATAATACTGTATCAGCAAGAGATAAAACCTAGAACAATCCGGCAGGATATGTTATTTTTACAATATGGTTTATGACGAGATCGTACAATTTTTAGGGCAGCAGAACTTTGCGCTGACAAATGTGTCCGGTGCAAACTTCAAAGTATTGGCAAACCAGGCAGAGGGGGAGCCGATTTTCTGTGTGCCTATGAGAAACGGTGCTGGACAGTATATTTCTGAATCCCTGCTGGAGAATCTTTGCTTTCAGGTGCTTAGGAATTACCCGTCCCGGAACATTTTGTTTATACTTGTCACCGATGATGTGGAAAGAGATAAGCATTATTCGCAGATGGTGGGGATAAACCTGTGGATCGTGGATGAGCAGAACCGGGAGATCCGTATTTATGAGAATCAGCCGGATGATTTCTACGGCCTGAAATATGGGATCAGGATGTCGATCAGTCAGTCCAGAGACGCAAAGATGCAGCAGATGTTCGGGATCAAGAATATTCCGATCATAACCATCATTTTGATCGCTCTGAATCTGATCTATTTCATTATCCTGGCATTAAAAGGTGACGTAAACAATGCCGGATATATGGTATCCATGGGCGCCAGTTACGGCCCGTATGTGTTTCAGAAGTATCAGTTCTGGCGGCTTATCACAAACATGTTTATGCATTTCGGCGTGATGCATCTTTTAAGCAACATGATCTATCTGTTTTTAGTAGGATTGAACATGGAGCGGATGATCGGACGCTGGAAGTTTTTAGCGTTGTATTTTATGACCGGCTTTGGCGCGAGCCTGATCTCCACCGCTTTTTATTATATAAGAGGAGATGATGTGGTATCGGCAGGTGCCAGCGGAGCCATTTACGGATTGATCGGAGCCCTGGTTGTCCTGACGTATAAGACCCGGGGACGGACCGGACGCAGTGCGATGTGGCTGCGGATCGGGTTTGTGATCATCTTTCTCTTCTATTCTAATTTCATGAGTACCAGAGTGGACGTGGTGGCACATATAGCCGGATTTATTTTAGGTATTATTCTTGCAATTGCATTTAATGCAGCAGGGACCACAAGAAAGGAGAAAAAAGCATGAAAGATCCTGAATGTATTTTTTGTAAACTGGCAAACGGGGATATCCCAACCATGAAGTTATATGAAGATGATGATTTTGCAGTCATCTTTGATGCCGGCCCGGCAACGCTTGGCCATGCGCTGATCCTGCCGAAAGAGCACTATGCCAATATCTATGAGATCGATGAAGAGATCCTGGCAAAAGCCTATAAGCTGGCAAAGAAACTGGCAATCGTTATGACAGAGGTCTTTCAGGCAGACGGCTTCAACCTGCTGCAGAATAACAATGAAGCAGCCGGACAGAGTGTGTTCCATTTCCATATTCATCTGATCCCGCGTTATAAGGGAGATAATGCGATCCTTCCTTGGAAAACAGGTGAGCAGGATACGGAAAAACTGCAGGCAGCACTGGAAAAGATCAAAGCCGCGTTATAACAGCAGCCATCCGGGCGTGACAGGAGCACAGGCAGAGCATAATTAAATAAGAAATTGCTTTGAAAGAGCGATCAAACGGCAGCAGTCGGATGACCGCTCTTTTTTTGCGCCAATGAACGAAAGAAACCGGAAATGATGACGGATGTTGTGACGTTCCAAAATCAATAATAGGGTCGACAATCAAAAAATGTGTCAAATAAAAAATATTAAAGAAAGGATGGAAAAAAATGAAAAGACGTTTTTTGAAAAAATTGTCAATCATGTTCCTGGCGGTTATGGTTCTGCTCAGTTGCCTAAGTCCGCCGGGAATAAGTGTGGTCTTCGCATCGGAAGAAGAAAACACTGCCGTTACTGAAATAGAAGTAGCGACAGACACAGCTGTTCCGGAAGAAGAGCTGCAGGATATCTCCTATCAGGAAGATACCGCTGCAGTCGAGATCCCTGATGTATCTGCAGAAGAAATTCTTGCAGAAGACATACAGGAACCGGCGGACACACCGGTTGTTGCAGAGGAATCCGATGAGCAGATGGAAGCAGACGCTGAAACATCTGAAAATGTTGAAGCAGAACCTTCCGAAGAAGAAACAGCTGCGAACGAAAACACAGTAACAGAAACACCGAAAGTAACAGAAACACCAAAAGAAACAGAAACAGAAGAGACGAAGGAGAGCATGCCGGCTCATACGTTCTACGGCGCTGCAAACGGAGTAAGCGTAAAAGTAGAAGCAGCAGAAAGCACTTTCCCGGACGGAACCATTATGACAGTTAAGGCTGTTGATGCTTCAGGAATCTACGATCAGGTAAATGGTGCAGTAGAAAATGAAGTGCAGCAGATCAAAGCTGTTGATATTACTTTCTTTAAAGACGGCGTGGAGATCCAGCCGCTGAAAGAAGTAAAGGTGACTTTGAACGCTATCGGCGTAGAGCAGAACGCTGATACCAATATCGTTCATATTGAAAACGATGGTTCTGTAGAGATCATGCAGGATGTTTCTTCCAACGGCGCAGAGAGCGCATTTGGAGCAGAGCATTTTTCCGTTTACGCCGTTGTTACAACAGGCGAAGACGCAAGACTGCATGTGAAGTTCCTGAATGGTGAAACCATCATCGCTGAGCCGATCGTTAAGAAGAGCGACATCGCAAGCGGAATCTTTGATCAGGTTGTTTATGATCCTGGCGCAGGTTCCATGGGTGCGGGCGAAGTGTTCCGTGGATGGACAACTGTGAAAGATTACACAGTAGAAGGTCTGGAAGACGGAACGAACCCTGCTATGACTATCGATCAGGTTCGCGAAGCAGTTAAGACAAAACTGAATGCAGGCGTTACAGACGGTGACGAGATGAATATCTATGCAATGATCTTCCACGTCATGAATGTGACTTACAAAGATGAAGACAGCGTAGTAATCAGAAACGAAGGTATCCTTACAAAAGGGACATCCGTTTCCTACACCGTAAACGAGTCCTATGTACCAAAGACCTCGGATCAGGAATTCCAGGGCTGGTACTTCTCAACAACCGGAACGATCACCGATGCAGCAGGCAATCCGATCCCGGAAGGCTCTGTCATTGCAAATGAGACGGAAATCGTCATCAGCGCAGATGTGATCCTCTCCGTTGTTGCGCCGAATGGCTATTGGCTGATCTTCAAAGAGAACGGCAAAGGCGCAAGCTACACTTCTCCGCAGTTCCTGGAAGGCACACTTCCGGAAGAGCCGGCAGACCCTGTACGCTTAGGCTATGAGTTCGGCGGATGGTATACGGATGAAGCCTGCACAGACGGCAATGAGTTTGATTTCACAAAGGCTCTTGAGAAAACAACAACAGTTTATGCAAAATGGACAGAAAACCAGAATGCGAATTACACCGTTATTATCTGGAAAGAGAACCTTGCAGGCAATGGATATGATTTTGAAGAAGCAATCCAGCTGAACGGTAGGGTCAATACCACGATCAACACAGTTTCTGCGCAAGGCACAGGGAACAACAGGTATGCTAGAGTAAATGGTGTCAACAAGCAGTACACTGGTTTCCACCTGAAAGAATATGATCAGAACGTAACGATCACACCGCAGAACGCTGCAGTTCTACAGGTATACTATGACAGAAATGAATATGCTCTGACATTCCAGATCCAGAGAGGATATAACTGGACCACTATCAAGACGATCAGTGCGAAATATCAGCAGAATATCAGCAATCAGTTCCCGATCGTTGGAGATAATGGCATCACCTATAATAACGGCGAACGCTGGGATCCACAGAACAGTTCTATTTATGATGAAGTTATTGTTTCTTTGGAGATCATGCCAGCAGAAGACATTAATTTTCATCTCAGTACCTCAACGGCATCTACAAAGACCATGAATTACTATGTGGAAGCGCTTCCAGGTGCTGAAAATACGGTGGTTTATGACGGCATACGTTATTCGCTGTATAAAACCGTAAAAGCAAACTACAATGGTGTAACCGTAGAAGACTACATTGATCTTTTAGGTTATTCCAAAAAAGCAGTTAACCCGTCCTATACTCATAACAATGGCAGGTTTACATATTATGTAGATCGTCAGGGAAGCTCAACTGCTGCAACAACCGTTAATTTCTATTACACCCGAAATCAGTACACCATCAACTTCATGGATGGCGTATATGTAGACGGCAATGGTAACCCGGTAGAGGATGAAGAAAACCGCGGACAGCTGCATAGTATAAGCGGACTGGCATTCGGCGCGACTCTTTCTTCCTACAATAAAAATGGCGCAAACTACTACGAACCGACCTACACAGGCTATGTTCTGGAAGGCTGGTATGCTGATAAGAGCTGCACACAGCCATATGAATTTACAACGATGCCGGAAGGCGGCGTAACGGTTTACGCAAAATGGAGACAGATTCAGTACCGTGTATTCTTAAACCCGGGAGTACCGACAAGCGATACTTCCTTCAGCATGGGCGGACAGAATACTTCCTTCCGTATCAACTACGGTGGAACGATCAATGCGATCACGGGTATCCGTGATGATTACGAATTAGTCGGATGGTATACGGATCCTTCCTTCAGCCACGCATTTAACTTTGATGCGTTTGTACTGAACGATTCTACTGTAACCACAACATACGACAAGAGCAGATCCACCGAGCTGGATGAATACGGCAACCCGACAGAAAACAGAAACGCAGATACAGAACGTTTCTGGATCACAAGGAGCCTTGATCTCTACGCAAAATGGAGAAGCAAACTCCTTGGCGCTAACGGCATCAATGTCGTATTTGACGCAGCTGACGGCAAATTTGCAGATGGAACAACCAGCTATCAGGATCCTCTGACTTATAAGGATCTTGCAAAGGCAGTTGCAACCACAGCATCAACTCCGAATGATAATAAGAAAGAGTTCCTTCACTGGGTAATTCAGAAATGGGATGGAAGCAAATTCGAAGATACGGATGATACAGTTTATCCGGGTGATACATTCGAAGTATTGAAAGCTTATGCACACGTGACCGAAAACGAAGGCAGCACAGCTGAGAATCCAAGCTATACCTATCTTGTACAGCTTCGTGCAGAGTACAAAGATATCGATACGGAAACACTGACCCATATCGACTGGTATGCAAACAATGGCACAACTGCTATGAAATCGGATACGGGTATTAAAATGAACTCTCCGATCAGCATCGAACCGGCAGACCTCTTCTCTTACAGGAACTATGAATTCGTCGGTTGGGCAAGATACGAAGCAGGTCAGAAACCGGCTTCACCGGTAGATGATTCTCATCTGTGGCTTACCTATGATGCAGAAACAGGTACGTTCAGCGTGAAAAACGGCGAAGTAACTGTAAATGCTACACAGGTGGCCTGTGACGAGAAGCAGCCGTACCACGATCTGTATGCGGTTTGGAAACAAGTGGCAGCAGATGTTACGGTTCATCATTACCTGAAAGGTACGGAAACGAAAGTAGCGGAAGATGTAACAGATACCGCAGATCTTGGTTCTGAATACACCGCACAGCCTGTTACGACCTATCAGTCACTTGACTTAACAGTAGATAGCTACAATCCGAGCCAGAAGATTACTGTGAAAGCAGACGGCAACGTCATCACCATTTACTACACCCTTCCGCTCAAGATTACGGCGAAGACGGACAATAAAACGTATGACGGAAAATCTCTGGACGGCGAATACAGCATTGAAGGCGCGTTAGAAGACGATGCAGCTGCCATCGAAGAGCAGCTCGGCGATGCTCCTTCTATCGTAAACGTATCGGAGGAAGACTATTTTACTGCTGAAGAGCAGGCAGAACTTACAATTCCGGGATACTATAATGCAACATTTGTATCCGGTAAATTAACGATCAACCCGGCACCTGTAACGATCACAACGGGCTCTGGCAGCAAAGCATACGACGGCAGCGCGCTGACCAATGCAGAAGCTTCTATCACTGGCCTTGTAAATGGCGAGAGCGCAACGGTTACAGCAACCGGTTCCCAGACTGAAGTGGGATCTTCCGATAACACTTACAGCATTAATTGGGGAACAACAAACAAAGATAACTATGAAGTAACAGAAAACCTTGGCACACTGACTGTTACAAAGAGCGACGCGGACGTGGTTCTGACAGCGGCAAGTGATTCCAAGACTTACGACGGCAAAGCACTCACCAACGCAGCAGTTACCGCAAGCGGACTTCCGGAAGGATTTACCGTAGAAGCAGCTGCAAGCGGCAGCCAGCTGGATGCAGGCGAGAACGCAAACGTTGTAGCAGACGGCTATGTGATCAAGGACAAAGACGGAAATGACAAGACCGCAAACTTCACAAACATTGTGAAAGTAAACGGCAAACTGACCGTTAACAAAGCACCTGTAACAGTCAAGACAGGTTCCGCAAGCAAGGAGTATGACGGATCCGCTTTAACGAAAGATGAAGCATCCATCGAAGGTCTTGTGAACAATGAAACCGCAACGGTAGCTGCAACCGGTTCCCAGTCAGAAGTGGGATCTTCCGATAACACTTACAGCATCACCTGGGGAACGGCTAAATCTACCAACTACGAGATCAGCGAAGAACTCGGAACCCTGGAAGTGACCAAAGCAACCATCACGGACGATCCGGAAGACCCGGATGATCCGCAGAGCAAGCCGAGATTCAATGTATCCAGCCCGGCAGACGTTGTTTACAACGGCAAAGAGCAGAAACAGCCGATCACGGTTAAGGATACAAAGACCGGAAACGATCTGGTAGAAGGCAGAGACTTTGAACTGAACTATAGTTTAGACGTAACAAACGTCGGAACCGTAACCATCAAGGTCAAAGGCATCGGCAGCTACACCGGAGAAGTGGAAAGATCCTACAAGATCACCAAAGCTCCTCTGAAGATTGCAACTGGTTCTGCAAGCAAGGAATATGACGGATCTGCTTTAACAAAAGATGAAGCATCCATCGAAGGCCTTGTAAACGGCGAGACTGCAACAGTCAAAGCAACCGGATCCCAGACCGAAGTCGGAACTTCCGCCAACACCTATAGCCTTACATGGGGAACCGCTAAAGAGAGCAACTATGAAATCTCTACAGAACTCGGAACTCTGGAAGTGACCAAGGCAACCATCACGGACGATCCGGAAGACCCGGATGATCCGCAGAGCAAACCGAGATTCATCGTATCCAGCCCGGCAGACGTTGTTTACAACGGCAAAGAGCAGAAACAGCCGATCACGGT
>JAFWCK010000121.1 GCA_017536965.1 Lachnospiraceae bacterium | reverse complement strand
AACATTAAAAACGTACTGGAATGGCTGGAGCAGACAGCTGAGCGTCTGCCGGATAAAACAGCCTTTGATGATGGGAATGAGCAGATCTGCTTTGAGGATGTTAGAGATAAGGCGCAGAAGATTGGCGCCGGGCTTCATAAAATCCTGAAAGATGTGAATCTGCCCATTGCCGTTCTTTCCGGAAGAAATGTGTACACCCCAATTGCATTTTTAGGGGTTGTTTATGCTGGCTGCTTTTATGCACCGCTGGATGCGACGGCACCGACGGGGCGTTTGAAAACGATCCTTAAGAACCTTCATCCTGCTGTTTTAGTCATTTCCGATGAGTTTCGGGAACTGGCAGCAGAACTGCTGGAGGAAAATCTTGTTCCGATGGTGAGTCTGGAAGAATTGATGCAGAGTGAAGCAGCTGATGAGGACCTTGTATATTTCCGGTCAGTCCGGGAGACTATGCAGCCGGAAGATCCTTTGTACGTGATCCATACGTCCGGTTCCTCCGGCGTTCCAAAAGGGGTTCTGACCGGACATGCTTCACTGATCAACTATATAGATGCCTATACGAAAGTAATGGGCATTACGGAAGCGGATATACTGGGCAATCAGTCTCCGCTGGATTATATCGCTGCCATCCGGGATATTTATATCCCGCTCAAAACAGGCGCCAGCACATATATCATTCCTAAAAAAGACTTTACAGCTCCTGCGCTGCTGTTTGCGGATATGACAGAAAAGAAAGTCACATCCATCGGATGGAGTGTCAATGCGCTGACCATCCCGGCAAATATGGGTGTGTTTGAAAAGGGACGTCCGGAGTATCTGAATAAGATCTGTTTTTCCGGATCCGTGATGCCGTGCAAAGTGCTGCGCATCTGGCAGGAGAATCTGCCGGAAGCTAAATTCGTGAACCAGTATGGCCCGACAGAAGCAACCGCCAGCTGTACGTATTACGAGATCCCGGGAATCGTTTCGGATGATGATGTTTTGCCGATCGGAAAGCCATATGACAATTATGAGGTCTTTTTGTTGAACGAAGATCTGACAGTAACAAAAGATGGCGAGATTGGAGAAATCTGTGTTGGCGGACCGGTTTTGTCCCTGGGATACATCAATGCGCCGGAACTGACAGCAAAAAGTTTTATCAAAGATCCGCGCGGAGGAGACGGGATCGTTTATAAGACAGGCGATCTGGGAAGCATGGCCAAGGATGGGAATCTCCTGTTCCACGGACGGAAAGACCGCCAGATCAAACATCTGGGACACCGCGTGGAACTGGGTGAGATAGAAGAAGCTGCCAAACGTGTGGATGGGATCAGTGAGTGCGTATCCCTGTATAAGGAAGAGAGCGAACAGATCTATCTGTTTTATACAGGCAGCGCAACGACTAAGGAAATTGCCGTTGCATTACGTAAAACACTTCCGGGCTTTATGGTTCCAAGAAAATTTGTTCTTTTGGAGCAAATGCCGGAACTGGCAAATGGCAAGGTAGATATGCAGAGCCTGAAGGGCATGCTTTAAACCCTGAGATACAGATCAGATTCAGACGAGAGATAAACTGACCAGAACGGAGAAGAACATGAAAGAAGACTTAAGAGCGATACTGGAAGAAATCCGACCGGATGTAGATTTTGATAATGAAACAGAGCTGATTGACGGAGGTGTCCTGGAATCTATGGATATCGTAGCCATTGTTGGCGAGATCAAAGAAGCTTTTGATGTGACGATCGGGATCGAGCAGCTAACCCCGGAAAACTTTAACAGCGAAGAAGCTATTCTGGAGCTGATCGAACAGCTCATGGAAGAAGAGTAATTTATGATTTCTGCGAAGTATTTAGAAATGCATACACCATCCTACCTGTTTGATATAAACGAGTTTCATGAACAGATTGGTAAAGTCAGGCAGGCATGGGGCGAGATTGGTCTTTGTTATTCTGTAAAGGCCAATCCATTTTTGGTGGGAAAAACACCGGAGATCCTTGATTATCTGGAAGTTTGCTCACCAGGGGAATTGGAGATCTGCGCAAAAAGAGGCGTGGATCCTTCAAAGATCATTTTTTCCGGTGTGAATAAAACGAAAGAATCTGTACAGCGGGCAGTAGATTTATCTGTTGGGATCCTAACGGCTGAAAGCCTGCTGCATGCAAGGTTGATTCAGGAGGCAGCATCGTCCAAGGGAGTGCATGCCAAAGTACTGCTCAGGCTTTCAGCCGGCAGTCAGTTTGGTATGAGTGAAGAAAATCTGACCGGGATCATTACTGATTGGAAGAATCAGAAAGCGTATGCAAATCTGGATATTATCGGCATTCATTTCTTCAGCGGCACGCAGAAGAAAAAAGTTGCAGATATCGAAAAAGAATTAGGCAGTTTATCCGCATTTTTAGAGAATCTGCGTGACAGATATGGCTTTGATGTTCAGCAGGTAGAATACGGAACCGGTCTGGGTGTGGAGTATTTCCTTCCTTCCAAAGAAAAGAATGGGCCATCACCGAAAGAAAAAGATGAACTGCTATTAGAAGAAGTGTCTCCAATTCTCAAAGCCTTTGCAAAGGAGTGGCCGCTGACAGTGGAAATGGGCCGTTTTTTTGCAGCAAGCTGCGGCAGTTATGTGACAGAAGTGGTAGACTGCAAGACTGTTCATGATATCAATTATGTTATCTGCGATGGCGGGATCAACCAGGTGAAATATCAGGGGCAGGCGATGGGTATGCAGCAGCCTGTGATCCATGCGGTGAAAGCAGACATTGCAGATGATCGTGCTGAGAAAAGTGCTTATACCATTTGCGGCAGCCTTTGCACCACATCTGATATCCTTGCCAGAGGTGTGCAGCTCCCAACACTGCATATTGGAGATAAATTAGTATTTGAAAAAACAGGGGCGTATTCCGTAACGGAAGGATTAGCGCTCTTCTTAAGCCGTGAGCTTCCGGCTGTATATTTACAAGAGGGGGATCGCCTGACGCTGGTCAGAGACGTAATGCAAATATTTACACTGAACAGCTGACATTTTTATGACCTTTACTTCCTTTTCATTTCTCATATTTATGGCGGCGACATTGGTAGTTTATTACGTGTGTCCAAAGAAATTCCGCTGGATCATCCTTCTGCTGGCCAGCGGGACTTTTTATGGTATCGTTTGTCTGAAATATATGCCGTTTCTTATCTTTACGATCCTGACAACGTTTTTTGCAGCGATCGGTGAAGAGAAGATTCAGGATAAACGAAGTGCAGAACTGAAAAGTCATAAAGAAGATTGGTCTTCAGAGGAAAAGAAGAAGTATAAACAAACAACTAAAATCCAAAAACGTCTGCTGCTTGCAGCTCCGATAGTGCTGAACTTCGGTATTCTGTTTGTCTTGAAAGGCTATCTGCAGATGGCGCTGCCAAATGCCGGGATCAGTGCCTTTCTGACAAGTATTCATATTCTGCTGCCGCTTGGCATCAGTTTCTATACTTTCCAATCTATGGGCTATCTGGTTGATGTCTATCGCGGTAAAACAAAGGCAGAACACAACCCTGCAAAATTTGCCCTGTTCGTCAGTTTCTTCCCGCAGATCATACAAGGGCCGATTGCAATTTATGATGATCTGGCTAAGCAGCTGTATGACGGACATGATCTGGAGTTTGAAAATATTAAATTCGGATTTCAACTCATTTTGTGGGGCCTTATTAAGAAAATGGTCATTGCAGACCGCGCTGCGCCAATCCTGAATGAAATACTGGCAAATAAAGCAGAGTATGGCGGGTTTGCCACTTTGTGTGCAGTTTTGATCTATGCGCTGCAGCTCTATGCAGATTTTTCCGGCGGCATTGATATCGCCAGAGGTGTTGCGCAGATGCTGGGAATCACTATGGCGGAGAACTTCCGCCGTCCATATTTTGCAAAGTCCCTGGCAGAGTACTGGCGCAGATGGCATATCACTTTAGGGGCCTGGTTAAAGAACTATCTGTTTTATCCAATTGCCATGAGCAATGGCTTTTTCAAACTTGGAAAAAAAGCAAAGAAAGTATTTGGAAGTTATATTGGCAAGGAGCTGCCTGGATGCATCGCGACGCTGATCACGTTTCTTGTGATCGGTATCTGGCATGGAGCCAACTGGAAGTATGTTGGATTTGGCATCTGGAATGGCGGGATCCTTTTCATTTCTACGCTTCTGAAACCGGTATTTCTGAAGATGAACGAGAAACTGCACATCCGGGAAAAATCATTCGGATGGCGGTTATGGCAGATGCTGCGTACATTCCTGCTGGTACTGGGCGGGTATGTATTTGATATTGCTGACGGATTAGGCGATGTGTTTTCTATGTTAAAGAACACGACGGCAGGAGCTGTCACGGATCTAGCAAATGGAACTGCGAAAGCGTTTCTCGGATCATTTCGCCAGATGCTTATGAATCTGGGCATGGATGGAAAGGATCTGGTCCTGATCATTACCGGACTGATCGTTATGATCGTTGTATCGATCATACAGGAAAAATCACAGAAATCCCTGCGTGGTATGATCGATCAGAAAACAAAATGGCTGGAATGGGTGCTGATGGTAGCAGCAACCATGGCGGTGATCATTTTAGGCGTTTACGGACCAGGCATCAAACCGGGTGAGTTTGTATATATGCAGTTTTAAACATGAAGAAAAAAGACTGGTTGAAAATCCTCATATTTGCTGTGATCATAACGGGGCTGACGGTAGGCGCGTCGTTCTTTCTGCATGTACCGGAAGCCAGAGATACAGTCGGTATGTACGGGTTTTATCTGGAAGCTGAAAACAGCATAGATGTGATCCTGATCGGACCAAGCCCTGTCTATACAGATTTCTATTCTCCACAGGCGTATGAAGAACAGGGATTTACAAGCTACGGAGTTTCTACCGGAGGAATGAGTGGCGCAATGTACCCATCCGCTGTTCGTGAAGCCCTTCAAACACAGGATCCGGAACTATTTGTAGTTGACCTGAGCGGTTTCTGCGATATCGACCAGAAAGACAGCGCGGCCGTACGAAGATGGATCGACAGTATTCCAAAAAGCGAAAACCGGACGCAAAGCATTGAGGAACTGGTTTCGGATGAAGAAAAAGACAGTTACCGCATTCCTTTTACCAAGTACCATTCCAAATGGGGGAGATTGAAAGGGTGCTGGAAGGCCTTGGCTGATAAAGCCGATCAAAAGAAAAGAGGCTATTCCGTAACGAAAAATTTCTGCGCTTATACCGATATTTGTGAAGCGGAAATAATAGAAGAAGTATATGACTTCAGCGAAGAAGGCTTTGCTGCCCTGGAACAATTCCTTTCTTTCTTGAAGCAGGAAGGAATCGAAAATGTTCTTTTTGTCCGGTTTCCACGGAGAAATGAGATCATAGATGGCGAAACATATTCAAAAGGTATTGATCTGATCCGATCAGAAAATTATGAGATCCTCGATTACTGCTCAAACACATACAATGGTCACAAAAATGATTTAAGCTTAGATATTAATAAAGACTTTTATGATGCGGAACATGTCAACATTTTCGGGGCGGAGAAACTGACCCGGGACCTGGCGGCATATATCAGTTCCTGCTTGCAGGCCCCAAAAGAAGAACGGAATCCTGTAGCAGGATGGGAAGAAGCAGCGGCTCAAAACAGGCTGGTATTTGAGAGGGCAAAGGAACTAACGCAAAAGCGTGTGAATCAGGGACTTTACACACAAAGAGACTTTCTGAATCAGCCATGATTTTTGACAGGCATGTTTCGAAGTGGTAAAATCATTTAGTTTAAACAGCCATTTGATGCATCGTTTTTTGGAGACGGCATGTATAAAAAATCAAGCAGCTCATTTGTCAAACATTTAGACTTTATGATCATAGATTTGCTCCTTCTGGCAGGGGCTTATGTTTTGGCATTCTTAGTTCGTCACCAATGGGCCATTCCACGCCATTTGTCTAATCCTTTTATTCAGTTTGGCATCATTCTTTTAATCGTATATCTGTTGATTGGCCTGATAAGTAACGCCTATAAAGATGTGCTTCACCGAAATAAATGGCTGGAGCTGATCCAGACGGTCTTTCAGGTCGCGCTTACACTTGTCATTCTTCTTCTGTATTTGTTCATCACAAAACAATCCGCAGTCCTTTCCAGATGGGTTTTTGTTCTGACTGCAGCATTTGCGATCATTCTTATTTGGCCAATTCGTGTATTGTGGAAACATTCGATCCGGATGCGGCTTTTGCGGAATAATATCGGTGGCAGAGAACAAATGCTTTTGATCCTGGAAGCTTCCAGTTTGGACTCTTCCATTCAGGAAATATTTAATAAAAAATATCAGACTTATGATTTCTGCGGTATTGTCACGACAGACCCTGCTTACGTAGGGGAAGACATCGAAGGGATTCCTATTGTCGCAGGGATCAATGATCTGGAAGAATATGTTTTGGCAAATATTGTCGATGATGTCCTGATCAGTATCGATAATGTGGAAATGAGTGCCTTGCTGATCAATTATTTCCTGGAAATGGGTATCGTTGTACACATGGCAATTATGAATAGTGATTCGCCTTTGCCGAATGCCCGATTGGATGAGATTGGGGATATGTTCGTTCTGACGACCAGTTTAAGTGCAGCATCTCCTTGGCAGCTGATGGTTAAGCGTATCGCAGATATTATCGGTGGATTAATTGGCTGCCTGATTACGGGTATTGCCTATTTGTTTGTTGCACCGCAGATTAAAAAGATCGATCCGGGACCGGTATTCTTCCATCAGACACGTATTGGTAAAAACGGAAGACGTTTTGAATTATATAAATTCCGTTCCATGTATCAGGATGCAGAAGCCAGAAAGGCAGAATTGATGGATCTTAACGAAATGGAAGGTCCAATGTTTAAGATCAAAAATGATCCGAGGATCCTTCCGAAAATCGGGAAGAGAATCAGGGATTGGAGTGTTGATGAACTGCCGCAGTTCTGGAATATCCTCAAGGGAGATATGAGTCTGGTAGGGACACGTCCTCCAACAGTGGAAGAGTTTGAATGTTATGAACCGCATCATAAAGCCAGGTTGGCTTTTAAGCCGGGTTTAACAGGTCTTTGGCAGGTAAGTGGACGTAACCGAATCGACGAGTTTGAGGAGATAGTACGTTTGGACACGGAATACATTAAAAACTGGTCGTTAAAAGAAGATCTGATCATTATCCTTAAGACCTTTGTGGTTGTTTTTAAACGCAAGGGATCTATGTAAAGTGAAAGCCGTTTATTGTTTGTTTCGTGACCGGAATCTTTGTTGTGGGATAAAAATGGTTTTAGAGAAGCTGAAAGATAAAAAAATCCTGCGGGACTGGTTGTTTATTGCAGCTTGGACCTTATATCTTATAGCAAGACTTCTAGCGCTGACAGAATGGCATGCGTTTGCCGTCAGCGATGTTTTTCCAACAATCCTTCAATATACGGAATATGTGTCTGCTGCACTTGCACTTCTGGTTATCTTTTTTAATTTTATTTTGCGTGTCTATAACTTGAAAGTTGTTGTAGCTTATTGTCTTTTTGCGGCTGCGATAGCTTTGAGCGCATATTATTCTGCTAATCGGACACTCGTCCTGGTTTTTTTGATTTTGGGTGCAGCATATGGGCAGAGTGGAAAACGAATCATTACCATATCTGCGCTGATCACTGCTGCTCTTATTTTCGTAGTGGTGCTTTGCAGTCAGATCGGATTGACACAAAATGCGGTATGGCAGCGGTTTGGGCCAGATGGGCAGGCAGGTAAAGTCAGAGAAAGCCTTGGCTTCATCTATGCCAGCACCGGAGCATCGTTGTTCTTTGGCTTTATATTGCAGTTTATTTTTCTTCGTAAAGAACGTTGCAGATACTGGGAATTGTTGATCCTTGAATTGGTCAATGGGTTCTTCTTCTTTAAGACAGATTCCAGGCTGCCATTTTATTTCGGTACAGCCGTCCTCCTATTCTTTTTTATTCAGTCGCTTTTCAAAAATCATTGGAGATTTACCCGCCATTTAAAGGGACTGATGATTGCAGCTCCTGGACTTGTTGCAGCGGTGACGGTTGCCAGTTACTTTTTGTTTGACCCTTCATCGCCTTTATGGAATAAGATCAATATTTTCCTATCCTATCGCATGACATATGGGACAAGGGCGTTGATGACTTATGGCGTTAAGATCTTCGGACAGCCGATCCTCTGGATTGGACACGGATCAGGGAAAGAAACTGGCGCTTATAATTATGTGGATTGTTCGTACATGCAGATCCTGCTTCAGTATGGCATTCTTTTGCTGGTGGCAATCATGGCCCTTTATACAGTTGCTATGATTCGTTCTGTCAGAAAAAGTGATTATTGGACCGTTTGTCTTCTAGGTATCGTCTGCATTTACAGTATTACGGAACCATATTTACTGAATATCGCTATTATCCCAATCCCTGTTCTGGCGGTGGCTCTACTTGGAGAAAAAGGCCTTGTATTTCAGAAAGGCTGGCTGCGGCAAATCTTTCATACAGAAACGGCATCATTACATACAGCTTCATCTGATCAGGAGAAGAAACCGGCTTCTGTCAAAAAGAATTTTATTATGAATGCAGTTCTGACGGTCTCTACCTTTATTTTCCCATTGATCACATTCCCTTATATTTCAAGAGTCTTGCTATCAGCTGGAACCGGAAGGGTTTCTTTTGCACGCTCCATTATTGCCTATTTCGGCATGATTGCCGCGTTGGGAATTCCAACTTACGGTATCCGTGCCTGCGCAAAAGTGCGGGACGACAAAGAAAAACTGAGCAGGACCGCACAGGAACTTCTGATCATCAATGTGATCATGAGTCTAATTGCATATGCTCTATTAGCACTGGCGATTATTTTAATTCCGAGGTTAAGGGCGGAGAAGACACTTTTGATCGTCGTCAGCGCAACGATCATTTTCACAACCATAGGAATGGAGTGGCTGTTTAAAGCCATGGAGCAGTACACTTATATAACGATCCGATCCATCATCTTTAATGCGGTTGCGCTTGTCTTGATGTTCCTTCTGGTCCATAAACAAAGTGATTATGTCGTTTATGGAGGCATTACGATCGTAGCTAGTTCTCTGGGATATATTTTGAATGTGATCCAGGCAAGGAAATATATTCAGCTGAAACCGATGGGAAATTATAATCTGAAGCAGCATTTAAAACCGGTTTTGGTTTTCTTTGCTATGGCGGCAGCAACTACCGTTTATACCAACCTGGATCAAGTCATGCTGGGTTTTATGAAGACAGATACAGATGTCGGATATTATCATGCAGCGGTTCGCATAAAGGAGATACTAGTTGCGATAGTAACCTCACTGGGAGCAGTTCTTCTGCCGCGTGTTTCCTATTACATCCAGAATGGGATGATGGAAGAATTCCGGCGGATCACAAAAAAGGCAATTAATTTTGTATTCCTGTTTGCGTCTCCGCTGATGGTTTATTTTATCATTTTTGCCAGAGAAGGGATTTTGCTCCTTTCTGGCGCTGATTTCATGGGATCGATCATTCCAATGCAGATATTAATGCCTACTGTGTTGTTTATTGGCTTGACAGGACTTTTGGGGATTCAGATCCTTGTTCCTTTGGGCAGGGAAAAAATGGTTTTGTATTCCGTCATAGCAGGCGCTGTGGTCGATTTGATCATTAATGCACTCTTGATTCCTAAATGGGCGGCAACCGGAGCAGCCATAGGCACGCTTGTGGCAGAGGCAGTCGTTTTAGTTGTGCAGTTGTATGTTCTGAGAAAAGATAATATAAAAGAAGCCTTTACACCGATTCAGTACTGGAAGATCATTGTAGCTGTTGCAGCGGGCAGTGCAGCAAGTTTCTGGATCCTGTTTCTCCATATGGGGACAATTATCGCCCTGTTGGTTTCCGCAGTGCTGTTTTTCGCTGTGTATGCAGGCATCCTTCTGCTGTTGAAAGAACCTATGGCATGGGAGATCATAGATATCGTGCTCCGATTTTTGCATAAGAAACCGGAAGAAGAAACAAAGGGATAAATTAAAAATCTTTTTTGTCCACGTATTCTACCTGCGGGTGGAAGAAAAGACCTTTCCAGAAGCTGCTGATGATCACGTGGCTTCTTTTTATTTTATGATCTTTTGAGCGGATCCAGACCATGATCCAGCTCTTTGCAAGATTATAAAGATATGCACAGTAATGACGAGCACCATAATGACGGTAAGCATAATTCCCATTTCGGATTGCGTATCGGTAGCGGTCAATACGCTCTGCGTCATCCATCACAATGTCACTGCCGGCATTGTTTTTTGTTTTATGGATGATGGCACTTTTTGGGACAATATAAGCTGGCATTTTATACTGGATCGTGATGCGTACCGTATATTCCACATCGTCACTCCAGATAAAGAATTCTTTGATCGGAAGGCCGACTTTTCGAATGGTATCTGACGGAATCAGAAGTGATACAAAAGTAGCTGTTTCGATAGGGATCAGAGTGTTGTCTGCCAGGGCTTTTTGGACATCTTCCAAAAGAAGATAATGCGTATGTGTACGCTGCCGGTTCATTTCACACAGAGAGCCGTCTGTCCAATAGACAACACTGGCAAGAAAACCATAAGACTTGTTTTGATCCCGCAGGCTGGTATTTTCGGCCAGCAGTTCTTCCAGAGCATTTGGCTGAGCAATGGCATCATCATCCATGATCCAGACGTAATCGTAGCCCATTTCCACTCCACGCCGCATTCCGTAATTGAATCCCCCGGCACCGCCAAGGTTTGCACCGGTGTTCTCATAATAAATGGAAGGATGAGTTTTGGCGAATTCCTGTGCCCAGTGAGAGGTCTCATCTGTACTTGCGTTATCAACGATCAGAATATCACAATCAGAAGACTGCCCAAGCAATGCCTGGATGCCTTCTTTCAGCAGTGCTAATCGATTATAGGTTACGATAACAGCGATGGTTGAATTCACAGGAAACCTCAGGATAGACTTTTTTATTCCTTAATATCTTACATGAAATCGGGAAAGAAATCCACTATAACGAAGAAGCATTTTTGACACCAATGCCGCCAATATGATAAAATTCTTTGGATAATTTAGGGAACAAAATTATGGAGCAAAAGCAACCAAAAGTCTCTGTCGTAATACCGGCATATCATGCAGAAAACTACATCTGTCAGGCAATTGACTCGGTTTTGGAACAAACTTATCCGGAACTGATTGAGATTCTGATCGTAGATGATGCTTCTGCAGATAATACGGAATCTGTAGTGAAGGAAATGGCGCCCGCAGCAGAAGTGGGTGTATATCTGAAAGATAACCGGTTTCTGCAATACTTTAAGAACATAGAAAACAGAGGGGTGGCTTTTACCCGTAATTTTGGTGTTAGCCAGGCAAGGGGATTCTACATTGCATTTTTGGATGCAGATGACTGGTGGGCACCGGATAAAATTGAAAAGCAAATGCATGCAATCAGACAAAAGGAAGAGTTTTGCTTTTGCTTTACCGGCAGAGAACTAATGGATTTGAGTGGAAGAAGTCTGCAGAAAGTAATCCGGGTTCCTCAAACGATCACCTATCAGGATATGCTGAAAACAAATTATGTGACATGCTCATCTGTTCTGATGAAACGTGAACTCGCACTGGCATATCCAATGGATCACGATGAATATTGTGAGGATTATATTTGCTGGATGAGGCTTTTAAAGGAGTATGGTCCGGCAATAGGAATCAGGGAACCATTGGTGAAATACCGGATGGTAACAGGCAGTAAATCAAATAACAAGAAAAAGGCAGCATCTGATCATTACCACAGTCTCAGGATAATTGGACTCGGTCCTTT
>JAFWCK010000120.1 GCA_017536965.1 Lachnospiraceae bacterium | reverse complement strand
GGATTTCCCGCCACCGCTGATAATCAGCATCTGTACCGCATCCTGGCAGCCTTCATCATTCGTTGGCCTGAGAAAAAAACGCCTGCCCCAAGCAGGACAAGCGGTGAAAAACTCCCGTTCCGAATACCTTGATCTGTCCATGTTAGCCCTGACTGGTCATGAACTGATCCTGTATCCGAAACCGGCTGTTTTTCATTTGCTGCATCCTGCAAGAGCGCATGAAACATGGTCCCCGCTCGATCAGGAGCGGTGATATACAGCGTGTGGTATCAGGAAATGATATTCTCATTGCAGACATTCTTCTTTCTCCTTTAATCCAATTGTACCATCTGCGCAATTACATGTATGTACAGTATTTGAAATCATCAAACCATATATGAAAAATCGTCTTGCGCAAATGAAAGAAAAACTGATCCGTAGATATTGAGACAGGCGACAGAGGACACACAGCTGAAACGAACAGGCACGTAACAACCCATGGAAGCCGGTCTTATTGTCATCATAAAAAAGCGCCAGAGGCGCATCAGCTCCCCCTGCCCCCTCATTCATGAGGGGGTGTTGCTATCCTCTACCTTTTCCCTCATAATGGGCATATGAATATCCTTCAGGAAATCTTCTCTGACCATTATGAAGAAATCATTTATACACTACATCCCCGCTATTCCATCATCGAGAATGTCGATAAGATGATCAACTGCGGAAACCCCAGATATGGCGGCGTCATGTGGGGGTGTGAAAAATGCGGCAACCTTAAATTTGTTCCGTTCCGTTGCAAAAGCCGCTTCTGTCCTACCTGTGGCAATAAGTATTCTATTGACCGCACCCTTTCCATGTCTTCTAAGATCATCAATGCCCAGCACCGTCACTGCGTCTTTACAATCGACGACTCCCTCAGACATTTTTTCCTTGAAGACCGTGACCTCCTGAACTGCCTTTTCAGCGCTGTTCGCTCTGTTGTCCTCAGAACGTTCCACAAAGATAATAAAACGGAACTGTTTACTCCGGGCTTCATTTCTGTCCTGCATACATTTGGAAGAGACCTGAAGTGGAACCCGCACATCCATTGCCTGATTTCAGAAGGAGGCATTGGAAACAGCGGGTTATGGCGTGCTAAAAACCATTTTGACTACAAGTTCCTTCGCTATGCTTTCCGAACTGTGCTCCTGAACGAATTGGAAGCCAAAATCGGCCCTTCTTTCAAAAAAGTAAAATCCGCCTGTTATCGGAATCATGAGAGCGGCTTCTATGTTTATGCCAAACCACGCAAATGCAATCCGAGCGAAGTGTTGAAATACATCGGCAGGTACCTGGGGCGTCCTGTCATTGCTACATCCCGCATTGATTCTTATGACAGGGAAAATGATACCGTCACTTTCCATTACAACCGGCACGAAGATGAAAAATATATGGTTGAAACCATCCCTGCCATGGATTTCATTAAACGACTGATCCGCCACATACCAGAAAAGCACTTCAAAATGATCCGGTATTATGGTATTTATGCCAGACATCGTGATGTTGACAAAAAACTGCATCGCGCCATGTCAAGCGAAAAACACCGTTTCTGGATTTCCTTTAACCGCTGGCGCTCCCTGTTCCTCTGTTCCATGGGATACGATCCTCTTAAGTGTCCCTGCTGTGGCCAGGAAATGGTATTTCTAGAAATGTACCACAAGCGCGACTACCTTTCTCTGGAAGAAATGTATGAAAGGGCAATGGCCAAAACCCGCCGTTCCCGTTCTCCTACGCTTTATTGATCACCACAGCCATCTCCGTCTGTGATATGATGAAAGCAAAAACGGAGACTTGCACCATGAAAGATCATACAGAGAAAATAAGGCGGTTAAGACAGAAGTACACTCAGCATCCCCCCGAGGGAATGTCCCCGGAAGAAATCAGGCGAATGCCGGATGATGCCCTTCTGGACATGGATTTCTTCCTGAATGAAGATGATGAATTTGACGATGATGTCGGAGAAGAAGGGTTTTACATTGACTTCCTCTAATCCAGCACCGTCTGCTTTGTATGCCCGCCGTATAGCGGGCATTTCGATTCAAGAATGCGTCGTCAGGAGCAGTTTCCTTATCGAGAACAAAGTCCGCAAGCGGACTTCAGCTCGCACAGCCTCTCCATCATGAGGGGGCGCTGAGTGCCCGGTGGGCACTCGTTTAGCGCCGACCGGAGCGGAGCGGAGACCGCAGCAGGACTTTGCGCGCCGAGCACGGTCGCGTAGCGACATCTTCCTTACGTGCGAGTGCGCATCCCGCCGGAGGCTTATCGTATAGGAAATTCGAGGAATTTCCTATACGATAAAAAATCCCCACTTCTCATCCAGGAGGAAGTGGGGAAAGTATGTCATGTTAAGAGGATCTGTCAGATCAGGCGGAAAAGCATCCGACAGCTTCCACTGTCTTATCCGGATCAGATGTACCTGTCTTCCTTCGAGCTCCGCCCGGTCACCCTGTAGGCAAAGAAGAACAGCAATGCCGTAAAGATGAGAAAATACAAGCCGCTTCCTGTCTCTTCCATGGTAGCGATGAAGTCATAGGCCCCATGCAGCAGCATCGGTACCAGAATGGAAAGCACGTTATACTTTGTCACATCGGAAGATGAAGCGCTTTCCGAGGCGCTGCGTCTGGCCAGGCCATAGAAAACACCCATAAAAACACCGAAGCAGGCATGGCCGGGGATGGCTGTCACTGCCCTGACCAGCGCGGTAGAAAAACCGTAATGCAGCACATAGCTGATGTTTTCCCACAAGGCAAATCCGAGGGAGGTAAACACTGCATACACAACGCCGTCATACTGGCAGTTGAATTCCGGACTGTTCCAGGTTGCGCGCCGCATGAAAATATATTTTGAGCTTTCCTCAGCGCCTGCGACAATGACAAAATACAGGATCACGTTGTACATCGTCGATTCTTCCGGAAACAGACTGCCGGCAACGGCAAAGAGGATCTTTTCCTCCACAAGAGCCAACAGCGCCGCCAGAATACCCGCCTTGACCAGCTGCCACAAGATCTGTGTACTCTCCTTATCCAGCCGGTCAGACCTGTAAACTCTGACCATCAGAAAAAAAGCCGGGATAACTGCTGCCGCGATCAATATGATGTTGTAAACCGCGATCGGCGCTGCCAGATAATAAAACATATGTATTCTCCTCAGTATTGATCTTTTGGTTACTGTTATACCATATATCAGATTGGAGTCAATCAGCAGGGGATGGTTCTGTGATTGGCTTTGGACCAATCACAGAACCATCCCCTGATCGACCCCGTTGGTGGTAAACAGTGGGATCTGCTCCAGCGGAGTCGGCACACAGACCCATCTGCCTCCTTCGATGGTTTCCCCTGTCCAGGCATTGGTCCATGTCTT
>JAFWCK010000119.1 GCA_017536965.1 Lachnospiraceae bacterium | reverse complement strand
TCCGGTAGGATGAGCGGCATGCGGTCGTGGATCTGGCGCAGCTCGGCGGATGGATCACGCGTAAGGATGACAAAGTACGGAAGGTCGTCCTCAAAACGATACAGCCCGCACAGCCAGGTCACGGTGGCGTTGGCAGGCTGGATGGCGAACTTTTCTTTCTGCGGATTCCACTCATAGTAGAAGGAAGCCGGAACAATGCAGCGGCGCCGCTCCCAGTCTTCTTTAAAGAACGGTTTCACGCCATTTGCTTCTGCGCGCGCGTTGAACAGCGGTGTCTGGTCCGCCATGTGAACGCCCCAGCGCATCGGATACGCAGCAGGCTTGCCGCTGCGGCTGGATGCCAAAACAGGGACGATATCCGTCGGCCGGATCTCGCCTTCCGTAAGGATCTTTTTGCCTGCCCACAGCAGGAACTTCTCGTAAAGCGGGGAGCGTTCCACCGCCTTGACGATCGGCGCAAAAGAAGGTTCATCTCGATTGATAAAAAACCTCGTACACATACCTAGATGGTACACCTTTTTCTGAAAAACTTCCATCGATTGCCAAGCGCAGGGAGATTTTTGTATACTGTAGCAAGATTGATCTAAAGCGGCGAAAGCCGCCGGTGCAATCTCATTAAACAAGAAAGGGACTACACACATGGAGCTGTTACACGGGTCACCGGAGGATATGACAGGAAGGCAAGAACGTGAGATCCGCACCTACGCATTTTTAGATGAGCTGGGCATCCAGTTCGACCGCACGGATCATCCGGACGAGCCAGCCACCAGCATGGAAGTCTGCGAACGCATCGATGCCATCCTGGATGTGCGCATCTGCAAGAACCTCTTTTTGTGCAATCGGCAGAAGACCAACTTCTACCTGCTGATCATGCCGGGCGACAAACCATTCAAAACAAAGGAACTGTCCGGGCAGCTGGGCATCAGCCGCCTGTCGTTCGGGGACGAAGAGTTTATGGAGCAGTTTCTGGATCTGTATCCGGGCAGCGTCTCTGTGCTGGGTTTGATGAATGACAAAGAGAAACGAGTGCGGCTGGTCATCGATGAGGATGTGCTGAAGGAAGAGATGTTCGGCTGCCATCCGTGCGCGAACACAAGCTCCATCCGATTCGCAACAAAAGATCTGGTGGAGAAAATCCTGCCGGCATTAGGCCGCACGTACGATGTCGTGCACCTGGTCGGCATTGAGTGACGAAACACCGGAAGGATTAATCGTGATCAGACATTAAACCGATCGTATGGAGTGATGCAGTCGAGGCAGACAAATTCGCCATCGACCATACGGAGCCAGTTCTCGGCAGTTGTCTCGCCGCATTTGGCGCATTTGTAGGAACGGAAAATCTTTGCTTCTTTCGGCATCGGCATTGCTTCTTTGATGGTAAATAAATCTTTCGGCTCTGATTGCAGATAGTAGTCCATAGAGCCGCCCTGCGGGAGATCTGCCGGCTTGTCATTTAAGACCAGACGGACGGATTTTCCGCTTTTTCTATTGTAAAAAGAGAAGGCCTGTTTGCCGCGGATGTGGAAGAGCAGGTTGCCCTTGCCGGCGCTGCAGCCTAAGATCACCTGGATAGCATCGACGCCGCAGGCATCGTTCTCTGTAATGCAGACGATCTCTTCATCTGCTGAAAAACCAAGATCCAACAATTCTTTTGCGTAGTTTGCTGCCTGAAAGCCGATGGCCAGGCCGCCGCATTTGTGGCCGTGAAATTCTGCACATTTTTCCCATAAAGATTCATCGATTGCCATTTCTTTTCTCCTTTTTGTTTGTAGCTCGCTCGCCGGTGGCTGTCTTTCATAAGGCTGCCCGGACATTCTATTTTGTCATTCAAATTCTAGCATGCGGAACCTGCCGCTACAAGCCCTGCCGGAGATGCAGGCAAAAGCAAAATGATTACTCTCCGGCGAGTTCATGTTATACTATTTGCACAGGGGAAAAGAAAGGAGAAGTCCATGAAGATTCAAGTGCAGTACACGACGATGATCGTGAAGAATCTGGATGAGTCGGTCGCGTTTTACCGGGATGTTCTCGGGTTCCGGGAAGGTTATCACGTGGATACGCCTGATGGCGGCGCCATTACGATCATGGAAACCGACGGTGCAAGCGTGGAGTTGATCTGCAATCAAAATTATCCGATCGGTCTGTATTCTGTGGGCACAGATGTCGATGATCTGGATGAGTGCATCGAACGCCTCATGGCGGCAGGCTACCAGACGACGGGTCCGGTGATCCCGACGACTGTTGGCAGGATGACATTCGTGCTGGATCCGAACGGTGTGCGCATCTGCCTGATCGAACACTCCAAAGAATACAAACAGAAATACATGCAGGAATGAGACTTTTTATTGCGATACAATTTACACCGGAAATCAAAAAAGAACTGACGCGCTTTCAGAATGATCTGAAACGGAATGGACTGACAGGACGTTTTGTCCCGGTGGAAAACCTGCATCTGACACTTGCATTTATAGGTGAGTACCCAAACCCGGACGATGTGCTGGATGTTTTGGAGCAGGTTCCGTTCACACCGTTTGATCTTTCTTTAGGCAGCGCTGGTCAGTTTGGTGATCTATACTGGTGCGGCATTGACAACGCAATTGGGCTGGAGGCATACGTAAGGAGGCTTCGCCGTGCGTTAGCGGAGAGCGGCATTCCGTTCGATAAGAAAAAGTTTTCGCCGCACATCACATTGGTACGCCGCGGACAGCTGCTGCGGGAGGATGCCATTGCCATCACCAAAACGCCGGAAGGGGCGATGCACGCAAGCCGTGTATCGCTGATACGTTCTGACCGCGGGAAGGCGGGGATGATCTATACGGAAGTCGGCGCAGTGGAAGCAGAGTAAAGGATGAAACATGAAAAAAGTTAGAATCACGGTAAAGAAAATGGCGTGCTATCAGGACCTCATCGATCAGTATGAGAACCCGATCGAGCATGCCTGCGATATGAAACTGGGACAGGTATTTATTGCAAACGGATGGCAGCAGCCGGAAGGCTTTTGCGACAGCGCATGGGAGACCGTCTCTCCGTTTGTGATGGCGCTGGCGCATGGCGCAGAAGACTTTTATGACGGCTGGATGAAAAACAAAAAGTCGGCGATGATCTCCTGCAACGACGGATTCCGTCCGGTCAGCTTTCTGCTGGAAGCTATGGATGAGGAAGCGGAGTGATACAGGGAGGACGTAATACAGAGGCCAACGTAATACTGCAGGAAGTGCGGTAATAAAGGAGAAAACGTGGAATACAGACAATTTGGAAATACGTATTATGCGCGGATGGACCGCGGCGATGAGATTATCAGCTGTATTTTAGATGTATGCAAAAAGGAAGGAATCCAGTCGGCTGTCTTTAGCGGCATCGGCGGATGCAGCAGCGCCGAGATCCAGACATTCATCCCGGAGACAGGAGAATTTGAAACACAGCATCTGACCGGCATGCTGGAGCTGATCGCCATTAACGGAAACGTGGTGACCGATTGCGATGGAGCATACTTCCATCATACGCATGCCGTTTATTCTTATAAAGATGGAGAAGAACACAAGATGGCGGCCGGCCATATCAGCGCCACAACGGTGCTTTACACGGCGGAAATAGAGATCCGCCCGGTGACTGGCGGCGTCATCCGACGCAAATATGACGAAGAGACCGGAACCGGTTTCTGGGATTTTGACTAGGAGGTACTTATGAGCGAGAGAAACCCTTATTTTCCGAATCTTTTCAGCCCGCTGAAAGTCGGGACAAAAACATTTAAAAACAGGATCGAGGCAGCGCCGGCTTTGTTCGCGTTCCTGCATCTGGTGGAAGCGCCTGCGTTCAACTATTACGGACCAGGTCCGGAGCGTGCATTCCGGATGCTGGAGGCAAAAGCCGCTGGCGGCGCAGGAAGCATTGTACTTGGTGAGCTGAGTCCAAACCACACCTACTGCAAACGATTCCCGTTTGAACCGGATATCGATTTCACCAGCCGCGATGATGAGTTTTTCGGCATCATGAAGAAAACGGCCGAGATGATCAAGAGCTACGGTTCCATCCCTTTGGGGGAACTTCTTTCTACCGGCGAGATCAAGACAAATATTGGCGACGGCATCAACCCGAAAGGTCCGGACAGCAAGGATCTGGAAGACGGGACACATCAGGACGCCTTTACAAAAGAAGAAATAAAAGAGCACATTCAGGAATATATCACGGCATGCAAATGGTTCCGCGATGCTGGATGGGAAGGCGTTGTAGTCCATTGCGGACACGGTTGGCTGCCGGCACAGTTCCTTTCTCCGATGTTTAATCATCGTGAGGATGAGTACGGCGGATCCTTTGAAAACCGTGCGCGCTTTACCACAGAATTGTTAAGCGCACTTCGCGAGGCAATGGGAGAAGATTTCCTGATCGAAATGCGTGTCAGCAGTGACGAGCATATCCCGGGAGGCATGAACTTAGACGATGCTGTTAATTACTGCAAGCTGTGCGAACCGTACGTAGATCTGATCCACGTTTCCTGCGGACATTATCTGAGTTCTTCACGGAGCTGGGAGTTTACCACAGCATATGCACCGCACGGCGCTAACATTGAAAACGCAGCAGTGATCAAGAAGAATGTTTCCGTGCCGGTCTGCGTGGTCGGCGGCATCAATTCACCGGAGCTGGCGGAAGAAGCGATCGCTGCCGGTAAGGTTGATATGGTTGCACTGGGCCGTCAGTTCTTTGCTGATCCGGCATTTCCTAATAAAGCTGCAGAGGGCAGAGCCGATGAGATCCGCCGTTGTCTGCGCTGTGGCAGATGCTATCCTGGTCCTGCTGGCGAGCACGAGACAGAAATCTGGACGATCAAATATCCGCCGCTGGATTCCTGCACCATCAACCCGGATACGGTTTGGCCGGCATCGCATCATAAGGTCCTGCCTGAGCTGATGCCAAAGCCTGAGGCAGCAAGAAAAGTTCTGATCGTTGGCGGTGGCTGCGGCGGTATGCAGGCAGCTATCACAGCGGCTGACCGCGGACATAAGGTGATCCTTTGCGAGAAGGCCAATGTGCTGGGCGGCGTGATCAACTTTACCGATCACACGGACCACAAGATCGACATCCGCAACTTTAAAGATCTGCTGATCCGTGAAGTGGAAAAGCGGCCGATCGAAGTACGCCTTGGCTGTGAGGTGACGCCGGCGCTGATCGAAGAGATCAAGCCAGAGGCAGTGATCCTGGCAGTTGGATCAGATGATCTGATCCTGCCGATCGAAGGCATTGAGAATGCAATCCCAGCGATGGATGTGTACGCAGCAGATTTTGCAAACCTCGGCAAGAGCGTCATCGTGCTGGGCGGCGGTCTGGTTGGATGCGAGGCAGCCTGCGACTATATTGATCACGGACATGAAACAACGATCGTGGAGATGAAAGGTGCGCTGATGCCGGAGACAACCGGCCTTTACCGTACTGCTGTCCACGA
The DNA here is from genome assembly GCA_017536965.1 of Lachnospiraceae bacterium. Lineage (GTDB taxonomy): Bacteria > Bacillota > Clostridia > Lachnospirales > Lachnospiraceae > RGIG5612. The sequence goes on along the minus strand of JAFWCK010000119.1, from coordinate 3,635 downwards.
CTTTATCGATAAGAATGGCGGAAAGTATGAAGTGAACGCCAAGGTCACAAAGATCGGAAAAGATTTTGTGACGGCGGAGCAGAATGGCAAGGAGATCACACTGCATGCAGACACGGTTGTGAATGCGATGGGACGGCGCGCGCATAATTGCGATGACCTGAAGGCAGCAATAGATGGCGCCGGTATTCCGTGCTGGGTGATCGGCGACTGCGTCAGTGCCCGTCAGATTGGCGATGCCGTCCGTGAGGGATGGACCGCCGCCATGGAAATTATTTGAAAAAAGTCTTTCTTAAAATTAAAGGAGCTGTCGCATTTCTCATGCGACAGCTTTTTTCTCTTTAGTGACAAAAAAGGGAGTTGTGTATAGGTCCCTTTTTCCGCGCTGCACAAAAAGCTCAGTTGTGTATAGGTATCAATGTTCCTGTCAATTCCATCAAAAATATGAGATTTTCAAAAAGCCTATAGTTAAAGGGTTTTTGAAAAAAACGATTTGCCTCTTTTGATACAAGATGCCGAAGGGTAGCTGACTGACCTATACACAAGTGCAATTATTGTGCAATGAATAATTAAACGCATATACACAACTGTGCATTTTATGCAATGGCTGTCAGAACAGCTATTGACAACCTTGAATTATGTATCTCAGTTCCACTCCGGATTCCTGTTTTCTCCCGCCGGTGCTTTGAAGTTTTCTGGAAAGGAGATAACGGAGAATGTGTTCTTGGCCGGATTATGCTCAATCACGGCATCTGCCTTAGCATGCTCCCGATAAAACTGCATACTGCTCTCCGGGACAACGTGATCGTCGTTGTTCAGAGTAGTACGCAGAAAAGTGGCGCGGTGCATGATGTCGTTGGCAATGATCGAGGAGTCGACATCTTTGCCAAAGCTTACCTCTATGCGCCAGGAATCTCCACTCTTATCGGAATAAACGATGCGCAGGCTTTCACTGGAAAGCAAGCCGCTTTTGCGGATATACATAATGTGCTTGATCCATTCATAGCGGATGTGGCCGGCCATGGTCTTGCCGCGCGTGCGGGCTTTTGCAACACCGCGCTCGATGGCTGTCAGGGCGATGGCTGTTAAGCCGCCACTCCAGGTGCCGCCTTTGCTATATTGATCACAAAGGTAGATGATGCGTGCATCAGAAACATACACTTCCATTTTTATATCGGAGATGCGCATGACGGTTCTGTATTTATCATCGTTTTTGGCCAGTCGGGAAACTTCGATGCTCTTGGCCATGACCATGCCAAGACCGTGGTCAGCGTCTTCTTCAATGATGCGGCCTGCTTCATCAATTCCCGGATAAACATACGGCCAGCCGTAGTCGCCATATTCCATGATGTTGACCGCGCAGTAAGAAGTTGGGAGGTCCCTGCTTGTGGATGCGGTCGTGTCGGCAGCAGGAGTAGGCTGCGGTGCGGCCTTGAGCTCAGGGTCAGGTGCAGGCTGCGGTGCGGCTTTCAACTCTGCAGTAGGTGCAGGCGTTGAATCCGGTTTAAAGACACCTGCCGGAGGCTTAGGCATTGGCTCCGCCTGAAAATCCGCCACAAGCTCGCCCTTTAATTCCTGCACAGTCTCAGGTGCCGGGGCCTCTACCACAGGTATCGGTGTTTCTGACACCGGCGCTGCCTTCAACTCTGGAACAGGTTCTGGCACAGGGGCAGCCTTGACCGTCCCCGGTCCTGGTGTGAAAGTAACGGTTGGAGCTCCGCACTTCCAGCAGAATTTCATGTTGTCATCTAATTTGGTTCCGCAATGCACACAAAACATTTTTCTCCTCCTGAGATCAATATTTAGCGATCAAGATCAACATTCAATGATTAGTATACTAAGCAAAATAATTTTCAACGGCGTAGGCAAAGTTTTCTTCAAACCGGCGGATTGCTGTCTGGCTGATCGGTGTGTTCGGATAAAGCATGTCAAACGCATGGATGTTTGAAACATAAACATCGGCCTTGGCTTCTACGCCCGCCTTGTTCAAGTTGTCAATGTAATCCATCGTCTCCTGATAAAACGGTTCGCCGGTCCCTACAAATGTGTAAGCCGGCGGAAGGTTCCGATAATCTGTCTGCGTCGCAGGGGATGCATAAGAGGAGACGCGCTGGCGGGCATCGCCCCGCAGATACAGCCGCCAGCCGATATGGTTGCGGCGTGTATTCCAGATCTTTCCGTGGTTATATGCAGACGTTTTGGTATCGATGTTGGAAAGCATCGGGTAGAGCGGCATCTGATAAGCAATCTTAATCTGTCCAAGGTCACGCGCCAGCATGCATACAGCAGCAGTTAGTCCGCCGCCTGCGCTTTCTCCACCGACCATGAGCTGATGTTCATTGATGCCAAGTGCATCTGCTCGGATCTTCATATAGCGCAGGGCACCATAACAGTCGATCAGCGCAGCCGGGTATGGAGCGCGGATCGCAAGCCTGTATCCCGGTGCAACCACGACGGCTCCGAACTTTTTGACCAGATCGACCGCCCGTGACATCCAGACCATTTCCTTCATGCCCAGAAAATATCCGCCGCCGTGAATCCACAGGACTCCCGGCGCGTTTTGCGGTTTCTGCCTTGGAGAAAGCACCAGGGCAGAAATCTGACCGATTCGGATTTTCCTGACCCGGATGGCCGGATCGATTAATCTGGAAATGATTTTCATTTTCGTTTTGCTGCAAATTTCTTAATGACCGTAATCATGACTGCAAGGGCAGCTGCCATCAAAGCAATCCAAATTGTAAAGTTTGACGCATCGCCGGTGTTTGGAACGTCCGGTTTTACAGGAGCATCCGGCTTTGCCGGATCATCTGGATTTACTGGCTCATCCGGAGTGACTGGCTCTTTCTTCGGATCGATCACACCTGTGATGTCGTAGCTGATCAGGAGGGTGCGGTCAATATTTCGATTCAGCTCCTCGATGCTGCCAGGCATCACACGCTGCGTAAATGCAATGTAGCGGCCGTCTTCCAGCCAGGTGCCGCACCCGGTGGAGAAGTTATCCAGACGCCCTTCAAAATGCAGGTCCTGATCATAGAAGTACGTAGCCGCATGATTCACCAGATGAGACTCATAGAACATCTGGCCCGGCTGGTAAACCAGGACAGCCAGTTTTTCATTTGGTCCCGCCTGGATCCGGACGCTCGGGATGCTGTAAATGTCAGCTTCCCGAAAGATATCATCGGCTACCGGGGCAAGCTGCGAAAGCTGGTTTCCGTTTGCATCCAGCTTTGTGAGCGCCAGCTCATTTTGCTCCGGCAGGTTGTAGTAGATGTCATCGGCCTCAGCGAAAGATCCTTCCGGACTCCACTTCTTCTGATTGCGGAAGGACAGGACGTAATATGTATCGCCAACCTTTACGGCATCGTAAATATATGGATAGTCACCCAGCTGCGCGCCTTCCGGAACAATGGATGCATTTTCCGTCGGTTTTCCGCTGAGGTGTTCATGATTCATTTCCAGGTATTTCCAGTATTCCTCTGAATCCCCGGCAATCACTTCTTCCCGCAGGTCACCCGGCGCATCGTCCGTAAAGTAGTATTTATGCAGGATCGTATTGCCGGATTCTGACATCGAATAGGTATTGGAGAATTCGTAGAAGTAATATGTGCCGTCCTCCATACGGTAAACCGGGCTGAATC
>JAFWCK010000118.1 GCA_017536965.1 Lachnospiraceae bacterium | reverse complement strand
TATGGTGTCATGCTTAACATTTTTCCGTACTTTTCAAAAGAATTCATAATACATCTCCTATCCATTAATAAACCGGTTTGTAACTTCTATTTTTTTTAGCGCGCTCATCATAGCCGAATGCAGCTGTTTTGTAAAATCACAAAACGTGATTTTATTATAACAAAACGTTATAACAAAACCACGTTCTAAAATTTTTAGCAGGTTTTAAAATGCTTATTAAAAACAGGTAAACCCCAAGAAGCCGATCAATCCAGATACATCTGTCGCAGCTGTTCTTTTTCCTCTTCGGAAATGTGCAGACCCTGCGTAATGTAATTATCAAAATTGCCGTACAGCTCATCGATCCGGGTCATCACCGTGTCCACATAACTTGGATGCGTACGGTGCAGATATTCCAGAGACTTTTCGTTTTCTTCTGTCAGGTAGCCGTACTGCTCAAAGAATTCTTTCTTTGCCTGTTCCACTTCCGGCCCCATATATTCGTTGGTCAGCATATAGTCTTCGAGGATATCCTCGTAAGGAATTCCCAGGATCTTCTGCAGGATTGCTGCGCCAATGCCAGTGCGGTCTTTGCCTGCCGTGCAGTGCCACAGCACACAGTGATAATTCCCACTGAGCAGTTTCCGAAGGAAAAATTCAAACTGACTTTTCGCATATTCATTTTCTGCGAACTGCAGATACATAGCGCACATGGAGCGCCTGGTGCGTTCGCCATCGTGAAGCGGTCTTCCTTCCGGGTCTATCTCGGTCTTTTCTACATGCCGGTCCGGATGAAAGGAATCATCATAGATGGACATATGGATATACTCAACACCATCCAGCTGCGGATCCGGCGTTTTATCCACCTCGTCCTTAGAGCGGAAATCGAGGATCAGATCAACCATTTCTGCCAGACGTTTTTTATCAGCATCGCTTGCTTCAAAAAGACGGCCGCTGCGAAGGAGCATACCTTCTTTCACATGCCGTCCGTCCTCCGTGACCATGCCTCCAAGGTCACGTACGTTATTCAAGTTTTCAAAAGGGATCTTTTTACTGACCATACCGTCTCCTTTCAAAAAGATTAATCGTCAGCCGTCGATCTCTTCTTTCCGACGTCTTCCTTCATCCAGAAGTTTGATCAGAGTCTCTTTGTCATCAGCGACGATAGCCTCTTTATATGCTGTGAGGTTTTCAATCAGTGCATCAATCTCATCCGCAAGATAATCCTTGTTATCTAAAAAGAGCTGCGCCCACATTTCCGGATTCAGCCATGCCACACGGGTCATATCCTTGTAGCTGCCGGCAGAAAAACCTTTATGCGCTTTGGCGGTCGGGCTCTTGATATAGGCACTGGAGACAACGTGCGCCAGCTGTGAGGTAAATGCGATCATCTCATCGTGCTTTTCGGCAGAGGAGACGGTGATGCTGTTAAAACCGGCTGGTGCCAGAAGTTCTTTAATATGCATTAAGAGATCGATGTCATCATTCGTAGGCGGCACGATGACCATCGGTGCGCCCTTATACAGATCTTTCCGGGCGTGTTTAAAACCGGAATATTGTGTGCCTGCCATCGGATGTCCACCCACGTAGGTGAAACCAAAGCGTTTTGCAGCATCCATTCCGGCATCAACAATGACGCGTTTGGTTCCGCAGCAGTCGATGACGATCGGATGTGTGCCAAAATAAGGACCTTCCTTTTCCAGAAAATCGACAGCTGCCTGCGGATAAACGCAGATCAGGATCAGATCACATTCTTTGAGGTTTTCACGGGTAAGGTCCGCGTCAACATTTCCGCTGAGTTTGGCAAATTCCAGAATGGAAGAGTCTGTATCAAATGCCAGGACCTTATGTCCTGCAGCATGATAAGCTTTTGCAAAGGAGCCTCCGATGAGGCCGAGTCCTACAACTCCGATGGTAAAAGTGCTGTTGTCTGTCATGATGCCACGACCTTTCGGATTGCACGGATCTTTTCACAAAGATCAGCAAATTCTTCCGGACGCAGGGACTGCGCACCGTCACACAAAGCATGTGGCGGATCGTTATGCACTTCGATGATCAGACCGTCTGCATTGCAGGCAGTAGCGGCCATTGCCATCTGCGGCACGATGCGTGCGATGCCGGTTGCATGACTTGGATCCACGATCACCGGCAGGTGTGATAATTCGTGCAGCATCGGGACTGCAGAAATGTCCAGCGTGTTCCGGGTGTAATCACTGAACGTGCGGATTCCGCGTTCGCACAGGATCACCTGCTCATTTCCGCTTGCCATGATATATTCTGCGCTCATCAGCAGTTCTTTGAGAGAATTTGCTAAGCCGCGCTTTAAGAGGATCGGCTTTTTGGTTGCACCGAGCTCTTTTAGTAAATCAAAATTCTGCATATTGCGTGCGCCGACCTGGAGGACATCCACATCCTCAAACAATGGCAGATCAGCTGCACTCATAATTTCGGAGACGATTGGCAGACCAGTTTCCGCACGGGCAATCTTTAAAAGCTCAAGGCCTTCCGCTTTCAATCCCTGGAAATCATATGGGGAAGTCCGCGGTTTAAACGCACCGCCCCTAAGGAGCTGCGCGCCGGCTTCTTTTACGGCCTTTGCAATCGTTACGATCTGATCTTCAGACTCTACGGAGCACGGACCTGCGATCATGCCAAAATGACCGCCGCCGATCTTTGCATCGCCGACTTCTACAACGGTATCATCCGGGTGGAATTTCCGGTTGCAGCATTTAAAAGGCTCGGTGATCCGGTTGACAGAATCAACGATATCCAGGCTGCCGATCAGGTCTATATCCAGACGTGTTGTATCACCTACAAGCCCTAAGATCGTCTGATACTCGCCAACAGAAACATGGACATCAACGCCCATTCCTTTTAACCAGCCAATCAGCTGATCTTTTCTCTCTTCTGTTGTCTGCGGTTTTAATGCGACGATCATCTTTTTTCCCTCCGATTTATAAAAATATGCTTACCCGACAATGTAGCGCTTTAAAGCGCTGATGTCAACTAAAAAATGCTGTTGTTAACAGCGCTTTTGGCAAAGTGCGATGTCACTGGCGGCCATAAAAACCGCAATTTCTGCTTGCGGTTCAGGCAGGTGCAGTGTTACCATAGTGCATTATTAATCAGTATTTTCCGGAGGAAACAGCAAATGGAAAATCTTGAACAATGCAGAGAAGAAATCAACCGGATCGATCGATCCATGGCTCAGCTGTTTGAAGAACGCATGAAAGTGGCGGCGCAGATTGCCGCTTATAAGAAAGAGCACACGCTTCCGATCCTGGATAGAGCGCGGGAACAAGCCGTGCTGGAAAAGAATGTTGCGCTTATTTCTGAATCGGAATTAAAACCGTATTATACGGATTTTCAAAAAAAAGTAATGCGGATCTCGCGTTCTTATCAGGCGCGTCTGATGAGCGGTATGATGATCGGCTACAGCGGTCTTCCGGGGGCTTATGGCTTTATTGCATCCAAGCGGCTTTTCCCGGATGCAGAGCTGGTCTCATTTACTAACTTTGAACCGGCGTACCGTGCAGCGGAAAACGGAATGGTCGACTGTGCCGTGCTTCCGATGGAAAACAGTTATGCCGGTGAGGTCGGAGAAGTAATGGATCTGCTGTTTTCAGGCGGACTGTATGTCAACCGGGTCATGAATCTGGAAGTGGAGCATTATCTGCTTGGCGTTCCAGGAGCGACGGCAGACAAAGTTAAGACGGTCGTAAGTCATCCGCAGGCAATTGCACAGTGTGAGACATATATCAAAAAGCACGGTTTTGAGGTGCTGGATTACTCCAATACCGCAAGGGCAGCAAAGTTTGTGAAAGAACGGAACGATCCGACGATTGCAGCAATCGCCTCCGAAGAAGCAGCTGATCTGTTTGGACTGAAAGTCCTGGAACGGAAGATCCATTCCACCAGGAATAACGCATCCCGTTTTGGTGTGTTCTCCCGTTCGCTGCAGGTCCTGCCGGAAGATACAAAAGATGACAGCTGCGGATTTATTCTTTTGTTCACGGTTCCGAACGAGGCAGGCGCATTAGCGCTGACTCTGGATATTATCGGTTCGCATGGATTCAATATGCGGAATCTGCGCAGCCGTCCGATGAAGGGTCTGCAGTGGAAATACTATTTCTATGTAGAGGCAGAAGGTAATATTTCCCGGGAAGAAGGGCAGAATATGCTGCAGGAGCTGAGAGCCGTTTGCGGAAAACTGAAACTGGCCGGCACGTTCCTGAATGAATAGTGAAATATGATACTTTCTTTAAACTTAGAACAAGATAGTTACGATATTGTGGTAGAACGCGGCGTCCTGCAGAAATCAGGAGAGCTGTTAGATCTGGACCGGAAAGTTCTGGTCGTGACTGATGACGGCGTTCCTGCCAACTATGCCAAAACCATTCTTTCCCAGTGCCAGGAAGGCATGCTTGTCACGCTGCCGGCAGGAGAGAGCACCAAGAATTTTGATTCTTTTCGGATGCTGCTTTCTAAAATGCTGGAAGCTTCCTTTACACGGAAAGACTGCGTAGTGGCTGTCGGCGGAGGTGTTGTGGGTGATCTGTCCGGATTTGCCGCAGCCTGCTATATGAGGGGTATCGATTTTTACAACATCCCGACCACGCTTCTCTCCCAGGTGGATTCTTCCATCGGCGGAAAGACAGCCATTGACCTGGATGGTGTTAAAAATATTGTCGGCGCTTTTTATCAGCCAAAAAAAGTCCTGATCGATCCGGATACCTTGAAAACGCTTGATAAAAGGCAGTTTTCAGCCGGCATGGCGGAAGTGATCAAAATGGCTCTGACCAGTAACGCAAACCTGTTCGCATTGATCAGAGACGGCAAAGACATAGAGGCAGATCTGGAGGAGATCATTGTTTCTGCACTGCAGATCAAAAAGGACGTGGTGGAGCAGGATCCGAAAGAAAACGGACTGCGGAAAATATTAAACTTTGGCCACACGATCGGCCATGCCATTGAAAGCCTGGAAGATGGAAGACTCCTTCACGGAGAATGCGTTGCACTGGGAATGCTGCCGATGTGTGAGGAAAGTGTGCGAAAAGAACTCCTTCCGCTGCTTAAGAAGTTTGATCTTCCAACTACTTATGACAAAGATAAACAGCAGCTGATGCCGCTGATCTTACATGATAAAAAAATGCAGAAGGATTCTCTGTCGGTGATCTATGTTCCGCAGATCGGCCAGTATGAGATCCGCAATATCCAACCGGAAGAGATGGAAATGTTATTATGAAAAATACATTTGGGAATCATATATCTGTCACTTTATTTGGAGAAAGTCATGGCCCGGCCATCGGCGTTGTCCTGGACGGCCTGGCACCGGGAATCGCAGTCAATGAGGAGATCATCAAGGAATTTCTGGCCAAACGGCGCCCGTCTTCTGATCTGGACACGGCACGTGTGGAAAAAGATCCGTTCCAGATCGTCAGCGGTGTTTTTCAGGGGAAGACCTGCGGTACGCCGCTCACCATTCTGATCCCGAATGAAGATACCAGAAGCAAAGATTATACATATGGAGAAGCGCGCCCATCCCATGCGGATTACGCGGCGCATAAGAAATATCACGGTCACGAAGACTATCGTGGCGGCGGCCATTTTTCCGGCCGGCTTACAGCGGCGATTGTGGCAGCAGGCGGCATACTGATCCCGGCGCTGGAAGCAAAGGGCATTCATATCGGCACGCATATTTACAGCTGTGCACAGATTCCGGACCGCACGTTTGATGAGATCCTGCGGGATGGCTTGTCCCAGTCTGAACTGGCGGACATTCTCCTTTTACTTAGAGAGAAGACCTTCCCGGTTTTGAACGAAGATGCAGGAGAGAAGATGAAAGAAAAGATCCGTGAGGCATCCCAGCAGAACGACAGCGTGGGCGGCATCACAGAAACGATGATCACCGGTCTTCCGGCAGGTGTTGGAGAGCCGTGGTTCGACAGTGTGGAAAGTGAGCTCTCTCATATTCTGTTCAGCATAGGCGGAGTGAAAGGCGTGGAGTTTGGAGGCGGATTTGCTCTGGCGGATATGACAGGCAGCAGCGGAAACGACGCTCTGCGGTATAAAGAGGATGGAACGGTTTATACAGAAAGCAATCACAATGGCGGGATCAACGGCGGCATTACAAATGGCATGCCGGTATTGTTCCGCTGCGCGTTTAAGCCTACGGCATCCATTGCAAAAGAACAGAAGAGTATCGATTTTCTGAAAAAGGAAAACATTAACTATAAAGGGAAAGGACGGCACGATCCGGCCATTGTCCGCAGGGCTTGTCCGGTGATCGACTGCGTTGCGGCGATTGCGGTTGCTGACCTTCTCACAGGAAGATACGGAACGGATTATCTGGCATGAAAAGTCCGGCGCCTGCCGCCGGTTCGTCAACAAAATGAACATTACGATTCAACCAGGAAAACTACAAGGACTTGTAACAGCGCCTCCTTCCAAGAGCTATGGACACAGAATGCTGTTGTGTGCACAGCTGGCGGAAGGAGATAGTGTAATCAGCGGTCTTTCGGAGAGCGAGGATATCCTTGCAACCAAAGACTGTCTGCATGCACTGCAGGAAAGAACGCCGGATGCTGTTTTTCCGTGCAGGGAAAGCGGCAGCACGCTGCGTTTTTTGATCCCGTCCGCTCTGGTGCTGTGCGGCGGGGGTATTTTTACCGGAACGCAGCGGCTGATCGAACGGGGCATCGGCATTTATGAAGAGATCTTTGCAAGCGCAGCTGCAATGGGGGCTGATATCTGCCTGGAAAAAGAAGCGGATAAGATCCGCATAAAAGGAAATCTGCCTGCAGGCAATTATAAAATGCGAGGAGATGTCAGCAGCCAGTTTGTCACAGGTATGCTGCTGGCATTGCCATTGTTAGAAGGGACCAGCATGCTGAAGGTCCTGCCTCCGGTGGAAAGCCGTCCGTACATCGATATCACGATCGATGTCATGAAACAGTTCGGCGTCACCATCAGAGAAGTCGAACCAGATTTGTTTTTGATCCCTGGCAATCAGTATTACCAGGCCGGGAATTATCAGGTGGAAGGGGACTGGTCCAACGGCGCTTTTCTTTATGGCTTCCGTGAAATAGGATCCGATCTGCAGATACAAGGGCTGAATATGAAAAGCCTGCAGGGCGATAAAGCCTGCCTTTCCTTTTTCAAGATGCTGCCGGACCAGATGATCGATCTGTCCGATACGCCGGACCTGGGGCCTGTTTTGTTTGCGGTGGCTGCAGCCAAAGGCGGCGGCACCTTTACCGGCATTCGCAGGCTGCGTATCAAAGAAAGTGACCGCGCGCAGGCGATGGCCGATGAACTGGCCAAATTTGGGGCTGTTTGTAGAGTCAGCGAAAATGAAATGATCATCCAATCTTCCGGACTCAAAAAACCGGAAGTGCCGTTAGATGGACACAACGATCACCGGATCGTCATGGCTCTTTCTATTCTTGCATCTATTACCGGTGGAACCATCCTTGGCGCGGAAGCTGTCAGGAAAAGCTGGCCGGACTTTTTTGACGTCATGCAGAAAGCCGGCATGGAGCTTTCTACGAGCGAGTCATAACGTGAGCGAATTATAAGCTGATCAAGAGAAGGAAGAGTAACTAAGGACAGGAGGATCCGATGAATATTGCATATAAAAGAAAACTGCCAAGCGCCAGAGAAGTGCAGGAAATGTATCCGTTAAAAACGGCGGACAAAAAACAGAAAGCGCAAAACGATGAAGAGATCAGTAGGGTTTTTACAGGTGAAGATGACCGACTGGTTTTGATCATCGGCCCATGTTCAGCAGACCGCGATGATGCGGTTCTGGATTATATCGGCCGTCTTATTCCGCTGCAGGAAAAGGTGTAGGAGAAGATCCTGATCATTCCGCGAGTTTATACAAACAAGCCGAGAACGACAGGCGAAGGTTACAAAGGTATGCTGCATCAGCCGGACCCAAACCAGCGTCCTAATCTGCTCAAAGGTGTGATCGCCATCCGCAAGCTTCATATCAAGGTGCTGCAGGAGACCGGTTTTTCCTGTGCAGATGAAATGCTATATCCGGAGAACTACAGATTCCTTTCGGATGTGCTGGGCTATGTGGCTGTAGGCGCCCGTTCGGTGGAAAACCAGCAGCATCGTCTGGTTGCCAGCGGGATTCAGGTGCCTGTCGGCATGAAGAATCCAACCAGCGGCGATCTGGCGGTTATGATGAACTCTATTAAAGCAGCGCAGTCATCCCATGCATTTATTTTTACGGATCGGGAAGTGCAGAGCACAGGCAATCCGCTGACCCATGCCATCCTGCGCGGTGCGGTCGACCGCTATGGACAGAATATGCCTAATTATCACTACGAAGATCTGCAGATGGTCAGCGAGCTTTACAAGAAGAACGATTATAAAAATCCGGGCATCATCATCGACTGCAATCACTCCAACTCCGGGAAAAAATACGAGGAGCAGATCAGGATCGCAAAAGAAGTGCTGCACAGCGCCAGGTATTCAAAGACCATCAACAGCCTGGTCAAAGGCTTAATGATAGAGTCTTATCTGGAAGACGGCTGCCAGAAACCGGACGGCGGCATCTATGGAAAATCCATTACGGACCCTTGCCTGGGATGGGCAAAAACCGAACGGCTGGTGCAGGAACTGGCCGACGCCAGGTAGAGAAAAGAGTGAAATATTTTTATAAAAAAAAGAATTGACAATCGCAGTAATGCGAGTAAAATTGGTAACAATTAAACCGTTGATGAAGAGTGAGTAGGTTTTTCCTCTTTGCCGATAGAGAGCCGCGGATGGTGGAAGCGTGGTGGAAATGAAAAACTGAATGGACTTCAGAGGGCGAGCGGAAACAGAGTGAAAACTTTGGAGTATGCGAGACGGAGAAGGAACTCCGTAAACAAATCCGGTATGTGATTGCATACGCAGAGCGGACGCGATTCGCGTCAAGTTGGGTGGCACCGCAGGTGAAATTATTCTCCTGTCCCAGCAGTAGTTAATTACTGTGGGACAGGATTTTTTTATTCCCAAGTCCCACAACACCAAAAGAAAGGATGGTAAGAACCATGAGTAACGAAATCCCTTACAAAATCTATCTTGAGGAAAGTGAGATCCCTACCAGCTGGTACAACCTGCGCTCAGACATGAAGAATAAACCGGCACCATTGCTGAATCCGGGCACCGGCCAGCCGCTGACCCTGGAAGAGCTTTCTCCGATCTTCTGCGAGGAGCTCTGCAAACAGGAATTGGATAATGACACCAAGTTTATCCCGATCCCTGACGAGATCATCAGTTTCTACAAAATGTATCGGCCGGCACCGCTGGTCCGTGCATATTTCCTGGAGAAAGCACTGGGAACTCCGGCAAAAATCTATTACAAGTTTGAAGGAAACAATACCTCCGGCAGCCATAAACTGAATTCCGCTATTGCGCAGGCATATTACGCAAAGAAACAAGGGCTGAAAGGTGTCACAACAGAAACCGGAGCAGGACAATGGGGTACTGCACTCTCCATGGCATGCGTCTACTTTGGACTGGACTGCAAGGTCTACATGGTTAAGATCAGTTATGAGCAGAAGCCATTCCGCCGTGAAGTAATGCGTGTCTATGGTGCAGATGTTACACCATCGCCATCAGATACGACTAATATTGGACGTAAGATCCTGGAGGAATTCCCGGGAACGACCGGATCTCTGGGATGCGCAATCTCCGAAGCAGTTGAAGTAGCAACACAAAATGAAGGCTATCGTTATGTTCTGGGAAGCGTTCTGAATCAGGTCCTTCTGCATCAGAGCATCATCGGCCTTGAAGCAAAAGCTGCAATGGATAAATACGATATCAAACCGGACATCATCATCGGCTGCGCCGGCGGCGGTTCCAACCTTGGCGGACTGATCGCTCCGTTTATGGGCGAGAAACTCCGCGGCGAAGCAGACTATGATATCGTCGCAGTGGAACCGGCATCCTGCCCAAGCTTCACACGTGGCAAGTTCGCATATGACTTCTGCGATACCGGTATGATCTGTCCGTTAGCAAAAATGTACACACTGGGCAGCAGCTTTATCCCGTCTTCCAACCATGCCGGCGGACTCAGGTTCCATGGTATGAGCAGCACCCTTTCTCAGCTGTATCATGACGGCTATATGAGAGCTGTTTCTGCAAAACAGACAGACGTCTTTGAGGCAGCAGAACTTTTTGCCCGCAGTGAAGGAACCCTTCCGGCACCAGAGAGCGCACACGCTATCAAGGCAGCCATTGACGAGGCTCTGAAATGCAAAGAGACCGGTGAGGAGAAGACGATTCTCTTTGGTCTGACCGGAACAGGCTATTTCGATCTGAAAGGCTATCAGCAGTTTAATGATGGCAATATGACCGATTACATCCCGACTGATGAAGAGCTGGAGAAAGGTTTCGCCTCCCTGCCGCAGGTCCCGGAAGCATAAGAACATAACCAACAAATATTTTTTCATTTTTCTTCCAAATATAGAAAAGAGATGCCTCGCTACAGGGCATCTCTTTTTTAGCGGAAGTAGCTTTTACCGGAAATCATTACATTTTTGTTAAGTTGAAACGATTGCTTGCGTTGGAGAATAATTTTGGCAGCGTTTTTTTATTCTCAAATCAACACAATTGGTTGCATTATTCTCCCTGAGAGGTTTTTTAATAATAAGAATAATAAAACTGCCCATAAAAGAGGCTGAATTCCCCATTTTATTCTCCAGGAGAACTCTTATTAAAAATGAGAGTAATATTTGCTGGAATTATTATTCTTGCTTGAAAAAGTGCGCAACATAAGAATAATCCGAAAAAGTAGAAGCCAATGCCCAAAGATTGACACACTTTCCTAGATTGATTATCATCGATATACACGCGGCAGACTCTCAGGATGCCGAAAACCTGGCACCGCAGCAAGGTCTGCAAACAGAATTATGAGTATCATCGACTGCAAACATTTATCAATATCATATGAAGGAAGGACGATCGTGAAGGATGTTTCCTTCAGCATCAGTGCGGGGGATTACCTATGCATTGTTGGGGAAAATGGATCCGGAAAGACGACGCTGATGAGGACTCTGCTGGGCTTGAAGAAGCCAGACAGCGGGCAGGTCTTATTTGGCGATGGCTGCAGTGTGGGCAGCAACAGCGCAGGAGGTGGCGACAAATCCTGCAAACAGAATCACAAGATCGGTTACCTGCCGCAAAAGAGCAATCTTCAGAAAGATTTTCCGGCCAGTGTGATGGAGATCGTGCTCTCCGGAACGTTGAACGAAAGCGGTCTGTTTTATACCCGTAAGCAAAAGAAAAAAGCTGTCAGCGCCATGGAAAGCCTGGGGATCCTGGATCTCAAAAAACAATCCTTTATGGAACTTTCCGGCGGGCAGCAGCAGCGCGTGCTTTTGGCAAGAGCACTTTGTGCAACAGAGGATATCCTGTTCCTGGATGAGCCGGTAGCAGGGCTGGATCCAAAAGTCACTCTGGAGATGTATGAAATGATCCGCACGCTGAATGAGATCGGAATCACCATTGTGATGATCTCGCACGATATCGAGGCGGCGCTGGAATATTCGAACCATATCCTGCATCTGAATAAAGATGTAGATTTCTTCGGGACGACCGAGGAGTATAAAAAGACGGAATTATGTGAGCACTATCTGTGCCATATTCCGGATCATTTGCATCATGACGATGACTGTGAGATCTGCAACGAACATCAGCATCTGCATGAACATACCAAGGACCACCTGCACGATCATGATTGTGAGATCTGTGATGAAGGAGGGGAAAGATGATCCGGATCATTGCCGAAATGCTTTCCTATCCGTTTCTTGTGCGTGCACTGATCTGCGGTGTGCTGCTTTCTGTCTGCGCCTCTCTTTTAGGCGTCAGCCTGGTGCTGAAACGCTATTCCATGATCGGAGACGGACTGAGCCATGTGGGTTTTGGCGCGCTGGCGATTGCGACCGCCTTTCATTGGGCGCCGCTGGCGGTTTCCATTCCTGTGGTTGTGGCAGCAGCTTTTCTGTTGTTAAGACTGAACGAGAATACAAAGATCAAAGGAGATGCAGCCATTGCATTGATCTCTACCGGAGCGCTGGCGATAGGCATCCTGGTCGTATCTCTGACCACGGGGGTCAATATCGATATCTATAATTATATGTTCGGCAGCGTGCTGGCCATCGATAAGACAAGCTTCTTTGTATCCATCGGAGCCTGCGTGGTGATCATTGTTCTGTTCCTTTTGTTTTATAATCGGATCTTTGCAGTTACCTTTGATGAGGACTTTACCCGCGCCACCCAGGCAAGATCAAGCGGGATCCATATCCTGATCGCATTGCTGACGGCGGTGGTCATTGTGCTGGGGATGCGGCTGATGGGAGCACTTTTGATCTCCGCACTGATCATCTTCCCGGCCCTGACTTCCATGCGGGTATTTAAGAGTTATAAAAAAGTCACCGTCAGTGCCGCCATTCTGTCGGCTGTCTGCTTTGTGATCGGAATCTTCTGTTCTTATACGATCTCCATTCCGGTGGGCGCGACGGTCGTTGTGATCAATATCATTGCATTTCTGATCTTCTTCCTGATCGGAAAGATCCGGATCCGCAAGCAGCAGTGAACAGGCGAAAAGCGAATAACCTGAAAGGATAATAGAATGCTCAGAGTTTACTTGTTACATACAGATGAATTGAAAGATCTTGCAGTCAACGAGGATCTTTTTTCCGTGCAGCGCAAAGAGAAGATTCAAAAACTGAAACATGAAGATGACAAGCAGCTTTCCAAAGGGGTAGAACTGCTTTTGATGTATGGGTTGAAACAGATCGATCCGTCGGTTCATTTCCCGCTTTCCATCAAGGAAGAGGAGTCCGGCAACTTGTTGCTGGAAAACCAGCTGGATCCACCGGTCTTTTTCAACTTGTCTCATGCAAAAGAATATGCAGCCTGTGCCATCGCAGATAAACCGGTCGGCATTGATGTGGAATGTGTTAAGACCAGAGAAGTGCAGCACATGGACAGGATTCTGCATCCGCAGGAAGTGATGATCCAGGGATTTATCACCAACCCGGAGGAAAAGAAAAAATTCTTTTATGAGTGCTGGGTCACAAAAGAAAGCTATCTGAAGAATCTTGGATGCGGGCTGACAGTCCGTCCAAGCGAATTTGCCGTTAATGAGGACAAACTGGAAACAGAGAAGACTGAGCTGGAAAACCGCTACGTTCATATTTATAAAGCAGGCGAGATCGAAAACGCTGACTGGAAGTTTGATGCCAGCTATCGCCTGGCAGTCTGTACAGAGAAAAAAGAAGAGGATGCCGTGGTGCGCATCCTCCATGCAGATGATTTGAAAGATCTAAAATAACCTGGTGATCCAGATCAACTTGGCCGATTGGAACGTGCTCTTACAGGGGCACGTTTTCTTTTGCGGCGCGATACGGTGAAGTAAGAAACGACCAGGATCAGTGCCAGAATAACGGCAAAGATGATCACATAGGAAATATGGATGTTATAAATATGAATAAAGTTCGGGCGGCGGATCGACGGCGCCTTTTCTTTATAAACATTTGCACTTCCCAGATCATGACCAGCATAGCTGTAATTGATCGTCGCGTACAGATCCCTTGGCGCGCCTTCGGCATCGGCAGCAAAAACGATGTTGGAATCCAGATCATTGATCGACCGGTTTTTGATGGCGATGATCTGAGCCGCAGGATCCAGACGGACATCTGCCTTCTCGCTGGTATAAGAGAAACGCCGCTCTTCCTGCGAGACATTCCGAATGCCAAAATCCGTAAACGTGAAATCCAGCAGCCGCCTTGCTTCTTCAAAGATACCGTAATATTCGCCTTTGTACTGCACGGTGATGATCGTCATGTTATCACGCTGCGAGTAGGTGACCAGGCAGCGGCCGGATTCATCCAGATAGCCGGTCTTTCCGCCGATCACGTCCGGGCAGTAGTAATCGGAATCTTCGTTGATCAGTTCGTTCCAGTTACGGAAGGTCCTAGGTTCATCGTTTTCGTTAGTCGGGCCCATGGTGTAAGTGGAAGTAGTGATCAGGTCGATAAACGTGGAATTTTTATAAGCTTCCTGCGCGATCAACGCCATGTCGCGGGCGGTGGTGTAGTGCTCGTCACCAAACAGGCCAGAGGGATTCTCAAAATGAGATCCGGTGCAGCCGATGGCAGCAGCGCGCTCATTCATCATATCCGCAAAGCCCTCAATAGAGCCGCCGATGTGTTCTGCAATCGCATTGGCAACATCATTACCGGAGGCGAGCATCAGGCCGTACAGACAGTCTTTCATCGACATAGTTTCTCCGGCAACAGCATCGATATTGGAGGCTGCTTCCTCCAGATCCACCGCGCGCTCAGAGAACGTGACCATTTCATCCATAGAGCTGTTTTCCAGCGCCAGCAGGCAGGTCAGGATCTTGGTCGTGCTGGCAGGATAACGCATGGAATCTGCATCCTTTTCATAAAGAACCGTGGAAGTAGTCAATTCCATGATCATGACCGACTCAGTCTCCACAGACTGCGGAACGGGCCAGACTTCTTCTTCGCCTTCTGCTAAAACAGGAAAGCACATAAAAAGCAGGCATGCCAGTGTCAGGATGCCTGCTGTGATATGTTTGATTGGTTTTGATTTCCGCATCATTTCCATATTTTAACATATTCTGACGCAGAAGAAAGAAAAATGTATCAGTCTACGTCCAGGCTGATCAGATCTTCGAAGGTCTGACGGCGGACCACCTCTTTTGCCTGTCCGTCT
>JAFWCK010000117.1 GCA_017536965.1 Lachnospiraceae bacterium | reverse complement strand
GTCATCAGCATCATCAGCCTGTCAAAACCATATGCCAGTCCGGCATGCGGCGGAACACCATATTTAAAAGCATCCAGCAGGAACCCGAAACGGTCATAAGCTTCTTCCTTGGTAAAGCCCAGTGCGGTAAACATTTTCTCCTGAATCTCAGGATTATAAATACGTTCACTGCCGCCGCCAAGTTCCACACCATTCAGAACGATATCATAAGCAGCTGCTTTTGCTTTCCAAGGCTCTGTCTCTAACAGAGGGATATCTGCCTCCAGAGGCATGGTAAACGGATGGTGCATAGCCACCCAACGCTGCTGTTCATCGGAATACTCAAGCAGCGGGAATTCCGTAACCCAAAGGAAATTAAATTTGCTTTCATCAATCAGCCCCATCTGTGCACCAAGCTCTAAGCGGAGTGCACCAAGAGAAGCAAATACGATCTTATCGGTGTCTGCAGCAAAGAACATCATATCGCCCTTCTCTGCCTTCATTTCCTCAGCAAGTTTAGCCAATTCTTCTTCCTTCATAAATTTGGCAAAGGAAGATTTGTATGTGCCGTCCTCGTTGATGCCCAGATAAGCCAGGCCTTTTGCCCCGATGCCTTTTACAAAATCGGTTAATGCATCGATCTTCTTTCTTGGCATGCCTGCCATACCTTTTGCAGTGATTCCGCGAACAGAAGAGCCTTCCTGTGCTGCTGCATTAGCAAAGACGCTGAATTCACATCCCTTCACACAGTCCGTTACATCCACCAGTTCCATGCCAAAACGGGTATCCGGTTTATCAGAACCAAAACGTTCCATCGCTTCCTGCCAGGTCATCCGCTGGATTGGAAGTTCTACATCCACGTCCAGGATCTCCTTAAATACATGTGCGATCAGGCGTTCATTGGTTTCCATAACTGTTTCTGCATTCGCAAAAGAAAATTCCATATCGATCTGTGTGAATTCCGGCTGACGGTCTGCACGTAAGTCTTCATCACGAAAACATTTTGCGATCTGATAATAGCGGTCATAGCCTGCACACATCAGAAGCTGCTTAAACAACTGCGGTGACTGCGGAAGTGCATAAAAGCTGCCAGGATGAACACGGCTCGGAACCAGATAATCTCTGGCGCCTTCCGGTGTACTCTTGCAAAGCATCGGTGTTTCAATCTCAATAAAGCCATCGCTGCTCATAAAGTTGCGGATGCTCTGGGCTACCCGGCTGCGTAGGATAATGTTTTTCTGCAGGTCCGGACGGCGTAGATCCAGATAACGATATTTCAGACGCAGCTCATCTTTTGTCTGGCTGTCTTCTTCAATTGGAAACGGCGGTGTCAGCGCTTCCGAAAGAATGCGGAGTTCTAATACTTTGATCTCGATCTCACCAGTCGGCAGCGATTCATTCACAGCGCCTTCTCTCTTCTGCACTAAGCCGCGAACGGCAATAACGAATTCATTCCGAAGCGTTTCTGCCTTTGCAAAGCCTTCTGCTCCGATATTGTTTTCGTCAAATAAAAGCTGGATCAGACCAGTCCGGTCTCTAAGGTCAACAAAGATCAGACTGCCCAGATTCCGGCGTCTGTTGACCCAACCCATCAGCACAACGGATTCACCTAATTGTGCATTTAAAACCTCTGTACATCTGTGGCTTCTGGTAAAGCCACTCATTGATTCTGCCATGTTAGTCTCTCTCCCCGGGGTCTTATCCCACTATTTTATTTTTGAATCACTGCGGCAATGTTATCTACGGATGTCTCCACTTCACTGCCGTCAGCCATATTCTTTACTTTCACTTTTCCGGATGCGATCTCATCTTCACCCAGGATCACAACGTATGGTGCGTTGATCTTATTTGCGTACTTCATCTGCGCCTTGATGGAGCGGTCCAGATAATCCGTTTCTACGCTGATCCCCTGTTTGCGGAGTGCATCAACGATCTGGAAAGCACGTGCCTTAACACCACCCATAAATCCCAGATACAGGTCCGGAGGATTGACGCCTCCCAGATCGACTCCTTCCAGCTCAAGGAAATATAAGATCCTCTCCAGACCCATGCCAAATCCTGCTGCCGGAATATCCTGCTTGCCATCAATCTCGTGGACCAAATTATCATATCTGCCGCCGCCGCAAAGAGTAAAACCGTCTTTATTGACAAACTCAAAAACGGTCTTGGTGTAATAATCCAGACCGCGGACAATGCCGGTATCGATCTGATACGGGATGCCCAGTGACTCTAACAGGGACTGCAGCTCTTCAAAATGCGTGCGGCACTCCTCATCCAGATAATCGATCGTCTTTGGTGCATTGGCAACGATTTCTTTGCAGCCTTCTTCTTTGCAGTCAATGACACGAAGCGGATTTCTCTCCATCCGTTCCAGGCAGGTCTTGCAAAGTTTGTCCTTATGCTCTTCCAGATAAGCCAGAAGTGCTTTGTTATATTCTTTTCTGCAGTTAGCACAGCCGATGGAATTGATATGGACTTCGATATCCGAAAGCCCCAGCTCTTTTACGATCCGGCTGACCAGGGAGATCAGTTCCACTTCAACCAAAGGACTCTCTGATCCGATATATTCTACACCAAACTGATGATGCTGGCGAAGCCTGCCGCTCTGCGGTTTTTCATAGCGGAAAGCCGGTGTAATATAAAACAGCTTTGTTAAACCGCTCTCGGCAAACATACTGTGTTCCAGATATGCGCGGACAGCACCAGCAGTTCCTTCTGGTTTCAGCGTAATACTTCTGCCGCCACGATCTTCAAAGGTATACATTTCCTTCTGTACGACATCTGTGGTCTCTCCAACACCCCTCTGAAAAAGAACGGTATGTTCAAAAACCGGCGTTGCGATCTGCCGGATATTATAAGAGGCTGCAATTCTTTTGCAGATCTCCTCGATTTTTTCTCTTTTTGCCATTGCGTCTCCGTACCAGTCTGCGGTACCTCTCGGAGCCTGTGTAATCATATTATCTGTCCTACTCTTTCTTATGATTCTGCTTTATAGCCATGCATGCGGCGTTCGCTCTTGATATCTGTTGCTCTGTCATGACCCGGGAAAACTGTCGTTTCTTCCGGAAGCGGGAGCAGTTTCTCCCAGATAGATTTCATCAGGGCGTTTTCATCCCCACCCGGAAAATCGGTCCGTCCCCAGGAGCGGAAGAACATAGTGTCTCCTGCTAATACAAAGTTTGCTTCCGGGAAGTAATAGCAGGTTCCTCCCGGTGTATGCCCCGGTGTATGCATCACTTCGATCCGCATACCGCCGATCAAAAGGGTTTCTCCACCTTTCAGCTGCACATCCTTCTCTCTCAGAGAAATGCTCTGCCCGCCCAGATTCTTACGGCCGTCAGCAAGCATCGGCACATCTGCCTCATGCAGATAAACCGGAATATCATAGTGATCACGCAGTTCTTCCAATGCCAGGATATGATCCGCATGCGCATGTGTCAGGAAGATAGCAACAGGCTTTACGTCCCTTTCCTTTGCACACTCTTCTATAAATGCAGCATTGTCGCCGGGATCTGTAATGATAGCTTCTTTCCGAAACTCATCATAGACCATATAACAGTTGGTTTCGAGCATTCCCACACGGATGCAGTCTAATTTGATACTCATTTTTTACGCCCTTGTTCTAATAATATCGATCACGCCGTCAATCGCATGCAGTTTTTCAATGACCTTGGAAAGCTCATCTGTGGATGATACCTTGAATCCCATATCGATCGTTGCGATCTGCTGTTTGTTTATTCTAACATTCATGTTGGTAACATCAAGGTTTTTCTCCGACATGATCTTGGAAATATCCACCAGCATGCCAATGCGGTTTCTGGCAAAGATACTGATCTCAACCAGGTACTTCTCTTCTTTAAACGCAGAGGATGGCTTATCCCACTGCGCATCGATCAGCCTCTCTCTTTCCATGCTGGAAAGGTTGACGATATTAATGCAGTCTGTCCGGTGAACTGTCACACCTCTTCCCCGGGTTACAAAGCCAACGATCTCATCGCCCGGAACCGGGGAGCAGCACTTAGCAAAACGTACAGCAACGTCATGAATACCCTTGACGACAATGCCGTTCCGGTGCTTCATCTCAGAAGTTTCTTTCTGACCGCTGGATGCTGATTCTAAGATCTCTTCATCTGTGATCTGGTTCTTTTTGTTCTTTCGGTTATATTCATCCAGAAGCCGGTTAACGACCTGGCTTTCCTTTAAACCACCATGACCGATGGCAGCCAGCATAGAATCCCAGTCCTTACAGCTGTATCTGGTCAGGACAGGTGCCTGGTACTGTGGCTCAAAGATCTCCATATTGTCGATTCCTTTGGTCTTCATATATTTTTCGACCAGTTCCTTACCCTTTACGATATTCTCTTCTTTCAGGGCAGTCCGGAACCACTGGTTGATCTTCTGTTTTGCGCCAGGACTCTTAACGATATTGAGCCAGTCCATACTTGGACCCTTGGAGTTCTGGGAGGTTATGATCTCAACCCGGTCACCATTCTGGATCTTATAATCGATTGTAACGATCTTATCATTCACACGGGCGCCGATCATCTTATTGCCGACAGCCGAGTGAATGCTGTATGCAAAATCAATTGGCGTAGATCCTACCGGAAGATTCTTAACATCTCCGTCCGGTGTAAAGCAAAAGACGCTGTCTGAGAAAAGATCCAGATCGCTCTTTAGGAATTCCATGAACTCTTTATTGTCGCTCATTTCATTCTGCCAATCCAGGATCTGACGCAGCCATGCAAGCTTTTCTTCTTCGCTCTGTTTGATCGTCTTGTCGTTGACGCCTTTGCCTTCTTTGTATTTCCAATGCGCGGCAATACCATATTCCGCAGTACGGTGCATCTCGTATGTCCGAATCTGAACCTCAAAAGGTTCCCCTGTCGGGCTGATCAGTGTAGTATGCAGGGACTGATACATATTCGGTTTCGGCATCGCGATATAATCTTTGAACCGACCCGGGATCGGTTTGTAGATCTCATGAATGATACCCAGCGCAGCATAACAGTCCTTCACCGTTTCTACTTTGATCCGGATTGCAAACAGGTCATAGATCTGATCCAGTGACCGGTTCTGATTGATCATCTTTTTATAGATACTGAAGAAATGCTTGACTCTTCCATCTATCTCACACTCAATCTCCGCTTTTTCCATGTGGCTGCGGATCTCTTTGACCATTCTCTCGATAAAGTCTTCCCGTGCACTGCGGCGGATCTTGATGTTCTCCACCAGATTGTAGTAAACATCCGGTTCGGAGTATTTCAGAGCCAGGTCATCCAGCTCGATCTTAATCTTGGAAATACCAAGACGCTGTGCGATCGGCGCATAGATATCCATGGTCTCCTTCGCTTTTTCCTTCTGCTTTTCGCGCGTCATGTACTGCAGCGTCCGCATATTATGCAGGCGGTCTGCCAGTTTAATGATAATGACACGAATATCCTTTGCCATGGCAAGGAACATCTTTCTAAGGTTCTCTGCCTGGACTTCTATCTTATCTGCTGAATACTTGATCTGTGTCAGCTTGGTAACGCCATCTACCAGCTCTGCTACTTCATCGCCAAACTCTTTGCGGACTTCGTCCAGCGTTTTCCCGGTGTCTTCCACGACGTCATGAAGCAAGGCGGCGATGATCGTCTCCTTGTCCATTTCCAGTTCAGCCAGGATGATTGCTACTTCTACCGGATGTGTAATGTATGGTTCTCCGGAATGTCTCTTCTGATCGCCGTGTGCTTCCTTAGCTACCTCATATGCTCTCTCCACCTGTGATACATCATCCGAAGGATGGTACTGCCGGATGATGCGGATCAGTTCCTGAAAACGTTCGTCAGGATCCTGCGGTTCTAAAGGTGCGTTAATCCGGGAGAGTGATTTTTCGCTCTCCGGAAAGCCGCTCAGGCTGAATGATGAAGGTTCTTTTACTGCTGTTTTCGTTTCGGGCATAAACTATCTTTTTCTTACATGCCGGCCCGTGATTTCATAAACATCTCCCTCATGGGCCTCTTCGTCTTTCTTTGTAAACATTTCTGCAACATGATCTTTAGAATCTGCTGCTGCCACTGGTTTTGGTCTTCTACGGATCAAAATGACGGCCAATATGATGATCACAGCCAGCTCAACAGCCATGGTGATCATCATCAGAAGGTCTTTCCGGGAATTTCCCTGCTTGACTGGTTCCGGCGCTTTTAAGACCGATCTGGTCAGCAGGTATTCCGAGCAATGCGTGATGGCCAGTTCGATCTCATCACCTTTTACGGTAACGGATTGGCCTTCCTGTTTCAGCGTATTTTCTTTCTCATCATAATAGTATAAGTATAAAACGTCTTCTTTGGTAAACTCTTTTCCTGCCGCTATTGTAAAGACGGTATTTTTCGGAAGTTCTCCGCTGTATGCGAAATTCAATACTTTTCCGGATGCATAGTTTGACAATGTCTCTATCTTGTCCGCGTTTTTACTTTCAAAGGTAACCGTCGGATCAAATGTCTGGAAAGTCTTCAGCTCAGCCATGTCTTTTCCATTCATGGTCCAGCCATAAAGAAGCTTCCCATCTGCATCATAGCGGTTCAGTTTAACTGTCTTGCCCCATTTTGTAATGGCCGCGATCATTTCTTTTGTTATCTTATCTCCGTCCTGCAGAGATACGATCACAGTATCTTCTTTGGTCTCTTTCAGTTCTTTTTCCAAGTCAGCAAGAGCGATCTTATCTCCTCTGCGGTTGACCTTAATGACATAATCGCGGACAAAGCCGTTTTCTGCGTAGACATAAATTTCAAATTGATTTTCTCCATCTGTCAATGTCTGCTCTCCGGCACCAACTACCACAGCATTTGCGTCTTCCGGAACAGCGATGATGTTGATGGTCTTAACACTGTTGCTGACGGAAACAGAATAAATGTCATGTCCTTCGTCTGTTAAGGTGTATCCTTCCACTTCCAAAGTGGCAAGGTTTGTATTATCGGACCCTTCTCCGACCTCAACGCCGTTGATCTGGCCGGAATCATCCCAGCCGCCTCCGGCATTCCCACCGGTACCGCCGCCGCCGTTGTCATAACCGATGACATTGATATAGCACGCTGCGTCACCTGCATAATCTTTATTTAATCCGTCAGAAACTTCACAGCCGTTAACATAAACAGCTGCAGTTCCTTCTCCGACAGCATAATACGTATAAGAAAAGCTGACAGCTCCGCCGCCATCTGCACCATCTGCAAAACCGCCTGTAAAACCGGAAAGATTTCCGTCACAGTCAACCGAGCCGGAATAAGCATAGATTTCATCACCGTAGATCGTTACTGTAACGGTTACCGAATCCCCCACATATACCGTATCGGAGCTTGGGTAAATGGAAACACCAGCAGCATAAGATTTGATAGGAAATCCGGCCCCTAAGCCAACAATTAACAGAAGTGTTAAGATAATCGGTGATATTTTTTTCAGTATTGTTTTCTTCATTGTTTCGTTCTCTTTATAGTGATTATCCGTTTAAGGAGTCGTAGTTTCAGACTGCAATGTTGGCTGCTGTTCCTGTGCCAAAGCGAAAAGATCTATCTTCCCAAGAATATGTTTCTTTACCAAAGCCAGATCAATGACATCCACCGCTTGATCATCATTGATATCCGCTAATGTAAAAGCGTCACCTTCCAGAACTATTTTCCCAAGGATCTGCTTCTTCACGAGGGCAAGGTCAATGACATCGATTGCATCATCACCATTTACATCACCTCGCACAAGAAGCGTTCCATCATCTTTGATGATCGACGGTGCAGGTTCATCTGTATCATCTGGTTCCTGCGGAACAATATATCCATATAACGGGCTGTCCGGATAGATCAGATCCATATCAACTGCATAACTCGGAATTCCCGTCACTGTACCAGCATCCGAATACTGCCATAACGCACAGCCCATGGACGGACTGCTGATACCCCAATGTGCCAGCCAGACCAAACCATTTGAACTGATCTGGGAATAATCCAAAACATTAACAAAGTAATCCCGATTGGCATAAACGCCCACATTCTCATATCCATATGCCTTTATGGCATTCATATATTTCAGGCAGAAATTGGTCAGTTCTCCTCCATGTGTGTAAGGATTGAAGCCCATTCTGTATTGTTTGTATCCATCCGCATCTTCCATATCGAACCAGATACCCAGTACCGGATTGTGTCCCTGGATCATTCGGATGGTATGAGCGACCTCGCTGTCCACTTCCTTTTCCGTAACTGCATAGGAATAAATATAAACGCCATATGGAATTCCGGCAGCTTCGCAGCCATTCATGTTGGTGATCGCGTAAGAATCGTCCTGATTCGGATACCCGTCATCACCCCAACCGATTCTGATGATCGCGAAATCTACTCCATTTGCTTTTGCCTTATTCCAATCGATCGTTCCATTATAAGCGGATACGTCAACGCCGACAGCCCTTCCCTGGCTGTCAATCGCTCTGGTCTCCGTGCGGAAAATGCCCGCAAAAAAGATCGTCAGAGAGAGGATCAGTACAATACCTGCACCAGTTAGAACTCTTGCTGATTTTTTTTGCATTCTTAGTTTTGTTATCCTTTTCTTGACGTTATTTTGTGAGTGTGATATAAATTAACTCGTGCCGAGGGGAATCATACAGTGGCAGTATGACGGTCTCCAAAACCGTTCACGGGAGTTCGAATCTCTCTTCCCCTGCGAAAAGTCCTTGATTTCAAGGGCTTTTTTATTTTTCCTGTACTTTCCGGATCGCTTCTTTCACGTCCGATACCCCGACAAGGTTCACTCCATCTATACTACGCAAAGCCTGCAGGGCAGACTTTGGAATGATGCATTTTTTAAATCCAAGTTTTTTTGCTTCGTTGACTCTGGCTTCTATCATACTGACATTACGCACTTCACCGGAAAGGCCCACCTCTCCTAATGCGATCGTGTCTGCATCCACTACGATATCCAGATAACTGGAGGCAATCGCGATCAGTATTGCCAGGTCCAAAGCGGTCTCGTTGATTTTTACACCGCCGACAATATTAACATATGCATCGCATTCAGACAATTGAAATCCGAGTCTTTTTTCTAAAACTGCGATCAGCAGATTCATACGGTTGTAATCGATACCGGTAGAACTGCGGCGAGGATTGCCCAAAGCCGTCCTTGCAACCAGAGCCTGAATTTCTACCAGGATCGGACGGGTTCCTTCTACGGAGCAGGAAACGATCGATCCGGATGCATTTTCAGGTCTTCCGATCAGCATAAATTCCGACGGGTTTTTGACTTCGCTCAGACCATCTGCGCGCATTTCAAACACACCGATCTCATTTGTGGATCCGAACCGGTTTTTCACTCCTCGCAGGATCCGGTAAGTGCCCTGGGATTCTCCTTCAAAATAAAGAACGGTGTCCACCATATGCTCTAATGTACGCGGGCCGGCTACCACACCTTCTTTTGTGACGTGACCAACGACAAAGATACTGATGCCCAGGCCTTTTGCCAGCTGCATGAAAAGTGCCGTGCATTCACGCACCTGCCCCAGAGAGCCTGGTGCACCGTTAACATCCGGCCTGTATACCGTCTGAATGGAGTCGATCACGGCAATTTCCGGCTGCTCTGCTGAGAGCGTTTCCTCAATCACATCCAGGTCCGTCTCCGCCATAACCAGAAGATTATCCGAAAACGTTCCGATGCGGTCTGCCCGCATCTTGATCTGACTGAGAGATTCTTCTCCAGTAATATAAAGAACTTTGTGTCCGTCATCGCTGACCATCTTACAGATCTGCGTCAACAGGGTGGATTTTCCGATTCCCGGATCTCCGCCCACCAGAACCAGAGACCCTTTGACGATGCCGCCGCCTAATACACGGTCAAACTCCTCCATATGGGTCTTGATCCGCTCTTCCTCAAGTGCCGTCACTTGTGCAAGAGGGATCTGCTTCTGTTCTCCTTTATTCTTTTGCACGGAAACGCTGCTTCTGACGGCGGCCTTCACCGGACGTTCTGCCGGAGCTTCCACAAATGTATTCCATTCGTGGCAGGCCGGACACTGTCCGGCCCATTTTGCACTTTCATAGCCGCATTCTTTGCAGAAAAAAATCGTTTCTTTTGCTTTTGCCATTATTTCTCTTTCACTTTTTCTTTTACTTTTCTCCTGCGTACAGAGAAGACCAGCCTGGTCGCATCCTTGGATGCTTTGACATTAACAGTGGATCCCGGAACCATATTGCCGGAAAGTGCCTCTTCTGCCATCTCATCTTCCAGAAGGGTCTGAACCTTTCTCTTCAGCGCTCTTGCTCCGTACTTCGGATCATAGCCCTGCTCTACCAGGAATGCTTTCGCACTGTCAGACACATTCAATTTCACGTTCATCTGTGTCTTTGCACGTTCTGCCAGCTCTTTCAGAAGGATATCAATGATATCTTTCATATTATCTTTCGACAGAGATTCAAATACGATGATCTCATCAATACGGTTCAGGAATTCCGGCTTGAAGATGTGTTTCACTTCATCCAGAACTGCTGCCTTCATTGCCTCATAATCTGCTTTGGCAGAGTGCTCTGCAGCAAATCCAAGAGACTTTGGCTCCATGATCCGCTGTGCACCGGCATTACTTGTCATAATGATGATGGTGTTCTTAAAATCTGTGACTCTGCCGTGAGAATCTGTGATACGTCCGTCATCCAGCACCTGAAGAAGAATGTTAAAAACATCCGGATGTGCTTTTTCCACTTCATCAAACAGAATGATGGAATATGGATTCCGACGCACCTGCTCGGAAAGCTGTCCGCCTTCATCATAGCCTACATAGCCCGGAGGCGAACCGATCAGCTTCGATACGCTGTGCTTTTCCATATATTCGCTCATATCAACACGGATAATGGCGTTTTCTGTTCCGAACATCGCCTCTGCCAGAGCCTTGCTGAGTTCTGTTTTACCAACACCCGTAGGTCCCAGGAACAGGAAAGTTCCGATTGGCTTGTTCGGATCCTTTAATCCTACTCTTCCGCGGCGGATTGCTTTGCTTAATGCGATCACGGCTTCATCCTGAGCAATGACTCTCTTATGAAGCGTCTCCTCCAGATGTTTCAGCCGCTCGCCTTCTTCTTCCGCCAGTTTCTTAACCGGGATCTTTGTCCATTTAGCTACCACATCGGCAACATCATCAGCCGTGACTTTTGGAATATTCTCCAGATCCTTGGTCAGGCTGTCTTTATAATCACGGATCGCATCCGCAATGATGCCGATATCTTTTGTAGCGGAAGAAGCCTGCTTCAGATTCTTTGCGATCAGCGCTTTTTCCCGTTTCTCTTCCAGCTTTTTCTTTTTCTCTTCCAACTCCGTTAATTCCGGCGGAAGGATATAAGTAGCAAGACGAACTTTGCTTGCTGCTTCATCGATCAGGTCAATGGCCTTATCCGGCAGGAACCGGTCATTGATGTATCTGGTAGACAGATTGACTGCAGCTTCAATTGCTTCGTCTGTGATCTTTACATCGTGATGATGCTCATAATTTGGCCGCAGACCTTTAAGGATCTCAACTGTTTCTTCTTTGGAAGGCTGCTCAATATAAACCGGCTGGAAACGTCTTTCCAGTGCTGCATCTTTCTCAAAGTGCTTGCGATATTCATCCAGTGTAGTCGCACCGATGATCTGAATATCACCCTTTGCCAGCGCTGGTTTCAGGATATTTGCAGCATCGATTGAGCCTTCTGCTCC
>JAFWCK010000116.1 GCA_017536965.1 Lachnospiraceae bacterium | reverse complement strand
CTCCCAGAAGAGGGGTGCTTGCATGAGCTGCAACGCCCTGGGCATCGATGACAAACACATCACCCTCACGCGCAACAGAAAAATCTACAAGCGGTGTTTTTGCAAGAGCATCTTTCAGTTTATCTTCATCCACAGCATCTGTCGGAACTATAGTCACACAATGATGGCAGACAGCATTTGTTACAAATCCGCCTTCCATAGAAAGGATTTTCGTGTTCTTGCTGAAACAGCTCATGCTGATCATACCTTTCTCGCCATAGATGCCCGGGAAAGAACCATCCGGAGTAAAGCCGATGGTGATCGGCTCTTCTACTTCGTTATAGTGTGCCATGCAGGCAGAGCCGCTCTCTTCGTTGCATCCCATAAGGACGCGGATGCGTTTATTTAAAGGAAGTCCCAGTTCCCGGATCATCTGCAGTGTATAAAGGGATGCGATCGCGCCGCCTTTGTCATCGGACACGCCGCGTCCATAAACGACATCGCCTTCCCGTATCATGGTGAAAGGATCACTCTTCCAGCCGTCCCCCTCCGGAACCACATCCAGATGTGCGACCAGACCAATGATGTCATCCCCTTCGCCAATCTCGGCATAACCACAGTAGTTGTCCAGATTCTTTGTACGGAACCCCATACGCTCAGCAATGGATAATGCTTCTGCCAAAGCGGATGCCGGTCCCTCACCAAAAGGTTTTCCCGGAAGTGCGTCCCCCCGTTTGGATGGATGTTTTACCAGTGCTGCCAGATCTGTCAGCATGTTTTCTTCCAGCTCTTTGATTCTTTCTTTCAGTTCCATGTTTTTTCTCCGTTTTCGTTTTTTCGATTATTTTTTATAGACACGCGCGTTCAGATCAACTTCCTTTTCGATGCCATCGATCGTTGCGGTGTTTGTATACTGCCACATGTTATAAGTATAATCTGTACTCGGGGATTTGGTGTATTTCGCAAACCATAAATCCCACTGTGTCAGATCTTCCCAGTTCAGACGTGCCCGGATCCAGTTCTCATTAGAATACACGCCGGCGCGGAAGCCTGCCTGCTCAATGCGTTCGCAAAATGCATTAACAATGGCAGTATACTCTTCCCTCGTCAGGTGCCTGGTGCGGGCCGTTTCTGCAGAACCTTCCAGATCAATATAGATTGGCATGGTAACGTCGTATCCATGAATCTGTTCCAGGATAGTCTCTGCCTCTTCAATTGCTTCTTCCTCATTGATAGCCTGCGACACAAAGTAGACGCCTGCAGGCATGTCTGCATCGTTGCATCCCTGCAGGTAGATGTGCAGATTATTATCAAAAACGAACCGGGCTGTCTCATAGCCGCGGTAACCCACACGCAGAATAGCAAACTCGACGCCGGCAGCTTTTGCCTGTTCCCAGTCAATGTCTCCGACAAATTCGGAAACATCAATGCCGGTCACTGTTTCATAACCTTCTTTTGTAAAGACCTTAAATCCGTTCCGCGTGACCCAGAATTCATTCTCCAGTTCACTGGCCTCTTCTTCAATATTAATGCCGTGGTTATCGTGTTCCTTTCTCCTCATACAAGAAACACAGCCAAGAAGCAGCACACAGGCTGCAAGCAGCATCAGTATACAAACAGGTCTTTTCAGCTTCATTTACTCTCCTTTTTATCTGGAAACCACGATAACATCCAACGTATTTGCCGGACAGACATAAGAATTCAGATCCACTTCTTTTTCTTCAATCTGCACATGATAAGCAGCCTCGCCTTCAAACGGCAGTTCATTTCTTGCAGCAAGATCTTCATGATGGAGACGGCAGACTTTAACTGCTGTACAGTCTGCGCCAGCAAGATCAAAGCCAACCGAAATGTCTTCTGCATTTGCATTGACCAGTTTGATGATGATCTTTTCAGCATCCGCCTCTGTACTGAGATAAACGTTCTCTGGAAGTTCTCCCTCTAAACCGATATAATTTTATGCCTGGAAGTTTCCAAACAGTTTCTGCACCATATAATTTGCCGTCAGACAAACATTTCCAGGATTAAAATCGATCATATTGTGCGTCCAGTGGGTGCCTCCGATCAGATTAAGAAGCGGCGCATAAGATACAGATAACAGGAAATCGCCATTCCGCTCTGCTCCGGTCAGAAATGCTGCTTCTGATAAAGCCGATCCGAACGAGTTTGCATGTTCCGCATCAACCTTTCCTTCCGGTGCAGACAGGTTATTTGCTGCATATTCACCAAAGTAGAGTTTTGCCTTTCCAACATTCCTGTCATAGTTATCAAACCGATAAGCGGACTCATAAAACCATGCAGGAGAATGATAGCAATGCTCATCAAGCAGGATCTCATGATCCAGTGTTTTCGCATAATCCCAGAATGGCTGTGTATGTTCCTTATACGGCTGGAATCCGGCGCTCATGATGCACAAGATCTCCGGATATCTTTCATGGATTGCCGCCCGAATCTTATCGAACTTTTTAATGTAATCTTCGCCGTGATTCTCATTGCCGATACCGATCCGCTGCAGGCCGAACGGAGCTGGGTGTCCCATGTCCGCACGAAGCTTTGCCCATTGCGACTTTTCCGGATCTCCATTGGCGAATTCGATCAGATCTAAATAATTTTGTGTGACGTAGGTATCAAATTCCGCACTGTCAATATCGATGATCTCCTCGCTGCGGAACTGGCAGTTGATGCCGGCAAACAGAGTCGGCTGAGGTTTTGCCCCCAGATCCTCACAAAGGCAGAAATATTCATAGAAGCCAATCTGATATGACTGACTACATCCGCCATCGGGCATTGCTTCTGCCCAGAGGTTATAGGTACTCTTGCGGTCATAAAGCGGACCAACCGTTTCTTTCCAGTTATATTCATTCTGGCTTCTTGCGCCCTCAACGATACATCCGCCAGGGAACCGCATAAACTGCGGCTTCAGATCCACAAGTGCCTGAACCAGATCTTTCCGCAGTTTTCCGTTCTGCCATTTTGGATCATTCTTTCCCCAGAAATCGCTGTCATAAAGCTGTACGCAGTCAAGATCGATCGTGCCATCTCCTGTGAAAATAAGGGCCAATTTTCCGTACGCGTCCTGCTCTCCCTGCAGCGTCTTTTTGATATGAGACCATGTACCTGCAGCCGCTTCTCCATCCGCTGCGGTAAACTCCACCCGGTCAGTCAGCAATGTCCCATATTCTGTTTCTACTACAGCCTGAACCTGAAGAGTTCCACGGATATAAGCCTCAAATGTATAGGAATGTCCATTCTTGATCGCAATGGCACATTGATCGGCATATTCCTTGCCACCGTTATAGCCTTTATTCTCCAGACGAGCTTTTTCTGTAGTGTGGATCCGCACGAAACGGCTGTTCTTTCCCAATGGGTCTTCATCCAGGCTTTCCGCTTCTCCGCCATCTAAAGTCCAATAACGCAAAGGATCCAGAACTTCCTGATAATCCTTTGTCATGTAGACTCCGTCAAAACTATAATTGCTGATCATGTTAGCGTTCAGACCGCCGTCAGCGCCAAAGTTGATATCCTCAAAAAAGATGCCCATCAGGTCCGGGCTGACTTTATGCAGGACTCTTTCGGCATCAATTTTTAATGTAATCATGATAATCCCCTTTTCCTTCTCTTTTTTCTTCTTCTTTTATATCATACTTGTCTGTTTTTGGGGGATTTATCTTCCCTTTTTCGTTGACAATTCCCCTTTTTTCGCGGATGATTAAATTAATAGAATAAATGGTTTTTACCATAAAAATCAGGCAATCAATGCAGAAAGGAGCAAAAAATGGCAATTCCGTTTTATGCAAAATCCGAAGACAATCAGGGCTATATCAAAAACATGGAAGTGATCGCCTATGATGATCTTGATGGTGGCTCTATCTTCCAGCCGCAGCTGTGGCGTACGGAAGAAGGGAAATATTATCTTTACGGGACCATGGGAAATGCGATCGGCATCCTGGATGTGACAGATGCCGCTCATCCGGTATTCATCAAACGCTTCCAGACGATCGATAAAGAAAAATATCCGCAGTCCGGCAACCCGAAATGCCAGGTGGCAGAGGGTCTGCTGATCACCGGAATGGCGAGCGGCGGCGGACCTTATATCCCGGGATTCCCGCCAAGGAAACCGCTTCCTCCGGAGCAGTGCAAACAGGGTGTTCATATCTATGATATTAAGGAAGATCCGGAGAACCCGAAGTTCCTTGCTTACTGGGACTGCGGCGTACCGAATTCCAATGGTGTCCACCGCTTTATGTATAATGGCGGTCCGTATGTGCATCTTTCCTGTGAAACGAGAGGGTTTGAAGGCCTGATCTACCGCTGTCTGGATATTTCCGACCCGACCAACCCGAAAGAGGCAGGACGCTGGTGGATGCCGCACCAGTATGCGGATGGTTTCATCGGCCGTCACAACTTTGACCCGAATGCTCCGCATATCCCGGAATTCATGCATACCGGATGGCTGCACGGCGCACCGTTTGTCAGGGACGGTCTGGCATACTGCGGCTACAACGGGGACGGCCTGGTCATCCTGAACGTGGAGGATGTAACAAGACCTTATCTGGTCGGCAACCTTCCACTGGTCCCTCCGTTTGCAAGCCACTATGGCGGCGCTTCTACCCACACTGCACTTCCGCTTCCTGGACGTGACCTGTGCGTGGTGACAAACGAGGGCGAACGCTACATGTGGTTCGTGCCGAACAATGACCCGAATATCCAGGGCAAGAAAATCGGCAACATGGCACAGGCACTGAACAACCTGCACATGGTGGATGTCCGTGATCCGGCCAACCCGACACTGATCGCCGAGTTCCCGTATCCGGAAGTTCCGGAGAACTTCCCGTACAAGAACTTCCAGCAGTTAGGCCTTGGTGTGAACGGCACCTTCGGTCCGCACAACGTACATGAGCCGATGGATCACAAACCGTACCTGGATCAGAGAGGCGACCGCGTATACTGCTGCTACTTCCATGCAGGCCTGCGCGTTTACGATGTATCTGATGAGTATGTTCCGAAGGAGATCGCTTATTTCATCCCTCCGAACCCGTCCCGTCCAACACCGCAGCCGGGTCCTAACATTGCAACGACAGAAGACCTCTGTGTCGATGACAGAGGCAACATGTTCATCATGACAAGCAATGATGGAATGTATGTAGTGAGGATGCTAGAGAAGTAATACAATCTGAAAAAAGCACCGCATATCAATCTGATATGCGGTGTTTTTTTATCTGTTAGTTGACACGTTCTTCGCGTTTATTACTGAATATAGTCGGAAGCATTGCAAATATCACCGGGAGACAAAGGAGATAGTAGAAAACATATCGGAACCCGAATGCCATCGGTGTAAATACTAAAAGCGTCAACCAATTCAGAAGGATTGGCAGAAGCAGCAATATGTTTTTCCCCTTTCCGGCAATTAGTAAAAACATCGCCAAAAAGAGCGTCAGCCAGATCAGCGACCCGGCGCTCCCCGTTAATACGGATAGCTTCGAATAAAATACCTGAACAATAGAATTGACTGACTCCGGCAGCAGGGATCTGTTCGTGTATTGATAATAACTAGTATGAATGGCTGTCATAAATGCCTGTTCTGTATTGTACGTATTAAACGCCCAGAAGCCATAAGTATTCATCAACCATGCTTTGATACAAAGTGAAGGGTTTCTAACCAGAATGTGCAGATATACTTTGATAAATTCTGCTTTATGCTCGTTCAGATAATCATCGCTAAAAACATAGGAATTATATTCTATCGGCGCCTCGTATACTAATTTTAACGAATCCACATTCATAGGGCTGTAACTCTGCTCATCTAAACCAGTCCAATATTCTTCTTTTTTAATGTTAAATAAAAACTCCTTTTCCTCTTCTTTAATCTTTCCATCATAGGTAAGCACCATAGCGATCTGCTGCAATGGTACTCCCACCGTCTCTGCAAAGCGACGGGGAACGTTTCTTGTCATACAGTTTGTTGAGATTATGACAAAGATGTACACAGCTGCTCCCGCTATCAACAAATACCTGCGATTGTTTTTGATAACAAAAACTGTCGCTATGATCAACAACGGAACGACAATCAATCCATTATTTCTGAACACAGCAGATCCGGCTATAAGAAAACAATATAATATTTTATTCCGCAGACAGAGTCGCTTTTCTTTTATATTATCATAGAGAAATGGAATCCATAGCAGCATAAACAAACTATATGGGGTGTCTTTCACGATGGTAAAAGAATACAGGTTTACGACCGGGTAAAAGCAGAAGAATGCAAAAAGTGTGAGAAAAACAACATTTCGGATCTGAACGATATAGTAAGTCCAATACAACACATAAGTGATTACGCCTGCCATAAAGACCATTTGAAAAATGGAGAACAATGCAAAACCGAAATTCGGATTTGTAAGGGGATCACATAATAATTCCAGGAAGAAATAAACAATATAATTATATATAACCGGAGAACGACCA
This sequence comes from Lachnospiraceae bacterium, assembly GCA_017536965.1. Taxonomy (GTDB): domain Bacteria; phylum Bacillota; class Clostridia; order Lachnospirales; family Lachnospiraceae; genus RGIG5612. The sequence continues at coordinate 992 of JAFWCK010000116.1, read as the reverse complement.
GATTCGCCAACGGGTCCAAAGGCCAGAACAGCATCAATATCATTCCACATGCTCGTGCCTGGGAAAAAGGAAAGATAGCTGACCCCCCAAACAATAATGATTGCAGTAAATACTATAAGAATCCACTTTTTATCAGTGACCCTGACCTCATTCTGGAAAAAACGTTTTGTATTCAGATAACCTATTAATTCCAATAGCCAGTCACACAAGTTTAATACAATAACAAAAAGAAAGATGGATAACAAAATTAAAGAAAGAACATCTTTTTTCCCCATACTTGTAAAATAATTTTGATTAATCCGGGCTCGAACGATACCGGAGAAAACAATATGTGATTTAAGAATCAACATCAGAGAAAAAAGGAAAGAAAAAACCGCTACAAAGATAAACTGAAATGACTTTGCAATCTTTTTTAATCGTCTGCGGAAAAGACAGACAATATAGAGTATACAAATAATAAAAAAGAACACTGGGGAAAAGTTAGGCTTTTCGATATAAAACAGCAACAGATAAGAACCAAACGGTGCTATTAGTAATCCCAAAATCCTTAAAACCCAGGAAACAATCCCCTGTTGTCGTTTTTTCAACATATTCCTCACCCGCTTTTATTATCAATTACTATACCAAACCCGTATTAGCAGGTCAAATATACTGGTTTTCCCACTCCTTTCGAGTCATGACTACAATATGCCCTACTCGCAGCTGATTCATCAACGGAATAAACATGTTCTTATCCGTATGGTGGTCTGTAAATCCAATACGCTTCAGACAGGCGCGTGACTTTTCATTTCCGTCATAATAGCCTGCCCAGATGGCTTTCATTCCAAGATCCTCGAATCCATGTTTCAGAAGCGCTTCACAGCCCTCCGGAATCAGACCCTGCCCCCAGTAAGGTTTTGCGATCCAGGAGCTGATCTCACATTCATCTGAAGCATCTGTAAGGTCCGTATCATCCCCAAACTTCAGGGAGATACTGCCAATTGGCATCGCTG
>JAFWCK010000115.1 GCA_017536965.1 Lachnospiraceae bacterium | reverse complement strand
TCTGGTATTTTTCACACAGGCGTTGTCAATATTCTCGGAAATGGCGTCGCGCTGGATCCGGAAAATCTGTGGAAGGAAATGCAGCAAGTCATTGCTAAAGGAGTATCTCTGACGCCGGAAAACCTGAAGATCAGTGACCGGGCGTCTCTTCTGATGCCTTGGCACCGGGATCTGGACGGTCTGGAAGAGCAGCGGCTTGGGGATAAAAAATACGGTTCAACAGGACAGGGCATTGCCCCGTTCTATTCCGATAAATACCAGAAAAAAACGATCCTTGCCGGAGAACTGTTTTATCCGGAGGAACTAAGAGCGCATCTTTCCGACCTCATGGAATGGAAAAACCTGACCTTGACAAATGTCTATCATGGAAAGGCATATACGCAGGAAATGATAGAGCAATGGCTGCATGATTACTGCGAACCGATCAAACCGTTTATCTGTGACACCGGTGCTTTTCTGCGAGACGCACAGAAACAAGATAAGAGCATTATGTTTGAAGCACAGCTTGGTGCGCTCCGGGATCTGGATTACGGAATTTACCCATACACGACTTCTTCCAATACAACAGCTGCTTATGCCCCAATTGGTGCAGGCTTCCCATCTTTGAAGCTGACGGATGTGGTTGGCGTGGTAAAAGCATATTCCACCTGTGTCGGAGAGGGTCCTTTCGTTTGTGAAATGTTTGGAGAAGAGGCAGAGCAGCTCAGAAAGATTGGTGGAGAATATGGTGCAAAGACCGGACGGCCGCGCCGTGTAGGACCGATCGATCTGGTTGCCACCCGTTATGGAGTGGAAGTACAGGCAGCGACCAAGATTGCTCTGACAAAAATGGATATACTGGGATATATGGAGAAAATTCCGGTCTGCACACATTATAAAGTGGGAGAAAAACTGATCGATCGGTTCCCGTTCCCAATGGAACTGGCAAACGCAGAACCGGTTATTGAATATATGGAGGGATGGAAGTGTGATCTGTCTGGCGCAAGAAAGTGGGAAGATCTGCCAAAGGCAGCGCAGGACTATATTCTTATGATTGAGGAATCAATTGAATGTCCGATCACATTCGTTTCTGTTGGTCCGGAAAGAGACAGCCTGATCATCCGATAATAAGAATTGTTGACAGTACGCAAGAAGGAGAGAACCATGACAGATCATTATGAATCACCGTTGGCATCACGTTATGCATCAGAATATATGTTGAAACTGTTTTCCGCAGATGCCAGATATCAGCTTTGGAGAAAACTCTGGACCGAACTGGCCCGTGAAGAAGGAAAACTGGGGCTTCCAATTAGTGAAGCGCAAGTGAAGGAATTAGAAGAGCATATCACAGATATCGATTATGACTGTGTTAGAGCAAGGGAAAAAGAAGTTCGTCATGATGTGATGGCTCATGTTTATGCATATGGAAAGGCCGCACCTTCGGCAGCAGGAATTATCCATCTGGGTGCAACCAGCTGCTATGTGACAGATAATGCGGATCTGATCCTTTATCGGGACGGCCTTATCTATCTGCGCAGGGAACTGCTGTCTGTTTTAAAGAATCTGGCACAGTTTGCCGATCAGTATAAAGCAATGCCGATCTTGGGCTATACGCACTATCAGCCGGCGCAGCTTGTAACGGTTGGAAAACGGGCGACCCTTTGGATGCAGGACTTTTATTCCGATCTAAAGGAGATAGATTTCGCATTAGAAAACATCAAATTTTTAGGCTGCCGCGGAACCACCGGAACTGAGGCAAGTTTTCTGGATCTGTTCGAAGGAGATACCTCAAAGATCGATGCAATGAATCAGGCACTGGCAGAAACTTTCGGATTTGATGCCTGCTATGACGTTTGCGGACAAACCTATCCGAGAAAAGTCGATGTCAGGATCCTGAATGCTCTTTCCTCTTTGGCGCAGAGCTGCTACCGCATGGCAAATGATATACGTCTTTTGCAGCATGACCGGCAGGTGGAAGAGCCATTTGAGAAGGATCAGATTGGATCTTCTGCAATGGCCTATAAACGCAATCCAATGCGATGTGAGCGGATCTGTTCACTGTCCCGTTATTTAATGACAGATGCTATGAATGCCCCATTGACAGCTTCTGCGCAGTGGCTGGAAAGAACGCTGGATGATTCCGCAAACCGGCGGATCTCCATGCCGGAGGGATTCCTCTGTGCGGATGCCATCCTGCGTCTGGCACAGAATGTTACAGACGGTCTGCATGTAAATGAAAAAATCATCGAAAGGTCTGTGCAGGAATACCTGCCTTTTATTGCAACGGAAAATCTGCTGATGGAAGCCGTAAAGAAAGGTGGTGACCGGCAGGCATTGCACGAGATCATTCGCAAATGTTCCATGGATGCGACGGCAGAAATGAAAGCCGGCAGAGACTGTGACCTGTTATCCCGTCTGGCAGCAGAAAAACAGTTCGGCCTCTCAGAAGAGGAAATGAAAGAGCTTCTGAAACCGGATCTTTATATTGGCCGCTGCAAAGAGCAGGTAAGCCTGTTTTTAGAACGTCTGCAGCCAATTCTTTCGACAGCAGAAAAACAGGATATAACGATTGACCTATAGAGAGGGAATTATGGATAAAATTCTGGTCCTGGATTTTGGCGGACAATACAATCAGCTGATCGCACGCAGAGTGCGTGACCAGCAGGTCTATGCAGAGATCAAATCCTGGCAGCAGATCACGCCGGAAGAGATTCGGGAAGAAAAATATAAAGGAATCATTTTTACCGGAGGCCCAAACAGCGTCTATGATCCGTCATCGCCGCATTATGACCCGGCTGTGCTGGATTTAGGCATTCCGATTTTAGGGATCTGTTACGGCGACCAGCTAATGGCTTACATGGCGGGTGGTACGGTATCATCCGCGGAAACTTCCAGTGAATATGGAAAGACCATCCTGAATGTTGCTGAGCATATCCTCTTTCAGGATGTTCCATCAGAAAGTATCTGCTGGATGAGCCACACGGATTACATCAGTGAAGCGCCATCCGGATTTATGACAATAGCGCACACCGCCAAATGTCCATGTGCGGCAATGGCAGACGATACGAGGAAACTCTATGGTGTGCAGTTTCACCCGGAAGTAACACATACCGCATACGGAACACAGATCCTGCGTAATTTTCTGTTCCGCATCTGCACATGCAGTGCAGACTGGAAGGTGGAAAACTTTGCAGCGCAGCTGATTGAAAAATATAAAGCGCAGCTACAGGGGAAGAAGGTGCTTCTAGCATTATCCGGAGGGGTGGATTCCTCTGTGGCAGCAGTGCTTTTGCATAAAGCCGTCGGCAGTAATCTGGTCTGCGTATTTGTAGACCACGGTCTCCTTAGGAAAAGCGAAGGCGACTTTGTAGAGAAGACCTTTAAAGAAGAACAGAAGATGAACCTGATCCGGGTGAACGCGGAAGAAAGGTTCTTAAATAAATTAGCCGGCGTGATAGATCCGGAAACTAAACGCAAGATCATCGGAGAAGAGTTTATCCGGGTTTTTGAAGAAGAAGCCATTAAACTTGGGAAGATTAATGCTTTGGCCCAGGGCACGATCTATCCGGATGTGATTGAAAGCGGAAAAGGAGATTCGGCCGTGATCAAGAGCCATCACAATGTCGGCGGCCTTCCGGATGTCATTTCCTTTGATGAGATCGCAGAACCGCTGAGGGATCTTTTTAAAGATGAAGTCCGTGCGGTCGGCACCCTTTTGGGTCTGCCGAAGGAGCTGGTCTATCGCCAGCCTTTCCCGGGACCAGGCCTTGCTGTCCGGATCATCGGAGACATCACAAAAGAAAAACTGCTGCTTTTGCAGGAAGCAGATGCCATCTTCCGCGAGGAGATTGCAAAAGCGCAGTTGGAGCATACACCAGATCAATACTTTGCAGTATTGACGAATGCACACAGCGTAGGGGTGATGGGAGATGCCAGAACTTATGGTTATGTCGTGGCGCTCCGCGCAGTGGAAACAGATGATTTTATGACAGCAGAATTCTCCCGCCTTCCGTATGAAGTCCTGGAGAAAGCCAGCAGTCGGATCACGAACGAGGTCCGTGGGATTTCGCGGGTCGTTTATGATATTTCATCCAAGCCGCCTTCTACGGTGGAGTGGGAATAAGGAGTTTACAAAGCATGGATGTCCATGAGGAGTGCGGTGTCTTTGGCGTCATCGCAAGCAAACCCATCAACGCAGCAGAAATCTGCTATTACGGGCTGTATGCCCTGCAGCACAGAGGACAGGAAAGCTGCGGGATCGTCGTCAATGATGACGGCGTCTTTGTGTCGCATAAGGACTTAGGGCTTGTGAACGATGTCTTTTCCAAAGAAGTCCTTTCTTCCTTCCCGGCTGGGACGATGGCAGTCGCCCATACTCGTTACGGTACGACCGGAGCCTCAAACCGGAACAACTGCCAGCCGATCGAAGTGAACCATCAGAAAGGACGCATGGCGATCGCGCATAACGGCAATTTGTCCAATGCGGCAGAGCTGCGGAGCGAACTGGAACTTTCCGGCGCGATTTTCCACACCTCTTCTGACACGGAAACGATCGCATACATCGTGACAAAGGAACGGCTGCAGTCCCCTTCGATCGAAGAAGCTCTCAGCCGGGCGATGAATATTCTGGAAGGAGCCTATTCGCTGATCCTGCTTTCCCCGCAGAAACTGATCTGTGCACGTGATCCATATGGGTTCAGGCCGCTCTGCTATGGAAAAACCGAAGACGGCATGTATATCATCGCGTCCGAAAGCTGTGCACTCAAAGCGGTAGGAGCAGAGTTTATCCGCGATGTGGAGCCGGGAGAGATCCTGATCTTTAGTAAAGTTGGAATCAGGTCCCGGAAGGAACACTGCGGAAAAAAAGAGAAAAAAATCTGTGTATTTGAATATATATACTTTGCAAGACCGGATTCGGTAGTGGATGGCATTCCTGTCCATGAAGCCCGGATCAATGCCGGCATGGCACTGGCCAGGACCCACCCGGTCTCGGCGGACATTGTGATCGGGGTTCCGGACTCCGGGCTGGATGCGGCACTGGGATACAGCCGGGAATCAGGAATCCCATGTGAGATCGGCCTGATCAAAAACAAATATATCGGCCGGACGTTTATAGCGCCGGACGGCAGACTGGATCAGGTCAAGATCAAATTGTCGGCTGTAGAGTCAGTGGTTAAGGATAAAAGGATCGTTCTGATCGATGATTCGATCGTCCGGGGAACGACGAGCGGAAGGATCGTGAGGCTCCTTAGGGAAGCCGGGGCAAAAGAAGTGCATATGCGGATTTCTGCACCGCCGTTTTTGTTCCCTTGCTATTACGGAACGGATATCGACTCACAGGATAATCTGATCGCCTGCCGGTATTCTGTTCCGGAGATTGCGGAAATGATCGGGGCAGACTCCCTGGGATATCTGCCAAAAGAACACCTTAAAGACCTTGTGACAGAC
>JAFWCK010000114.1 GCA_017536965.1 Lachnospiraceae bacterium | reverse complement strand
GCCAACTCTGTAAACCAATGCGGAAGAACCGCAGCGGCACTCATCATCGATCGAGTTAGAAGTTGGTGCGCCGGAAAGTCTGCAGATATCAGCATCGCCGGTTGCATCGATCACGACCTTTGCCATGACGGCTTTACGGCCTTCTTTAGATTCGAAGAACACGCCCTTGCAGACATTACCTTCCATGATAGGTTTGCAGCCCCAGCTGTGATACAGGACGCGGATGCGGTCTCTTTCCTCATCCAGCATCTTGTCCATTTCAATTTTCATTTCAGTCGGATCTACGGTAAAACCATGCATGACTCTTGGATCTGGTCCCATGGTAGCACCGCCGACGCCTGCAAACTTCTTAATGATCTCCGGATCTTTGCTGCCTGCAAGTTCCATTGGAGGTCCGGCAACGGCACGAGGGATCTTCTCCAGTCTGGTGAACCACTCTTCCTGGATACCCTGTACATAGGTTTTGTCATAGAAAGAAAGTGCCGGAACAAGAAGGACGTAACCACCTGTTACATCACCGCCACAATAGCCGTAGCGTTCCATCAGGATAACATTTTTGCAGCCTGCTCTTGCTGCTGCAATTGCTGCGGAATGACCGGCGGAACCGCCGCCAACTACGAGAACATCACATTCGTCATAAATTGGCACCTGTGATTCCGGTTCAAGAATAGATTTAATGCTCATAATTACTCTTCTCCTTTATTAATTATTCCCATAATAGATGACATTATTATATCGTATCTGTTTTGTTTTTCAATCAATCTGATGTTTCATTTTTTGAATGACATCTGCTCCTTACTGAATCGGTGTAAATCCTGCATAATCCAGAGCTTCTTCAATATGTGCATCCCAGAAATCCCAATTGTGGATGCCCGGATAACCGACAAATTTATAACGGAATGGATTCCCCTCGAATCCCATAAAAAAATCTCTCATGGCATACGCAGAATTCAGGGAGTCCTCCGATTCCTGTTCACCAATGGAATGGAAAATAGACGGAAGTTCTTTCCCCTGCGCCAGTGCATCTTTTGCCAGCTGATAGAAATCAAACTTTGTTCCTTCAAAGTTCGGAAGGGTATCCCCGTAGATTGCCCGCATCATCTTGACCCAATTCGGCCAAGGCGGATTCTTAAATTGTTTTGGAAAGACCTCCACCGGGAAGTTGGATGCAGAAAGGCAGATCAGAGATTTATACAAATCTGGTCTTGCAAGGCCGATCGTCATACTGCCGACACCGCCCATAGAAAGACCACCGATCACATTGTCCTCACGGCGCACAGAAGTGTTAAAATGTGCCGCGCAGAACGCACGCAGATCTTCTGTAATAAACGTCTTATAATCCTCCCCGTAAGTCATGTCATTGTAGAAGGACAGCCCGCCTTCCGGCATGATCACGGCAATCCCTCTTTTTTCTGCATAACGTTCAATAGAAGAATAACGCACCCACTCCAGATTGCTGCCGCCTGCACCATGCAGAAGCATCAGCGTTTTCCATCCATGTTCCGGAACATCATTCGTTTCCGGCAGGATAACAGAAACATTCGTAGCATGCATAGACAGACTGCGAGTATTTAAATTAACTGTTAAAAAAGCCATAAGCCCTCTCCTTTCCCCTAAAGCAAGATAGAAATCTATAGATATGAATATTTTATCATCTTTTGCTGCAATATGATATAGTAAACAGACAAAGGAGCGAACAGGACAATGAAAAAAATACTGAAATCCTTCATTGCTATTATTTTATCCGCTGCCCTTCTGATGCAGCTTTCCGGCTGCGGACTGATCCCGCTTGCAATCCTGCTGATTGGAAACAGCAGCGAGCAGACGATTGAAGATCCGACTACCATACCGATCGATATTCCGACAGATATATCTTACGACAGAGAAGATATTCCTTTCTCTTCTCTATCCTATTCACGGCCGGACACAGATGCGATCCGCAGTTCTATTGAATCGCTGAAAAAGGAAATCAGCTCCGGTGCTGACGCGCAAAAGGTACTGGCAGACTATGCCGATATCCTGGCTGCCTATAATCATCTGGATACCATGGCATCGCTTGCCTATATCCTTTATTCGAAGGATGTTACAGAAGAATATTATGATAACGAATATACCTATCTGGTCGCAGAAGCAGATGACCTGGATCTTCTTCTGACGGATCTAACTATCCAGATGTATGAAACAGAAGGGATCGGGGATGCTCTCCTGGATGCGTATGGGCCGACATTCGAAGTAAATGCTTATAAATCAAAAGAGCGCAACAGCGAAGAGATTTTAGATAACCTGAATCGTTTCACGGAGATCTCCAGTGAATATGACACCATGCTCTCCACGTTCCGGATGGTATATAACGGTAAAGAATACTCGGAAGATGATCTGGTCAATTCTTATGATGGAAACTATGACGAGTACATGCGAAAAGTCAATGCCTTCTACAGCCAGATGAATGAAAAGATCGGGCCTTTGTTTTTAGAGTTGGTTCAAAACAATAAACAGATTGCCCAAAAGCTTGGCTATGCCACTTTTACAGAATATCAGTACGAAGGTTATGAAAGAGATTATTCCCCGGAAGATGCCAAAAAGATCCATCAGGCAGTAAAAGACTATCTGGTGCCGCTTTATACAGACATCTATGATGATGTCTATTACTATTCCGGGGCTGCGGATTATGAGGACTCTATCAGTATCACTTATTCCGATTTTCTGGATAAATTTACTGCAGCTATATATGATCTTTCTCCGGAAATGACAGAACCTCTAGCCTATCTGCAAAAGAATGATTTGATCGATCTGGAAAAAAACAATAATAAAATGATGACAAGCTACACAATCTACTTAGCAGACCCGCACCTTCAGTTCATTTTCATGCAGTGGGAAAACTCTTTTGATAACTGTGCTACGCTCACTCACGAGTTTGGACACTTTGCCCACTATTTCCTGAACCCAAATTACGGGTGGAACGTATCGGATCCACTGGATATTGACGAGGTCGACTCGCAGGGTCTGGAACTTCTCATGATGAAAAACTATGACACCTTTTATGGCAGCCGCAAAGCTGACGCTCTTAGGGGAAGTCAGTTAATGGAAGCAATCTATGTCATTATTTCCGGTTGTATGGAAGATGAGTTCCAGCAAACCGTCTATGAGAGTCCTGACATGACACTGGAAGAGATCAACCAGCTTTATGGCAGGTTGGCAGAAGAATATGGCCTTGCTGATCTGTTTTCTTACGTCGGAGAAGAATGGATAGCGATCCCTCATACATTCCAGTCACCTCTTTACTATTTCAGTTACGCAGCCAGCATGATCGTTGCTGTTGAACTCTGGATATTGGGACAAGATAACGTGAATGCAGCGGAGGACGCATATCTGACCATCCAGAGCCGGCCGGAAGAAGCCAGACTGCGTTCACTGGCACAGGATTGTCATCTTTCGGATCCGATCGATCCGGAAACGATCTATGAAATTACGTCCGCACTTCAATCTTGGATGAACGGACACTTTTAGTATGATATAATACGATTTGCATTAAGAAACTTATTGAATTGGGGGAAACATTATGGCATACACAGCAAAAGCTTTTATTGGCCTGACAGGCCAGGAGATCACAGATTTCATACTGGACTGGAACGGTGATGCACCTGCAGTAGAAAGTATTCGTCTGGAGGGACCGGCAGTCGAAACTGACCACAACGCATTTTTAAAAGAAACGCGCGGTCATGCACCGGGCGATGTCACAGAGGTTAAATTGGAAAATGGCATTCTGACGATCAGCGTGGAACCATCCACCAACCGCTATGATTGGACACTCGTTATCGGTGACAGAAAGATCCCACGGGCAGAGTTTGATGTTCAGACTCGCACCGCAGATGATAAATTCGAACGGATCGAAGAAGGCCGTGTGATGTACCGGCTGTATACACCAGAGGCTTCCGGGCCGCGCCCGATGATCCTCTTTTTACATGGCGGCGGAAACGGAGGTCATGAAGGGGAACGGGATAACAACAAATCAATCATTACTGATTACGGCCCTGTCAACTTTGCAGAAGACTATCCGGACATTTATGTTATGGCACCAATGGCTGTTGAGCAGAAAATGGATCCGAGCAAGATGAATGTAAATGCAAAATTCGCCGGCACCAGCCTTGGAACGGATCCTCGTTACGGCTGGTCCCGTGACTATCTGGGCAAAGTCTGCGACATCATCCGCAGAATGATCAAAGAAGGAAAAGTAGATCCACAGAGGATCTATGTAACTGGTATGTCTATGGGCGGCGGCGGAACGATCCGCGCAATGTCTGTTGGTTCGGATCTGTTTGCAGCAGCGGTTCCGGTCTGCCCGACGATGACTCCGGAAACCTTCTCCATCTTAAAATCCATCAGACGACCGATCTGGGTCACCAGTGCGTACATTGACCATACATTGTATCGCCACAAATATCTGGTGGATGCTGTAATGGCCATGCGGGATGCTGGAAACAACGATGCACACCTGACACTGTTCTCTCCGGAAGATCTGGAGAAATATGATATTTCCATTACTCCTGATCTGCCATATAAAACCCTGTTCCGCGAGAACCATTGGAGCTGGGTCCCAACTTATAAGAATGAATATGGTATCATGTCCTGGCTTTTAAATCAGGTACGAGAAGATAAATGATTCCTGCTGAATTACACGCCCATGTTTTCATGGACGGCATCGATTATCAGAAAAGCGCAATGCGTTTTCGGGACGGCGTTGACAAGGACGCCGTCCGCTCTGTGCTGAAAGAATATCAGTCCCGCGGCATCACCATGATCCGCGATGGAGGCGATCATTATGGCGCATGTATTTATGCAAAAAGCATTGCAGGAGAATATGGCATCACATACCTGATGCCTTCCTTCGCTATTTTTAAAGAAGGTAATTATGGGAAGATCGTCGGCCGGCCATATCGGGATATAAAAGAATACCGTACACGTATTTCTGAAGCTGCATCCTTAGGTTCAGACTTCATCAAGATCATGGTATCTGGTATCCTGGATTTTTCCCGCTTCGGGGTAGTCTCAGAAACCGATTATTCCGATGAACTTGTGAAGGAACTGGTCCATATTGCCCATGAAGAAGGATTTGCTGTGATGGCACATGCCAGCGGCACAGAGTGTGTACGCCGTGCAGCAATCGCCGGTGCTGATTCTATCGAGCACGGCTATTACATGGATGCTGAGACAATGGACATTCTGAAAGAAAAAGGACTGATCTGGGTTCCTACAGCAGTGACCAGTGCCAATCTTTCCGGGACCGGACGTTTTCCGGAAAAGATTGTGGAGCAGATTGCAGATACACACAAATCTGCCATTGCAGAAGCAGCTTCAAAGGATGTACCGATCGGATGTGGAAGTGATGCCGGGGCGTTTTCTGTCTTACATGGGAGTGGATGCATACAGGAATATGACCTGCTCTCTTCCCTTTTGGGCAAAGACGCGGACAAAAAACTATTGGCTGCCGAGCAAACGATCCGACAGAAGTTTTCCGGAAAAACGGCAGAACTCTGACAAGTTTCTCTTATTCGCTAAAAAAACCGCCCTGTGTTTTCACACATGGGCGGCTTTTTAAATGAATCATATGTCATGAGATAATCATGCTTTCCAGAGGCCATGCAGATTGCAGTATGCATACACTGCTTCCACTTCGTCCTTCTCACAGATAGTGAAGACCATCGTAGGTCCTTTCTCCACGTCCAGGTTGCGCAGTTGGATTCCATGGTTGGTCTGCAGGACCATCCATGCAATGTGATGCTCCGGAGTCATTGGATGCTCTGTGCTTCCGACTGTTACATGGACTTTGTAGTTCTCAACAGTATAAACAGGCACGTGCTTTTCAGCTGCTGCATCTGTGGTATTGGCGATCAGCTCTTCCATCGGTTCACCACAGCAGTAAACATTACATGGCTTGTTTTCTACTTCCATAATGATCTGCCCGCATTTTTTACATTTGTAGATCTTAACTTCCATACCGTCCTCCTTTTTTGAACAGGTTACTGATAGATTATTCGGATACCCTTCCAACAATAATACAGGAATTCTGACCACCAAATCCAAAAGCATTGGACATGGCCGCTTTGATTTCTGTCTGTCTGTTTTCTTTTGTTACAATATTCAAGTCGCATTCCGGATCCGGCTGCTCATAACCGGCATTTTCCGGAAGAAGACCCGTATTTACAGCCTGTACGCAGGCTATCACTTCTGTAATTCCGCCAGCGCCCATCATATGACCGGTTGCTCCCTTTGTAGAAGAAACCAAAACATTGTGCTCTCCAAATACCTGATGGATCGCTTTCGTCTCTGTGATATCCCCAAGACGGGTAGCTGTTCCATGTGCATTAATATAACCGATATCTTCCGGAGAAAGATTAGCATCTGCCATTGCCAGACGCATGACCGCTGCAGCACCTGCTCCAGATGGGTCCGGTGATACAGGATTGAATGCATCTGTATTATTGGCACAGCCCAGGAGCTCTGCTACAGGCTGCCCTCCCCGCTTCTTCATATGCTCTTCACTCTCCAGCACCAGCGCGCCGCCGCCTTCACCCAGAACAAAACCATTTCTGCGGGAATCAAACGGATAGCTTTCACCGGTCTTGGAAAGAGCACCTGTCTTGATCAGACTCTGTACCAACGGCGGGCAGACAGCAGCTTCTCCAGCCATCACAACTACCGCATCTGCCATCCCGGAACGGATCAGCATGGAACCAATCGTGGTTGCATCTCCTCCGGAAGAGCAGGCAGTCGTAACGGTAAGGCTTGGTCCTTTGATCTTGTGGTTAATGGAAAACTGAGCCGCTGCAATATTGCCCATGGCTTTCGTCAGGAATTTCGGTCCTGCTTGTTTTCCGTTCACTGCCAGCTGAGCATTTGTTTCGCCGATCATGACGATCCCGGCTAATGCAGTTCCCATCACGATACCGATCCGGTCACTGTCTGTATCTAATCCGCTCTGCTGAACAGCTTCCTCTGCTGCAACATAAGCGTACTGCATATATGGTTCCAGATCCAGCGTCAGCTTTGTGGAAAGATATGCCTTCGGATCAAAGCCATCGACCAAGGCCATACGAAGGCCAGGCTGCGTGAAAGAACCAATTGTTTCTTTTTCTACGATTCCGCATTTGCCTTCATTGATCCCCTGCCAGTAAGCTGGAACTCCAATTCCGACCGGGGTAACAGCCCCCATTCCGGTTATAAAGATTCTTGTTTTTTCCATGCCTTCCCCCTAAATTGTACGGAATGCAAGGCTGGCATTATGTCCGCCGAAGCCAAGGGATGTGGATACAGCCATATCCAGTTTCCGTTCTTTTGCAGTAAGAGGCGTATAATCCAGATCACATTCCGGATCCGGCTCCAACAGGTTGATCGTTGGCGGGACAACGCCATCTCTCAGAGCCAGGACAGAAATAATAGCCTCCGCAGCACCGGCTGCACCAAGCATATGACCGGTCATGGATTTTGTTGAACTGATACTGATCTTTCTTGCGCGGTCTTCACCAAAAGCTTTCTTGACCGCGATCGTTTCCGCTTTATCATTCATCGGAGTACCAGTGCCGTGTGCATTATAGTACACATTGTCTGTATCCATATTTGTCTCTCTCAATGCGTCTGCAATGGCTCTTGCGCCGCCTTCAGCTTCCGGATGTGGAGCCGTCATATGGTAAGCATCACAGGTTACACCATAACCGGATAATTCTGCATAGATCTTTGCGCCGCGCGCTTTTGCATGTTCATATTCTTCCAGAACCAGGACGCCTGCGCCCTCACCCATAACAAAACCGGATCTTCTTGCGTCAAATGGAAGGGATGCTGCATTTGGATCTTCTGAAAAGCTCAATGCCTGCATCGTAGAGAATCCTGCAGCTGCCAGTGCATTAACAGTTGCTTCAGAACCGCCAGCGATCATAGCATCTGCATAACCATGGCGGATCACGCGCATTGCCTCACCAATGGCATTAGAACCAGAAGCACATGCCGTCACGGACGGAAGTGCCGCCCCTTTGCATTGATAACGCATAGCAATCATACCGGAAGCCATGTTCGCGATCATCATAGGAATAAAGAACGGAGATACCTTGCGCGGTCCTTTTTCCATCAGCTTTTTATGTTCATCCATGAAAGTCTGAATTCCGCCGATACCTGTGCCGATATAGACACCGATCCGCTCGTCTCTTACCGTCCCAATGATCCCGCTCTCTTCAACTGCCTGCGTTGCTGCAGCAACTGCAAATTGTGTATAGATATCGCTGTGCAGAACATCCATTTTTTCCATGTATGCACGCGGATCAAAGTCCTTTACTTCTGCAGCGACTTTCACTTTATAATCAGTCGTGTCAAACTTTGTGATCGGCGCGATCCCGCAGCAGCCGTTTTTTACATTTTCCCAAAAAGTTGGTACATCATTTCCAAGCGGACTGACAATACCCATACCAGTAACTACAACTCGATTCATTGGAGCCTCCTCATTTCTATCGTCCTTTCAACGGACTTTTATTAATTATGCCATCGGTCTTCCGATTTTACGGAAATGCTGATATCTCTGTTCCAGCAATTCATCCATTGTTAATGCAGATAATTCACGCAGTTCTGCCTCGATCTTATCACGAAGTGAATAATAAAATGCTTCTGTTCCAAGATTCTCTTCTGAGATCACTTCATCGATGATATCGTTTTCCAGAGAATCCTGCGCGGTCAGTTTTAATACATCCGCAGCTTCTTCAGCACGTTTTGCATCTTTCCAGAGGATGCTTGCGCATCCTTCCGGTGAAATAACGGAATAGATGGCATTTTCCATCATCCAAACTTTATTAGCAACTGCAAGTGCCAATGCACCGCCGCTTCCGCCTTCTCCGATCACAAGAGAAATGATCGGTGTTTTCAGTGTCATCATTTCCATCAAGTTTTTGGCGATTGCTTCTCCCTGCCCGCGTTCTTCTGCACCAATGCCGCAGTATGCGCCGGAAGTATCTACAAAACAAACGACCGGGCGATGGAACTTTTCTGCCTGCTTCATCAATCGCAATGCCTTCCGGTATCCTTCCGGGTTTGGAGCGCCAAAGGAATGCAGGATACGGTCTTTTGTATTCTGTCCCTTTTCGATACCGATCACCGTTACCGGCATATCGCCAATTCTTGCAATCCCGCCTACGATCGCGCGGTCATCTGCAAAACCGCGGTCACCATGCATCTCTATAAAATCCAGGAACATATTCCGGATATAATTTACAGCGGTTGGGCGTTTATTATCTCTGGCGGTTCTTACTCTTTCATAAGCCGTAATACTCATAGTTACTTTCCTTCCTTATGCATACGCAGGATCGCCGCGATGACTTTCTTCTGGCTCTGACGCGAAACAATGGCGTCAATAAAGCCATGCTCCATCATAAATTCTGCTGTCTGGAATCCCTTCGGAAGGGACTTACGTGTTGTCTGCTCAATGACTCGAGCGCCTGCAAAACCTACCGTTGCTCCCGGCTCTGAAAGGATAATATCACCTTCCATGGCAAAGCTTGCCGTCACGCCGCCAGTCGTTGGATCAGTCAGCACAGTGACATAGAGAAGACCTGCATCGCTGTGCCGTTTCACAGCCCCGCTGGTCTTTGCCATCTGCATGAGGGAGAAAAGTCCCTCCTGCATGCGCGCCCCGCCGGAAACCGTATAGCCGATGACCGGCATGCGTTTTTCTGTTGCATACTCAAACAGACGGGTGATCTTTTCACCCACAACCGTACCCATGCTGCCCATCATAAAGAACGGGTCCATAATAAAAATGCAGCATTTATATTTATTGATCTCTGCTGTTCCGCAGAGGACTGCTTCGTTTTCTTTATTTGTTTTTCTGAGTGTTTCCAGTTTGTTCTTATACCCAGGGAACTGAAGAGGGTCTGTGTTTTCCACATCTGTAAACATTTCTGTAAAAGAGCCCTCATCTGTGATGAAAGATAATCTCTGACGTGCACTCATGCGGAAATGATGTCCGCATTGACAGATAAACTGATTGCCCCTGAGTTTACTCACCGGGATGGTCTTATGACAATTCGGACATGTCATTTCCGGCTCGCTGACTGCCTTCTGTTCCGGAAGTGAATTCCGGCCGCCGGTCTCCAGCTCATTCTTTGGCCGTAAGAATTTCATAATGCCCATGCTTTCACCTGCTTTCTGTCATTCTCAGATCATAATCGCCGCTCATGAAACGTTCGTCACTAATCAGGCGCAGCTGATCTTCGATATTTGTATTGATGCCGCCAATAATCAACTCGCAAAGAGCCGCTTTCATTTTGCGAAGTGCTTCTTCACGCGTTCCGGCATAAACGATCAGTTTCCCGAGAAGAGAATCGTAATACGGGCTGACTTCCAGTCCTTGTACCAGACAAGTATCAAAGCGGACAAATGGACCTCCCGGAACATGCAGGATCTGCAGCGTTCCCGGGGAAGCAGCATTGATTCGGCATTCAATAGCTGTTCCTGCAAACGGAAGTTCTTCCTGCTGGAAAGAAAGCGGCACACCAGCTGCTGTACGGATCTGCCACTTTACCAGATCTTTTCTGGTAAGCATTTCTGTCACGCAGTGCTCAACTTGCAGTCTCACATTCATCTCCATGAACCAGAAATTGCCATCTGTATCACGCAAGAATTCCAGCGTACCAACGCCTACGTATTCCATCTTCTTAACAGCCTTGATGCAGGCTGCAAGAAGGGCCTCTCTCTGCTCCGGATTAACACCCGGGGAAGGTGTCTCTTCAATCAGTTTCTGATGATGGTACTGCAAGGAACAGTCACGTTCACCGAGCGCCACCACGTTTCCATCTTCGTCTGCCAGGATCTGCACTTCAATGTGTCTGGCAGGATAAATAAATTTTTCCAGATATAAACTGCCATCTCCAAAAGCCGCTTCGCTTTCGGAAGATGCGAGTGGATATTCTCTAAGCAGGGCTTCTTTATCATTGATCTGACGGATGCCTCTGCCTCCGCCGCCTTCGCAAGCTTTCAGCATGACCGGATAACCGATTTCCTCTGCTTTTTCCAAAGCCTCTTCCACAGATGACAAGGCTGTTGTGCCAGGAATAGTAGAAAGACCAGCTTCCTGCGCGATCTGTTTCACCCCTGCTTTATTGCTCAGTTTTTCCATAACAGCGGCGCTCGGTCCAATAAACACAACACCGTTGTTTTCACATTCTCTTGCAAAATGCGCGTTCTCGGAAAGAAAGCCATAACCAGGATGGATTGCCTGCGCGCCGGAAAGAAGTGCTGCTTCAATGATACGGCTCTCATTCAGATAGCTTTCTGCTGCTGATGCCGGTCCGATACAATAACTATCATCCGCCAGCTGCACATGCAGGGCTTCTTTATCAGCTTCCGAATAAACGGCCACTGTCGAAATGCCCATCTCTTTGCAGGCGCGGATGATACGGACTGCGATCTCTCCTCTGTTCGCGATCAATATTTTTGAAAACATTTCTTATTGTTTCTCCGTAATAGCAATTGAAAATTCTGCTTTAACACATAATCTGCCGTCCACATAGCCTTCCCCTTCTGCAAAGTAGAACGGTCCTTTATGTTTCGTGACACGGCATTTTGTCTCGAATACATCTCCAGGTTTCACCTGACTTTTAAAGCGGACATTGTTCAGACCGGTATAAACTGCGATCTTATCCTCAGTCATCTGATCACTCAAAAGGATACAGATAGACTGTGCCAGGATCTCGCACTGGATCACGCCCGGTACGATCGGATTACCCGGAAAATGTCCATCCAAAAACCAGGCATCGTCGCGGATCAAAAACTTGCCGTGTGCATATTCATCTTCTTTATATACTTCATCCAGAAGAAGCATATTGCCGCGGTGCGGTAATATGGTTTTAATCTCTTCCTGTGTCATTTTTCTTCTCCTAAGCGGAACAGAACGGTGCCGTATTCTACGACCTGTCCGTTACGCACGCAGATCTCTGCGATGGTTCCATCTTCTTCTGCTACGATCTCGTTGATCAGCTTCATAGCCTCAATGAGGCAAAGGGTATCGCCCTTCTTAACTGGCATTCCGACGCTTACAAACGGTTCTGCATTTTCTTCCGGCGCGGAATAAAAGACACCAACCATCGGAGATTTCACTTCTCTCAGATTGCTGCTGGATACCGGTGCTACGCTCTCTGTATCCTCTGGTCCTAAACGAAGGGTATGTCTAGGTTCTGCTGCAGGTGCAGCTGCACTGCGTTCCATGCGGATCACTTCATTGTCACTTGTGATCTCCAACGCAGTGAGGTCCAGTTC
>JAFWCK010000113.1 GCA_017536965.1 Lachnospiraceae bacterium | reverse complement strand
CCTGTCCTGTTGGTACCTTATCAAACCCAAGCTCCCCAGCCAACTTCTTCGCCTCAGCCTCCGACTCCTCATACACAGCAACCTCCGCATAATGCTCCTCTTTAAATTTCTCTGACCTCCCACTCCTCCGATACGCCTGATAAACATCGCGATACTGCTTCATCTGCTTTACTGCCTTCTGTAAGCTCCTTATTGCCTTCATCTCCGCATCCAGCTCCTTGACCCTGGCTTGTGCCTCCATCATTGCCTCTGTGGCATTCTTGAGCGCCCGCCTGACGTCTTCCTCCGTTTCAAGCCCACGCTCCCGCATGAACAGGAGAGTATCCGCACTCTTTTTCAGATTGGAAATAACAATTGCACGGCGATAGCCCACATTGGTACTGGCTTTCTCAATCGATCTGATATCTGTGATTCTTCCGATCGTCCCAAGCATCGCCAGCACATATTCTTTCTCATAGTTAGCCCCAAGCCTGCGACCTCTGACCGTCCTATTGCCATTCGTCTTATATCCCCATCTTCCACGGCTCTCGGTAAGCACGATGCCATACTTTTCCATGAGGACTTTCCTGAACATGGTTTCATTTTCTGACTCTGCCATGGCTTTTTTGATGGTGCTTCTGAGGCTTCCCAGCTCTGTCTTGAAGCCCGGGTCAGCCTTCTCTCCCCGAAGCTTTGCCCGATATTCCTTTTCCGTAATCTTTTCTTTCGCCGGGTTCAGCAGATCCACCTGATACAGTCCCTCACGTTCGCAGATTTCCATCACGCCTTTCTTGAAAGCATTCACGAAGTTCTTCGTCGCCCGGTGCTTATATCCGGCAAGGCGGTCACTTTCCCTCTCCATAAAGTCCTGTTTTTCAGCTTCTTCTTTTCGGACACTGTTGATAACGATGTGCACGTGGATATTTCCGGACTTATTGTTGCCGTCAGGATGGGTGCAAATAAGAGCCTGATGCCCCGGAAAATACTTTGCGGTAAGTTCTCTGCCAATAGTCTGAGCCTTCTCCATGGTCAGTCCGTGATCCGGCACGTCTCTTGGATCAAAGCTCACAATATAGTGGTGAGATTTAACTTCTTCCCGTGTGCGGTTCTTTCCAAAGCGCCGATTGGTCTCCATGCACTCGATACCGAAAAGGGACGGCTCGGTGAGCTGTCCCTCCACGATATAGTCTTCACGGAGAAGCATTTCCCCTTCCGGTCCCAGGATCGGCTTACCGGTCCTCTCATCGAACCGGAACATCAGGTAGTCCAGGATCTGCCCGTAATCAGCATTCCTGCTCGAAATGTGTTTTACTGTTGCCATAATGCTCCCTGTACATCTTCTCCAGCTTTCTGTTGAAAGCAGTCATCTCCGATATAGCCGTTCGGATTGCCTGCAGGATACATTCGTCCACAGAGACGCCGCTGTTTAAATTCTTCGCTATCTGATTCAGGTTGCCGGCAGCCCTGCCATTTGCCATGAGCAGCTCTTTCATGCCGTCCGTGAACACGTCCTCATTTACGCTGACCTGGGTCCGCTTGCTGAAGATCGCCCACCGGACAAATGAAGACACACTCATCCGTTTCTTTTCCGCCATATTTGAGATCTTCTCCATCTCCCGGTCTGTCATCCGCACCTGCAGCATTGCGGACCGGGTTTCCTTCTTCTTTTTGCCTGCCATAGATATCCTCCGGGAACCCGGAGGGAACCTGAAAGCGGGTGTGGGGAGCTCCCCACGATACCGGATCGGCGCAGCCGTCCGGCACGGGTCCGGGTGTCCCGGCAAGATTCCCGCAGGCAGTACTTTTGTACTGACAAGGGTGAATCTTGCCCTTATCTTTTTTAATAATAGGGATTTCCGCCCCAAAGAAATTATTTTCCCGCTTTCCATACAGATCTGTCTGACCGGTTCCCGCCGGGAACCCATACCGTAAAACTCAGAAATGGTGCCCCGCCGGACACCATCTCCTTAGATTGACTTGCACTATTCAATTCCTGTCAGCAGTTCTCTATCATTCATCGTCATCATCTCCGAAGGCAAATGCAAGCATTTCCTCAGAGATATTTGCCGTTTCGTCAGCGGCTGATGTCCCATTCCCGGGAGCTGATTCCAAAAGATCCCCCAGACGTTTATATAGTGTATCGAAGTAGTTATCCAGCATTTCACGCTGGCTTGCACATATATGCTCCGTCTGGCTCTCCAGAATACCCGACAAGTCCGTCTCCGTTAAAACTCCTGCAGACAAACGTTCTGTACCACCGGCTTCTTCCAGCGTCACCACAGCCTCGCTGATAGCCCGACTGAGAGACTTTCCCTCTTTCAGTCTCTCGTGCAGGATGTCCCATGCTTTCATTTGCAGAGGATCGTCTGTACGAAATTTTACGGTCGTTGACTTGTACCTGTCCCGGCTCATCGCCGCCCCTTAAGCTCCAGCTTCCGCTCGGCCAGATACTCGAACCCTTTGGCGTTAGCGCAGATATCGTCAATGAATACGACGCCTTCTTTGTCACCGATGTCCGAGTAATTCTTAAGGAGGCAGCCACCGCCGCCGATGATGTAGAGCTTTGTCAGACCTTCCCTGAATCCGTAAATGCTGAGCCGTCTGATGATTTCCTCCGTATAACGTGTGGCAACAGACCTGATTTTCTCACTGATCTGATCATGCCTGCCTGCACAGCCGCTCCGGAGCATCGGCTCGATCATGCTTTCCGGGACATCCTCCGCGTAAAGGCGGCTGAGCTCTCCCCGGATTTCCCGCATGCAAATGGACACGCCGTACTTTTCTGTGGCAACGCTCTTTTCGATTGGCTTCCGGTCCACGATGCGCATGACATTCATGGTTCCGTTGCCAATATCGACGAGCATATTTTCGCCGGCCATATCACCGGCATGAAGCACGGCAGCGTACCCCTGCGGGAAAATGAGGACCTTCCCGATATGGATCCGGTAGTGCTTTCCCCGGAAATCAAATTCGGGATCGATGTCCTGCATGAGATATTTGCGGAATTCATTTTTCTGCCGGGAGACCCAGGCAAGAGGAAGACCTGCCGCCAGGATTACATTTGCATCGCAAAAGCCCCTCACATCGAGTTCTTCCGCGATGGCTGCCAGCGTCAGGATGAAAAAATCATCCGAATCTGTCTTCTCGCCCTGGTAAGTCATGTGGTTCTCACCGATCACATAATACTTATCCCGGTATCTGATAAAGTTCCTGCTGACGACCGGTTCCTCATCGGATCGGTCCACACCGGTGAGAAAGACTTTATGAGCGGTCTTAATATTCCCGTAACCGTGATCCACACCAATAATCACCGGCCTCATTTCCTCGATCTTTTTCTCGGTCATCAGTCAATCTCACCACCTTTTTCAAGTAACCTGCACAGGCTGTCGTAGTTGATCAGCCACTTGTTGCCTGTCTTCAAGGTCACTACCCGTTTCTGCCAGCAGAGCTTCCGCACCGTGTAGGGTGAAAGCCCTGTCCTGGCGGCCGCTTCGTTGATGGTCACCATCTGCGGCCTTAAAACATCCTGCATTCAATTCCCCCTTTCATATCATTTCATCCATCCGGACTGATAATCAGCCTGCTCCTTGTGCCGGAGACAGCTTCCATTTGCAAATTAAAACAACACTTATGCTCTGTCTTATATATTGGTTGAAAATACCAGATCAAATG
>JAFWCK010000016.1 GCA_017536965.1 Lachnospiraceae bacterium | reverse complement strand
GGAGATGAAGTATTCCAAAACGTCCAGTCCTTCACGGAAGTTCGACTTAATAGGAAGCTCGATGGTACGTCCGGTCGTGTCTGCCATCAGACCACGCATGCCGGCCAGCTGTTTGATCTGCTGATCACTACCACGGGCACCAGAGTCAGCCATCATGTAAATATTGTTGTATTTGTCCAGTGTGTTCATCAGGGCAGTTGTGACTTTGCGGTCAGCATCTTCCCAGGTACCAATTACGCTGGCATAACGTTCTTCTTCCGTCAGAAGACCCATACGGTAGTCACCCTGAATTGCCTCGACCGTCTCTTCTGCTTCTTTAATAATCTCTTTCTTCTCTTCCGGAACAGTCATATCAGAAACAGAAACCGTGAATGCCGCTTTAGTTGCAAATTTGTAACCCATGCTCTTAATATTATCGAGCACTTCTGCGGTCACAGTAGCGCCATGGATATTGATGACTCTCTCCAGGATCTTCTTGAGCGCTTTCTTGTCGACCAGCTGATCGATCTCCAGTTTCAGGTAATCTTCATCTTTCTTTCTTTCGACAAAGCCCAGATCCTGCGGGATGATCTCGTTAAAGAGCAGGCGTCCCAGGGAAGTATCAATGATTCCGCGGATTGCTTTGCCCTTTGCATTCTTAGCATCTACTCTGACTTTAATTTTAGAATGAAGCGTGATGTCTTTGTTTTCATATGCCAGAATTGCTTCGTTCGTATTTTTAAAGATCTTGCCTTCACCGATTTCTCCGTCACGCTGCTGCGTCAGGTAATAAATTCCAAGAACCATATCCTGGCTAGGAACTGCAACCGGAGCGCCATCAGACGGCTTCAGCAGGTTGTTCGGGGAAAGCAGAAGGAATCTGCATTCTGCCTGTGCTTCTGCAGACAGCGGAAGATGTGCTGCCATCTGGTCGCCATCGAAGTCAGCATTGTATGCGGTACATACCAACGGATGCAGGCGGATCGCACGTCCTTCTACAAGGATCGGTTCAAATGCCTGAATACCTAATCTATGCAGGGTCGGTGCACGGTTCAGCATAACCGGATGCTCGCGGATAACTTCTTCCAGGACATCCCATACTTCCGGCTGAAGTTTCTCGACCATCTTCTTGGCCTGCTTGATATTATTTGCTTTTTCATAATCGCAAAGCTTCTTCATAACAAAAGGTTTGAACAGCTCTACGGCCATTTCTTTCGGAAGACCACACTGATAGATCTTCAGCTCCGGTCCAACGACGATAACCGAACGTCCGGAATAGTCAACTCGCTTACCCAGAAGGTTCTGACGGAAACGTCCCTGTTTTCCTTTCAGCATATCGGATAAGGATTTCAGAGAACGGTTGCCAGGACCGGTAACCGGACGGCCTCTTCTGCCGTTATCGATCAGTGCATCAACTGCTTCCTGCAGCATTCTTTTCTCATTGCGGACAATGATCTGCGGCGCACCAAGCTCTAACAGTCTTTTCAGACGGTTATTACGGTTGATAATACGACGGTACAGATCATTCAGGTCGCTGGTTGCAAAACGACCGCCGTCCAGCTGAACCATCGGACGAAGATCCGGTGGAATGACCGGGATCACCTTTAAGATCATCCATTCCGGTTTGTTTCCACTCTTGCGGAATGCTTCTACAACTTCCAGTCTCTTGATCAGTTTTGCCTTTTTCTGACCAGTGGAATTATCCAGTGCTTCGTGCAGTTCTTTGGACAGCTCATCCAGATCAATTGCTTCCAGGATCTCCTCAATTGCTTCTGCACCCATGCCGACACGCAGGGTTTCTGCTGCATCGCCATTACGTTCTAATGCTGCATTATATTCTGCTTCATTCAGAACATCTTTGTATTTCAGATCCGTCTCGCCCGGATCAAGTACGATATGGCTTGCAAAGTAGAGGACTTTCTCCAGTGTCTTTGGAGAAAGATCCAGGATCAGACCCATACGGGATGGGATTCCCTTGAAATACCAGATGTGGGAAACCGGTGCTGCCAGTTCAATAGAGCCCATACGCTCACGGCGGACAGATGCTTTGGTCACTTCTACGCCGCAGCGGTCACAGATCACACCTTTGTATCTTACTTTCTTATATTTTCCGCAGTGGCATTCCCAGTCCTTGCTTGGTCCGAAAATTTTCTCACAGAACAGACCATCTTTTTCCGGTTTCAGTGTTCTGTAGTTGATCGTTTCCGGTTTGGTGACTTCGCCGTGGGACCATTCCCTGATTTTTTCAGGTGATGCAAGACCAATTCTGATCTTGTCGAATGTCATCGGCTCATAGCTTGAGTTTACTAATTGTGCCATTCTTCGTCCCTCCTATTCTGCATCGTCCGCTTCATCATAATCAGCGTCATAATCATCAACGTCTACCAGCTCTTCCGATTCATTAAATTCCTGTACGGAGAAGCCGTGACGGGCTACATTCTCTTTCGGTTTCGGATAGTTGTTATTGGAGAGCATTGCATTAAAGTTTGTCTCACCATAATCAACCGACTCCAAAAGTTTGATCTCGGTATCATCCTCGTTCAGGACTTTGATATCCAGTGCCAGTGACTGCAGCTCTTTCACCAGGACCTTGAAGGATTCCGGTGTGCCTGCTTCCGGAATGTTGTCACCTTTGATGATAGCCTCGTATGTCTTAACACGGCCGACAACATCGTCCGATTTCACCGTCAGGATCTCTTGCAGCGTGTAGGATGCGCCATATGCTTCCAGTGCCCAGACTTCCATCTCACCGAAACGCTGACCACCGAACTGTGCTTTACCACCCAGAGGCTGCTGCGTAACCAGAGAGTACGGACCTGTGGAACGAGCATGGATCTTATCATCGACCAGATGGTGCAGTTTCAGGTAATGCATATGTCCGATCGTAACTGGTGCATCAAAGAATTCACCGGTGCGGCCGTCACGCAGCTGAACTTTTCCATCGCGGGAGATCGGAACGCCTTTCCACTCTGCTCTGTGATCCAGATTCTTTTCCAGATATTTGATAATGGCCGGATCTACCGATTTCTCATATTTCTTTTTGAACTTCTCCCAGTCCCCATTGACATAATCATTCGCCATATCCAGCGTATCCATAATGTCAAACTCGTTCGCACCATCAAAGACCGGTGTTGCGATCTGGAAGCCAAGTGCTTTTGCTGCCAGGGAAAGGTGGGTCTCCAGGATCTGTCCGATATTCATACGGCTTGGCACACCCAGAGGATTCAGCACGATATCCAGAGGACGTCCGTTCGGAAGGAACGGCATGTCTTCAATTGGAAGAACGCGGCTGACAACACCCTTATTTCCATGGCGGCCTGCCATCTTATCACCAACGGAGATCTTTCTCTTCTGAGCGATATAAACACGAACGGTTTTATTTACGCCAGGGCTTAATTCATCTCCGTCTTCTCTTGTAAATACTTTTGCGTCCACAACGATACCATATGCACCATGCGGTACTTTCAGGGAAGTATCACGGACTTCTCTTGCCTTCTCACCAAAGATTGCACGGAGCAGTCTTTCTTCTGGTGTCAGTTCTGTCTCACCCTTTGGAGTGACTTTACCGACCAGGATATCGCCGGCATGAACTTCTGCGCCAATGCGGATGATGCCGCGGTCATCCAGATCTTTCAGAGCTTCCTCGCCAACGCCCGGTACGTCTCTTGTGATCTCTTCCGGTCCCAGCTTGGTATCACGTGCTTCTGTCTCGTAACGCTCAATATGGATGGAGGTATAGACATCGTCTCTTACCAGACGCTCACTGATCAGAACAGCATCCTCGTAGTTGTAACCTTCCCATGTCATGAATCCGATCAACGGGTTCTTGCCAAGAGCGATCTCGCCCTGGGAGGTGCTGGCGCCATCTGCAATGATCTGGCCTTCTTTAACCTTTTCGCCTTTGCTGACGATCGGTCTCTGGTTGTAGCAGTTTGACTGGTTGCTGCGGACAAATTTAGCAACTTTATAAGTACGATAGATGCCATCTTTGCCGCGGATGCCAATCTCGCTGGCTGTAACATGCTCTACAACGCCGTCTTCCTTTGCCAGAACACAAACGCCGGAGTCTTTTGCTGTTTTGGATTCCATTCCGGTTCCGATGATCGGTGCTTCTGTTGTCAGAAGCGGAACAGCCTGACGCTGCATGTTGGAACCCATCAGAGCACGGTTCGCATCATCATTCTCCAGGAATGGGATCATGGATGTCGCTGCGGAAAAGACCATCTTAGGGGAGACATCCATCAGATCGACTTCTGTCTTGTCATATTCACTGGTCTCATCGCGGAAACGTCCTGCAACCGTGTTACGGATGAAATGTCCTTTTGCGTCCAGCTGGGCGTTTGCCTGTGCGACTTTGTATTTATCTTCTTCATCTGCGGTCAGGTAAACGACTTCGTTTGTAACGACCGGATTATTTTTATTGGTTTTGTCGATCACGCGGTAAGGTGCCTCGATGAAGCCATACTTATTAACGCGTGCATAGCTTGCCAGAGAGTTGATCAGTCCGATGTTCGGACCTTCAGGAGTCTCGATCGGGCACATACGACCGTAGTGGGTGTAATGAACGTCACGGACTTCGAATCCGGCACGATCTCTGGAAAGACTGCCAGGACCCAGTGCAGAAAGACGTCTCTTATGTGTCAGCTCACCAAGAGGATTACACTGATCCATGAACTGTGACAGCTGAGAGGATCCGAAGAACTCACGAACAGCAGCGGTGACCGGCTTGATGTTGATCAGGGACTGCGGTGTGATCGTATCGATATCCTGTGTCTGCATTCTTTCATGAACAACTCTCTCCATTCTGGACAGACCAACACGATACTGATTCTGCAGAAGCTCACCAACGCTGCGGATCCTTCTGTTGCCCAGATGGTCGATATCATCAAAGTTTCCAAGGCCGGAATCCAGATTCAGTCCATAGGAAATGCAGGCGAAAATATCTTCTTTTGTAATATGCTTTGGAATCAGGTTATGCACATCTTTGCGGATCGCTTCTTTGAGATCTGCTTTCTTTGTGTTTTCTTCCATCAGGCGGGCAAGTTCCGGATAGTATACTCTCTCGGTAATGCCCATCTCTTCCATTTCCTTATTAGAAAGATTGACGTACTCCTGAATATCAACCACCATATTGGAAAGGACTTTAACGGCTCTTCCTTCTCCCTGAACCAGGACAGATGGAACTGCACCGTTCTGGATGCGCTCTGCAAGTTCTTCATCTACAACGGTTCCTGCTTCAGCGATCACTTCGCCTGTGCCGCGATGGATCACATCCTCAGCCAGCGTAGCGCCAACCAGACGATTCTTATAAGCTAATTTCTTATTAAATTTATAGCGGCCGACTTTAGCCAGATCATAACGCTTTGGATCAAAGAACATGGAAGTGATCAGGTTCTCTGCGTTCTCCACCTGCAGCGGCTCTCCCGGACGAAGCTTATTATAAAGCTCCAGGATACCACCTTCGTAGTTGTGAGAATTATCCTTCTCAAAGCAGGCAAGGATCTTTGGCTCCTCACCAAACATTTCCAGGATTTCTTCGTTGGTTCCAACACCAAGAGCACGGATCAGAACTGTGACCGGAACTTTTCTTGCCTTGTCTGCATGCACATAGTACACGTCGTTAGAGTCTGTTTCATATTCAAACCAGGCTCCTCTGTTCGGGATCACATTACATGCATATAATTCTTTTCCTAATTTATCATGGCTGAGTGTGAAATAGATGCCCGGGGAACGAACCAGCTGGGAAACGATAACACGCTCTGCGCCGTTGATCACAAAGGTACCTGTCTCTGTCATAAGAGGCATGTCACCCATGAAGATCTCGTGCTCGCTGATCTCTCCGGTTTCCTTGTTGTTCAGACGGACTTTTACTTTTAAAGGAGCCGCATAAGTTGCATCCCGCTCTTTGCACTCTTCAATGGTGTATTTAATGTCATCGCGGGCAATCTGAAAATCAACAAACTCTAAGCTCAGAGATTGATTGAAATCCTCGATTGGAGATATGTCGTCGAATACTTCTTTTAAACCATCTGTAATAAACCACTGATACGAAGATTTTTGGATCTCGATCAGGTTTGGCATTTCCAGAACTTCTTCCTGATTGGAATAACTCATTCGGATTCCCTTGCCATATTTTACGGGACGAATTCTGTTTTTCTCCATGAAAGCAATCTCTCCTTTGTTTAAATATTCGCGGCCGCCTTGAAACGTTGATTTTTAAGGATTTTTCGTTGTAATTTCTGCGGTTTTCCGTCTTGCTTCTGTTTCCTTCTGCCTGGCGGTTTCCGAAAAAATGCGCGCACAAAAAGGCCACTTTTCCACAATAGTGCAGGGTATAGTGTACTACAAGCGATTTTCCGTGTCAAACAATTTTTTCATTATTTTATAAAAAGCTTTTTATCAACAGAAAGGCCATTTCTATTGACTATTTCCACAAAAAGTTTTAACATTCTTAAAATATTGTGGCATGTTTACGGAGTGGGGATTCCGATAAACAGACATCTGCCACCGGAGGTGAGAAATGAATAACAACAGAGAACGTCTGGGAAGCCGTCTCGGCTTCATCTTACTCAGCGCTGGTTGCGCGATCGGATGCGGCAATGTGTGGAAGTTCCCGTATCTGACTGGACAGAACGGCGGTGGTGCGTTTGTTCTTCTTTATATTATCTTCCTGATCATCCTCGGCATTCCGGTCATGACCATGGAGTTTTCCATCGGCCGCGGCAGCCAGAAAAGTCCTTTGAAGATGCTTACGACCTTACAGGGCAAAAAGCAGCACTGGGGCTGGTCCTCTCCATTGCCTTTTATCGGCAATGTCGTCCTGATGATGTTTTATACCTGCGTAGCAGGCTGGTTCCTGAAATACTTTGTCGGGTTTGTTTCCGGTGAATATGCCGGTTTGAGCGCAGAACAGTCAGGAGAGGCATTCGGAGCTATGATCTCCAACCCTGGCCAGCAGATCCTGTTTACCGCTATCATCTGCGTGATCGGATTTTTGATCTGTTCCTTCAGCTTAAATAAAGGTCTGGAGCAGGTTACAAAATATATGATGCTGATCCTGTTCCTGTTACTGATCGTCCTGGTCATTCACTCCTGCACTCTGTCTGGCGCAAAAGAAGGTCTTACCTTCTATCTGCTTCCTGACTTTACCAAGATCACCTGGGGTACAGTGAATGCCGCCATGAACCAGGCTTTCTTTACTTTGAGTTTAGGTATCGGTTCCATGGCTATCTTTGGCAGCTACCTGGACAAGAAACGTTCTCTTATGGGCGAATCCATTAACGTTATTATCCTGGATACGATCGTAGCCATCATGGCTGGTCTGATCATCTTCCCGGCATGCTCAACTTTCGGTGTTGATGCCGGCGCAGGACCGAGCCTGATCTTCGTCACTCTGCCGAACATCTTTGCAAATATGGCCGGCGGAAGAATCTGGGGATCTTTATTCTTCCTGTTTATGACGTTTGCGGCATTATCTACTGTCCTTGCCGTATTTGAAAACATTCTGGCTATGTTCCGTGACTGGACCGGTGTCAGCCGTGTCAAAGGCTGCATCATCTGCGGGATCTGCATGATCATCCTGTCAATTCCTTGCATTCTGGGCTTCAATGTCTGGAGCGGCTTTGTTCCATTTGCAGAAGGTTCCGGCGTGCTGGATCTGGAAGACTTCATCGTCAGCAATCTGCTTCTTCCGATTGGCTGCTTTATCTACGTCCTGTTCTGTACCTGGAAGTTCGGATGGGGCTGGGACAATTTCACTGCAGAAGCCAATGCTGGAAAAGGTCTGAAGGTCAAAAAGTGGATGAAACCTTATATGCAGTTCATTCTGCCGATCATCATTCTGGTCGTATTTATCGCTGGTCTTCTGACCTTCAGCTTCAAATAAGAAACAATATAGAAATAATAAAAAGGGGCTCGCTGAGCCCCTTTTTTTCTGCTGGTTTTCTTCCGTCTTAGAATTTGATCTCCTTAGGTTCGCCGCCGAAGGATGCAAATGATGCAGTTGCATCTTCAAAATAGAAAACGATGCAGTTGTCATCATTTTCATCATACATGCCTCTTAAGCTCTCATAAGCATCCAGCATGCTCTTCTTTGCCTCGACTCTTTCGTCCGGGATCAGTTTGCCGGCCAGTCTCAGCCATGTGCCGTCTTTGAAGCAGCAAAGTTCTGCTTTTGGATTTGCGATCAGCTGTTTGTAAACCGGTTTCACCTTTCCTGTCTGAATATAAAGTTTTCCGTCAAAAATATGGATGGTGCCAAACGGACGTACACGCGCCTGATCTCCATCGATCGTTGCCAGATAATAAGTTCCGCATTCTTTAATGAAATCACATACTTCCTGCATATTAGTTCCTCCTTGTACTACCTAAAACCTATTTGTTTCTTATGAGCAGATTATAGCATTATCTTTTCATATAGGCGAGCGGGTTTTTCCGTCTGAATAAAAAACAGGAGCGGATTCCCGCTCCTGTTTTGACATTCTAACAGATTGAAATTATTTAGCTGTACCTTTAGCGCCTTCTTCTGCAAGTTTTGCAATAAGGTCATCAGCTTCTGCTTTTGTGATACCTTCTTTGATGATAGAAGGAGCTTTGTCAACGAGTTCTTTTGCTTCTTTCAGTCCGAGTCCTGTGTAGTCACGAACGATCTTGATGACTTTAACTTTGTTCGGGCCGATCTCTGTTAACTCAACATCGAATTCTGTCTTTTCTTCTTCTTCTACTGCTGCGCCTGCGCCAGCTGCTGCAACGACAACACCTGCTGCTGCGGAAACACCGAATTCTTCTTCACAAGCTTTAACTAAATCGTTTAACTCTAATACAGACAATTCCTTGATTGCTGCGATAAATTCTTCTGTGGTTAATTTTGCCATTTTGATTTCCTCCTCTAATTACTCGGCTGCAGGTGCTTCTGCTGCACCTTCCTCTGCCTTCACTTCTTCCTGCGGAGCTGCTTCTTCTACAGCTGCCTCCTGCGGAGCTTCTTCTGCTTTTGGTTCTTCTGCTGCGCCTGCACCGCCTTTTTCAGCGATCTGGTTCAGAACGCGGGCAAGATTTGCGATTGGTGACTGCATGCTGCCGAACAATCTTCCCAACAGAACGTCTCTTGACGGGATCTCTGCGATAGCATTGATTCCTGCTGCGTCATAGAAGGTTCCTTCCACAACGCCTGCTTTCATTTCCAGAAGCGGTGCTGTTTTAGCAAACTGAGCAATGATTCTTGCCGGTGCTGTTGCATCATCTTTGGAAATAGCAATAGCAGTTGGGCCTTCCAAAAGCGGTGCCAGATCAGCAAATTCTGTGTCTTTGACTGCGAAGTTGATCATGGTGTTCTTGTAAACTTTGTAGATGATCCCGCTTTCTCTTAACTGTTTACGAAGGACGGTATCCTGCTCAACAGTAAGGCCGCGGTAGTTTACCAGAACAGCTGCACTTGCGCCATTCAAATAATCACTGATTTCTTTGATGATTGGCTGTTTCTGTTCAACTTTTGCCATTTTTCTTCCTCCTTGTTAGAATATCTGCCGATTTAGAGGATATAGAAAATCCCTCTTTGCACAAAGACAAAGAGGGAGTAAGAATATCACTTAAAATCCTCGGTAGGTAGATCACTCGTTACGGTCCACGGAAAGATCCGCTTCCCACCTACTGTCTTCGGCAATTTATATGTTTACCACATGGCAGACGCGCTGTCAATGGTAAAACAACGTATTTGGTTTCCGGGAACAGCCCGGTCTGTTTTGAACGATCGGATTACTGGTTCAGAAGTTTTGCAACATTCACTTTGACGCCAGGGCCCATTGTGGAAGCAACGGTAATGCTCTTCAGATAAGTACCTTTCAGAGCTGCCGGGCGGGCTTTGATGATGGCATCAGTCAGTGCTCTAAAGTTCTCCTGCAGCTGATCGGTTGTAAAGGAAACCTTTCCGATCGGGCAGTGAACGATGTTTGCCTTGTCCAGTCTGTATTCGATCTTACCAGCTTTGATGTCTGCGATTGCTTTTGCAACATCCATGGTAACGGTTCCTGCTTTCGGGTTTGGCATAAGGCCTTTAGGTCCGAGGATCTTACCAAGACGTCCGACAACACCCATCATATCCGGGGTTGCAACAACAACATCATACTCAAACCAGTTTTCATTCTGAATTCTCGGAATCAGTTCTTCTGCGCCGACAAAATCTGCGCCTGCTTCCAGAGCTTCTTTTTCTTTTTCACCTTTTGCAAAAACGAGGACGCGGACCTGTTTGCCAGTGCCGTTTGGAAGAACGACTGCGCCACGGATCTGCTGATCTGCATGACGTCCATCACATCCGGTACGGATATGAACTTCCACTGTCTCATCAAATTTTGCTGTAGAACTCTTTTTTACAAGGTCAAAAGCATCTGCGCTGTCATATAAAGACATACGGTCGATTGCTTTTACTGCTTCCTGATATTTCTTTCCGTGTTTCATCTTTTCCGGCCCTCCTTACTCTTCTACTAACACGCCCATAGAACGGCATGTTCCTGCGATCATGCTCATTGCAGCCTCTAAAGAAGCGGCATTGAGATCCGGCATCTTGGTTTCTGCGATCTGCTGAAGGTCTGCTTTTGTGATCGTAGCAACTTTCTTTCTGTTTGGTTCGCCGGAACCAGACTGAATCTTGCATGCCTTCTTGATCAGAACCGGTGCAGGAGGGGTCTTGGTGATAAATGTGAAACTTCTGTCTGCGTAAACAGTGATAACAACAGGAATGATCATTCCCATCTGATCAGCTGTTCTAGCATTGAATTCCTTGGTGAACTGCACAATGTTCACGCCATACTGACCGAGAGCCGGTCCAACTGGCGGTGCAGGAGAAGCTTTTCCAGCTTCGATCTGTAACTTAATGTAGCCGTCGATTTTTTTTGCCATAATAAAATCTCCCTTTCTTCTGAATTTTCCGGAGTCAAGGTCATCTCCGGAATCTGTATGTTAAGAACTCTTTTGTTCTAAACATCAATTACATTTTCTTGATATCCATGAAACTGATATCAACCGGGGTTTCTCTGCCGAACATATCAACATTGATCGTAACTGTCTGTCTGCTTTCATTCACAGCAATGACTTTTCCGACCGTGCCTTCCCATACGCCGGCAATAGCGGTAACCAGATCGCCAACCTCGAAGGAAACAATGATCTTTTCGCCGGTTGCGATCAGCGGCTTGATCTCCTCCTCAGAAAGCGGGACCGGTTTACTTCCAGGTCCGACAAATCCAGTCACACCTCTGGTGTTTCTGACAACATACCAGGTGCTGTCATTCATGATCATATTAATAAGAACATATCCAGGGAACTGTTTCTTCTGAACCTGTTTTCTGGCACCATTCTTGATCTCGATCACGTCCTGCATAGGTACGGTAACTTCAAAGATCTGGTCCTGAAGTTTTCTATTCTCTATGGTTTTCTCAATGTTAGCCTTTACCTTATTCTCGTAACCAGAATAGGTATGCACAACATACCAATTTGCTCCATCTGCCATAGTTAACTCCTTTAAGCAATCAGCGACAGAAGCGCCTGAATGCCTGTATCCAAAAGTTTAATTAACACGCCCAAGATAATGGTTACGACAATGATCAAAAGGGTTTTCTTTGCGACATCTTTTGTGTCAGGCCAAATGATTTTCTTAAACTCAAGTTTAAGATTCTTAAAGAAACTGCCCTTTTCTTTTTTTGCAGAAGTATTTTCTGTCATGGGATTACTTCGTCTCCTTATGCATTGTATGCTTCTTGCAGAATTTGCAATACTTCATTGTTTCCATTCTGTCCGGATGGTTCTTTTTTTCTTTGGTCGTATTGTAGTTTCTCTGTTTGCACTCTGTGCATGCTAATGTGATTCTTGTTCTCATTTTGTTCTCCTCCACAAAATATGCGATTTTACCTGTATTTACGCGATCATTTGATTTGTGGGACCCCGCGTCCGGGGCTGAAAAAATAACAACGTAAAAAAAAGAGCCTTTTTGCTCGCCTGCATAATATAGCATAGGCGAGATGGCGGCGTCAACTGTTTTTTCCGCTTTTTCCAGGCATCTTTTAAAGATGCCGGTTTTCCTTTAGCCTTTTGGCAGGGCTGTTGTCTGATCCTGGTCAATACCTTCTGTATTTTCTTTTTCGAACAGGATCTTGATCGTCTGCACCATGCACTTGATGTCCAGCCACAAACTGTAATTCTGAATATAGGTCAGATCCAGCCGCAGTTTGTTGTAAGGCGTTGTATTATATTTTCCATAAACCTGGGCATACCCGGTCAGGCCGCCTTTCACTTTCAGCCGGTAATAAAACTCCGGCACATTCTCTTTATACTGCTGCATGATCTCCGGGCGCTCCGGCCTAGGGCCGACCAGGGACATGGAGCCGCCAAATACATTAAAGACCTGCGGCAATTCATCCAGATGCAATGCCCGGATCACACGTCCGACACGTGTCACACGGTCATCTTCTTTTTTAGAAAGCTGCGGGCCTTCTTTTTCCGCATCCATCTTCATACTGCGGAATTTGATGATCCGAAAGACTTTTCCATCCCGTGTCAATCGTTTCTGCCGATAAAAAACAGGACCTTTGTCATCCAGCTTGATCGCAATCGCGATCAGGACCATCAGCCAGCTGCTTAAAATGATCATCAGGCAGGAAACAACGATATCCATGGTTCGTTTGATCAGACGCTGATCAAATGTCAGGCCAAAGTTCTTATTTAACAGGACTGGTGAATCAAAAACATGCAGTTCTTCGGAACTGCGGATGATGATGTCCGTCAGTTTCGGGAGCATATATAACTGCTTGCCGGAAGCATAACAATATTTAACCACATCATTGCGCTCGGTAGCAGGAAGGTCGGAGATCACGACTGCTTCATGCTCTTCAATGGCCGCCATGACTTTATTCATTCCTTCATTAATATTCACCTTTGCCTTGATATGATAACGGTCATTTCTCTGGTTCATGCTGCGGACGATGTCATCAGCCGGATAATCGCCGTGGATAAGAACCATATCATGCGGCGGATAAACATGATTATTCAGGATCCGTACGATAATAAACCATACAGCCGTGATCCCGCATTCGATCAGGAACAGGATCAAAAGCGGAACAATAGAAGGATAAGCGGAACGGATGAGCAAAAGTAACTCAAAGTACATCAACAGATTAACAAAGAAAAGTGTGGCAAGAAAAGAAAGGATCAGATCCGCAACTCTGGCCATCGCCAGGCGGAAGATCCCAAACACTTTTCCCAATGCTAACATGAGGATTGGATAGATAGCGATCATGGCCCAGTTACCGCGCCTGAAGAACGGCAGTTCAATGGACTCTTTATACTGGCTGTTCCAAAGGATCGCAAACAAAATGGAATGCGCTGCCACCAGTATGATCACTTCTGTGAATACGATTAATCTTTTATAAGGCTCTCTGCCTTCGTTACCTGTCATATATTAGTATTATCTGCCGTATCCATCCGGGTTCTGGCTCTGCCATCTCCAGGTGTCTGCGCACATTTTCTGCAGATCATATTCTGCTTTCCACCCCAGCTCTTTTGCTGCAAGCGCCGGGTCAGCATAAACGGTGTCTACATCGCCATCCCGTCTGCCGGTTATCACATAAGGGATCTCTTTGCCGCATGCTTCTCCAAATGCCTTAATAATATCCAGGACACTGTAGCCGGTACCTGTACCCAGATTATAGGTCTTACATCCGACCTGTCCTTCTTTCTCGATTTTCTCGATTGCTTTGATATGGCCCTTTGCCAGGTCAACTACATGGATGTAATCCCGCACGCCGGTTCCGTCTGGTGTATCATAATCGTTGCCGAAAACGCTGACCTTTTCCAGCTTTCCGACAGCCACTTTTGCAACATATGGCAAAAGATTATTTGGAATACCCGAAGGATCTTCTCCGATCAGTCCGCTCTCGTGTGCACCGATCGGATTGAAATACCGAAGCAGGATCACATTCCAGGAAGGATCCGAGCGATAGAGG
>JAFWCK010000112.1 GCA_017536965.1 Lachnospiraceae bacterium | reverse complement strand
TACGAAAGACCTGTCCTTTAACAGCATGTATGCCGCATTCGGCGCCGTCCCGGAAGAGAGGATCCTGTCTCCGGAAGTGATCGGCCTGACAGATGATGCCAGCACACAGTTACGGCTGGCCGTTTACAGTGTTGGAACAGGCGAAATGACCATTGATGATGCAATTGCTGCCTATGGCACTTTTACGCAATGACATCTTTAAAGGAGGAGAAGGATGGAAAAACAGTTTGTAAATCTACTGGATGCGCCATATTCCCGGCGTGGTTCCTATTTTTGTTTTGCTAACGATAATCTGCGCGCAGACAATATCTTTGGCAAAAGCAGTCTGTGGCTTTGTAATTGCCGGAGCGTAGAATACGCAATGACCGACCTTACGAAAGCAAACAACTTTCGTCTGGTTCAGTTCCAGGCTGTACAAGATAACGTTGCTCTGCCCTGTTTTCTGAACACAACAACAGAGGAGGTCATCATCGAAACATCTTCCGGTGAGATCCGCTTCTGTATTGCAGACCGGAGAATGGTATTGGCTCATGGAGAGAATGGACTTGCACTGCGCATTCTGGCTCGTCCTGGCTTTATGGGTGGAGGAATCTCCGTACCGATCGATGATGGTCTTGGCAGCCAGGATGTGGAATTTGGTCCTTGCCGGCTTCGTGTGACGGCACTGCGCGGAACACTCCGCCGCACTCCTGGATGGCTTGAGATCACACCGGATGAAAACGGTGTTGTCGAGGCTGCATTTGTTGACTACAATTCTGATCCGCTGCCGCGTAAGCTGGAAGAATACCCGGCTTATCAGGATGGCGTAGCATCTGTTCGCGAAGAATTTGGAGAGTTTTGTAAACGCGTTATGCAGGAACTTCCTGAGGAATTTGAGCCGAGGCGCCTTCAGGCTCTCTGGCAGACATGGTCTCTGATGGTTGATCCAGATGATGAAAATGATTATGTTCGTCCAATGGTCAAGATGATGCACAGCGTTTTCGAGTCCGCATTCGGCTGGCAGATGCCAATGCAGGCCGTCTTTCTGCACAAAGACCCGCAGCTTTCATGGGACGTTTTCTGCTCCTGTTTTGAATTTCAGGACCGCAACGGACGTCTTAGTGATTCAGTTGGTTTCAAGCATCTTCCTGGCAAGGCATCCATGAAACCGCCTATTCATGGTCTGGCTCTGCTCTGGCTTATGAAGGAAGGTGTCATCGACGCTGCTGCTCCATCTTTGGAAGAAAAGCAATGGCTGTTAGATCGTTTGATCGCATGGACAGAATACTTCTTCCGTTTCCGTCCGGGGAAAGGTACATTGTGCGCATATCAGCGTGCGCTGGAAACCGGTTGGGAAGATGCTCCACAGTATTTTCGTGTTGGAATGCCGCAGATATGCCCGGATCTTAACACCTTCCAGGCTCTCAATCTGGAAGCGATCGCCCGATTTGGTGCAACGATCGGCATGAGTACTGAAACACAGGAGAATTATCTGCGCCGGTCCAAACAAGTCATTGATGAAATGGTAGAAACACTTTGGGATGGAGAGCGCTGGTTCTCGATCAATAAAGAGACAGGGGCTCGATCTGCCAACGACAATATAACATTCTGTCTTCCGGCACTTCTTGGCAGCCGCCTGCCAGAGGACATTCTCCAGAAGACGATCGCGCATCTGCTGCGTGAAGGTGGATTCAGAACGGAAAACGGCTACGCCTCAGAGGCAATGGACAGCCCATATATGCGCCATGGTTTTTCTGCCGGCAGTGTCATTACACCGACACACTTCTTTATCCCGATGGCGCTGGAGGACTGCGGTTATGCAGAAGAAGCCAAGGATGCAGCACTCAGCTATTGCCGCACTTTGAATCGCAGCGGGTTCTTCCACATCTGCAATGCTCTGACCGGGCTCGGAGATCGTTCATTGACAGCATTCGGTGAGAGCCAGCTCTTCTGGTCAAGCTGGACCAGTTCCTGCTACTTCTTCCTTGCTGATCGTTACGGCAGATAAAAAGATAAGCTTAAAGCTATAGTAATAAAAGCCTATAAACTTTTGGTTTATAGGCTTTTTCTTTTGAATCAGATCTCCAGACTCATCTGCGCGTCGATCCATGACTTTTGCGGCACGTCGTGGATCACGTCGCCATCCATATAGCTGCCTATCAGGAACGGTGACTTTGGATCATGCAGACGGCTTTGCGCAAGCACTTCTGAAACTTCTGCATTTGCATAGCAATATTTGCAAAGATGCCTGCAGGTATTGTATGCGCCGATATCGCAGGAAATATAGCAGGCGCATTCTGCTCTGGCGCCTTTCCTTTTTGGAGCATTCAGATGCATGCCAATAGCTTTCTCATAATCACGGATCCGCATACAGCCACTGCAGTCTGCTCCATATGCAGCAAGTTCATCACCCTCTGCGCATGGCTTAACTGTCATTCCATGGGCGCAGGCAATCCGAATAAACTCTTTCCCCAGTCTGAGTCTCTGCTCATTTGTTACCTCCTGCACTTCCGGAAAGTTCCGTCGGACTTTCGGATACAGATCAATAAAACTGATGACTGCAGTTTCCGTATATCCTTCCAATGCAGCTGCAATCTGTTCAAAGGCCCGGATATGGTATTCCTCCCCATATCGATCAGAAATAAAAACCGGATCAAACCTCCATCCAATGGAATTGATTCCAACAATAGTGGACAGTGTCTTAAAATCTTCAATCAGTTGATGCTTATCCGGTACATTTGGTTCAATATCCCGTCCGTAAGGTGTGATCGTAACAAACCAGTATTGTCCATAATCCTTAAGCAGTTCCATATAAGGAAACATCGGTGCCGGATTCTTTGTGCAAAAACCAATCACGTCTACAACCGCAGGATCCAGCCGATAGCGGCTGACCTGATTTTGGTTGTAGGGATTGCGGACACAGACAAAACCTTCTTTCAGTCTGTTCGCAAACCACTCAGCATAAAAGGCAGGAATATCCGTTCTCTGTCCGGTGTTGATGATCATAGTTCAGATTTCATAATAGCGGATATGGAGTCCATCCGCTTCCATACTGCCCTCTCCGGTAAAACGCGTTGAATGAAGGTAAGGGGCAAGGGCAGAACTATCCGTATAAAATGTAGGCACAGTACGAAAACTGCTTCCTGGCTGCTGTGCATCATCATCAAACCAGCCGTTGTTTTCTACATAAATATGAGCATCTGCACCTGTATTGTCATTTCCGGTCATCATATAACGGGCAGACATATGACGGACATGGGCAGCATTTACCACCTGTGTGTCCACTCCGCACGGTTCTATGATCCCATTGAAAATCTCACCTTTTACAGTGCCTTTAAAAGGAATCATCACGACTTCTGCGTTTTCTCCCTTCATCTTCAACACAGGACCGTTAAAATCGATCTTCAGATCCATAACAGGTTTTTTTTCCATAGATTCAGACGCCTCCGTATTACTTTCCTGCTTTGGTCAAAGTAGCGCCAGTGATCTTCTTGATATGGAATGGAGGATCACAAGGATTCAATCCTTCCACTTTGCCAAACCGTCCACCGTAACTGCCCATACATTTCAGGCCAAGCGTCTGTCCGGACATGTGCCCAGCTACAAAAATAGCGAGGCGGTTGGAGTTCATCACAGGGATCTTGCCGCCAGGCTGGCAGTTTTCTAACGTCAGACCTGGCATGATGCCGCTCTCAGCAATCTCACGGATCTTGCCTTGTGTATCCTCGTCAAATTCCTCCCAAGGAATGGCCTTATAATCTGCAATATAACGAGCCAGTTTCTCACGGGTAAAGCCGACTTCTGCCAGCTGCTGTGCCTCACCTGGATAAAGAATTACGCCATAGGCCTGTCCCATCATAGCCGGAAGTACGCCGCCGTCACCAAAGAATTTGGCAGCCTCATTATCTGTTTTATTGCTCTTTTTAAAAGTCTCCAGCATCGGATGCTCACCAACAGCCTTAGCTGCGATGTTGTCGATGTCACCGTAAAGGCCTCTGGTCCAAAGGCCAGAAGGCATTGCCAGATTACCCAGCTGGAAAACGCCATCCATGTAGAAGATTTCTTCCACCATAACTGTACTGTCCTCCGGGCTGAATCCACGGGAGACAGAATAGGTTTCCCAAGGGCTGAGCTCCTCATTTTCTGTAAAGACCAGATTGCAGAAACGGGATGCCTGACCATACATTCCTCCGTGATATTCAAACTCGATCCATCCAAGGTTCAGTGCACACAGACTGACTGCACGTCCGATGATATTATTTGCTGGATTGCCCGGTCCAAAGAATGTACCGCGT
>JAFWCK010000111.1 GCA_017536965.1 Lachnospiraceae bacterium | reverse complement strand
GCCTGTCCCATTGGTGCGATGGACCTAGGAAGGGTTCCCCAGTAAATGATGTAGATCCAGATGAGACTTGCAGGGATCAATGCCAAAAGCACCAGCGCACCGGCACCGGCAAAATAGGACATGATCGCAATCTTTCTTTTTGTATGCAGTTTATCTGAGATAACGCCAAAGGCCATCATCGAAAACAGGCCAAGGATCGTCACGTAGCTGTAAATGTTGGCCGCCTGTGACTGCTCCATACCCTTAACGGTTGTCAGATAACGGATGATGTAAGATGTAAAGGTGATCGCAGCCAGTGTGAAGAACCAGTTTGCCAATGCGACAAGCCAATTCGATTTGTTTTTGATTACTCGGATCGTCTGTTCCCGGGTCGGTTTCTGACTGCTGCCAACTCCAGTAATGCGCAGAGAAAACGGGACCAGAACCAGCCATAAAGCAATCGCACCGATATAAATAAAAACGATGATCCGGAAAAGCGTCTGAAAGTGCATTCCGGAATTATAGATCAGCGCAGTACCGCCTTTTGCCATTATGATCTGTGGCAGCACACCGACCATAGTCATCATACTGCTCCAGAAAGCAACATGCCGCCGATCCACAAGATTCAGGATCAGCGCTGCTGTGACAAGATTTGCAAATCCCGTTCCTGTTCCTTCGACTACACGGCCAATGACCAGCATCGCGAAAGAACCAGCAACGGACTGCATAAAGATGCCGGCCGCAGCCACGCCCATTCCGATGATAATGCTCCAGTTGCAGCGGATCTTACGGACAATGAACGCAAACGGGATAACGCAGATAGTCGTGACCCAGCCTGACGCTGTATTCAGATATCCATACGCGCTCTCGCCTACATTGTAGAATTCCATAATGAGAGTCTGCATCGGGACAAATTTATAATTACCAAAGCCTTTGATCAAAAGCAGCATGATAACAGCGCCAAGCATTAAGCCGACGCGCAGTTTGCTGTACTGCGGCTGCTCCGGGGCTACCGTATTAGTATTACTCATTTTTTCCTCCGATTTTAAAGACGATGAGGGGTTTCAGACTAAAACTAATTTTAGATAAATGAAACATATATTATCATAAGATATGCTAGTATGTTTTTCATCATTCGTCAATGCGAGTGTTGATTATTTTTTCGTCTGAGGTCATTCATATGGCAAATCACGACATTTTTAGAGTCCAAGATCAAACAAACGATTCGCGTTTTTCCAATTGATCTCCTTCAATTCATCCGAAGTAAATCCCATCCGATCCTGCAGTGCCGTTGCCATAACATGAGAGGCAAAAGGATAGTCTGTTGCATACATTGCGCGTGATAATCCGAGATAGTTTTTAAAATACCCCAGGATATTTGGCGAATGATTGGCCAGATCAAACCAGGTCTGATCGCCAAACATCACTTCCTTAACATTCCGGGCCTCTCCTGCTGGAATCTCAGCCCTGGCAGGTGCCAGCCGTCCGTCCAGAAACGGAAGAACACCGCCAGCATGCGGCATTACGACTTTCATCTGCGGATGCCTGTCCATGATCCCGCCGTAAACCAGGCGAAGGAATGCAAATGCAGTATCGATCACAAAAGAGTTTGCCGCAACCATACCATAATCGCCTATGGAGTCAGCCCACATTGGAACGGTCGGATGAATCAGAACCGGAAGTCCTGCTGCTGCCACCGCATCGTATACAGGTTCCAGCTGTTTATCATCCACCTGCAGATCTCCATTCCTGGAAAAAAGCATCACACCTTTCATTCCAAGACTCTTTATGTGCGATACCTCTTTTACTGCCTCTGCCGGATTATGCCACGGAAGCAGTCCGATTCCAAAAAAGCGTCCATTGCTGTGATCAGTAATTTCCTGTGTTTCCTCATTCAGTTTTACGCAAAGTTCAGCGGCTTTATCCGGCGGCAGGAAGCCGGGATCCGGGATGTTCGGACTGATCAGGGCAATATCCACCTGCCCTTCATCCATCGATTTTAAAACACTGGCCGGATCATATTTATCATCTGCCAAAGCCAGGATCTGCGACCCAAAATCACAGATCAGCGCATCGTTGGTCCTGAAACATTTTGGATACGGGTTTTGCAGCATATAATCCTGAATGATCTTCGGGAAGATATGACACTGCACGTCAATTCTCATTTTTATTTCCTCCATAATTTGTCTGCTGCCAGACGGTACATCCCTTTCACACATGGAGTCAATTCTTTATCGGACATATGCACGGTATCGCCGAATACGATCGGGCGGGATTCATCGCCCGTAAACGGCTCCCAGACCGGCATCGGAGTTCCGTCCGCGTCGTTTCCGTTTGGATCTCCGCATTTTGCGAAGTTGGTCCAATAGTTACATACTTTTCGGGCAAGGTCATAATGCTTGCCAACAAACGGCCGCCAGCATTTTCCAAGGGTCTCAAACACGAACCAGAGGTCAGAAGAATGGAAAACGCCCGGATGGTCTTCACCCGGGATCTCCGGATCAAATTCATAATACCAGGCAGGAAGGCCCGCATCTGCTGCCCGCATGACCAGAAGCTTTGACCCGAACGGCGATCCATTCACCTTAGAAAGAGCAAGGACTTTATCCAGATCTCCGGAATCAAATTCACAGAGTTTCAGGAATTCATCTGCATATTCGCCATAAAGGATCCTTGCTTTCTTTTCGAACTCTTCCAGGCTCTTCGCAGAGATAACATCGAAGAACTCTCCTGTCGTATAGCCTGCCATGATCGGAATCTGCAGACGCTTATTTTCCAAAAGCAGGGTATTTGGCTGATCCGGAAGGAAATCTCCATCCACAACAAACTGCCACTGTCCCTGACGGCTGTTCCTGAATTCTGCTCCTTTATCACGCACAAATGCAGCATCCAGTTTTCGCGCTTCCTCTAACGTTTCCACGCCAAGGTATTCACGGAAAAAGCGTTCGCCCTGTTCCTCTGCTTCTTTTAATGTCAGATGGTCTGCTCCATGCCCACCAATTGCAAAGTTGATACCGGCACTGCTCTGACTGATCGCCCGTTTAATGCATCCGCCTGCGTTCAACGGAGAGGCGATCTGGCATAAAACACTGCGCCCGCCTGCCGACTGTCCGAAGATGGTAATATTTTCCGGATCACCTCCAAATGCTGCGATATTGCGATAGACCCAGTCGATGCCTGCTTTCTGATCAAACAGGGCAAAGTTCGTACAGTGTTTGCCGCCGTTTTCTGCAGTGATCTCCGGATGTGCCAGAAAACCGAAAACGTTAGTCCGATAGTTGACGGTTACGATCACCACGCCTCTTCGTGCGATCCGTTCGCCATCAAATTCCATTTCCGCAGGATGTCCGCCCTGCAGGCCGCCGCCATAGATCCATACCATGACCGGCAAACGGTCTTCCGGTGTTTTGGCTGGTGTCCAGATATTCAGCTGCAGGCAGTCTTCCGACATAGGCATCTCGGGATCGTTATGCCACTCCCTGTCATAGAATCCGGTCCCGGTATAAACATCCTGCATACCAGCCGGTCCGAATTCAAAACAATTGCGGATCCCTTCCCACGGAGTTACCGGCTGCGGGACTCTCC
The DNA here is from genome assembly GCA_017536965.1 of Lachnospiraceae bacterium. Lineage (GTDB taxonomy): Bacteria > Bacillota > Clostridia > Lachnospirales > Lachnospiraceae > RGIG5612. The sequence goes on along the minus strand of JAFWCK010000111.1, from coordinate 149 downwards.
AACGGTTGTCCCCTGCTGCTGGTGCCGCAAACGGAATTCCCTTAAACGCGATGATGTATGTATCTCCTGATGTAATGCCGCGGACTTTTCCGCTTTCTGTTTCTGCAATATGAATCATATCCCCTCTCCTTTTCTGTCTCAACTCTGGT
>JAFWCK010000015.1 GCA_017536965.1 Lachnospiraceae bacterium | reverse complement strand
GGAATCTGCAACGGTTGCAAGACCGGTACCGGTGCCGCCAAAGTGATTATATTTAGCGCCGCCTTCCGAAATATCTTTGCCGCTTTCCATACATCCTTCAATGGAGATAGAAAGAATTACATGCGGTGTGAATTTTGCGATTACATATTCACCAAAGCAGTTGACATTGATCATCCGCTGCATGACATAGTCGGCAATCTTCAGGTACGCTTCCTTCACCTCTTCGATGCTCTTCATATCATACAGATAACCGGTATGGATCTCGCACTGCTCTCCGTTGTATGGGTTCTTGCCATCGTTGATAGCCATATCCAGACAGACGGAATAGAATACCGTTCCGTTTGGCGGAACAATTCCGTTACACTGTGCATTTTCATTTCCGGAACCGGTGATCTCCTGACAGCCGATCAGGGCATAATCACGAGCATCCTCCAAGGTCATTCCAAGTTCCTTCTTCACTGCAGGAATGACAACATCATCATTGTAATACAGCGGGATGCCGCCGCAGCGTTTTGTGGTCTCGATCGCACATTCCATCAGCGAATCCGGTGTATCTTTGGTCATTCTTAAAGTGATGGTTGGATCATGCTTGCCCAGTCTGGCCATCGTTTCCAGAACCATATAGGTGACGGTGTTGGTAGCATCTTTTCCTGTGATCGGATCAGTGCCGCCTACCGTTGTATGCATGTAGGTATTGCCCATGCCAAGGATAGAAACCGAAGATGGCGGTGTGCCGCCCCAGTTACGGGATACGTTCAGGAAGAAGTTATCAACGATCTCCTGCGCTTCATCTAATGTGATCCTGCCTTCTGCAAGGTCTTTCTCCAGGTAAGGTCCTGTGATCTGGTCAAAACGACCGCAGGAACCAATGGAGCCGATGTTGCAGAGGATCAGCATCTGCAGATACAGGAACTCTAACTGACATGCTTCATAGAAAGTACGGGCAGGATTTACAGAGATCCAATCCAGGCTGTCTGCCATTGATAACAGTTCGGCTTTTCGTTTCTCATCCGTTGTTTCAGCAGCCTTTTCACGGCAGGCATCTCCATACCTGCGGATCAGCCGTTCTGCGCCATCACAGACAATCACAACAGCCGAATAGAAAACCATTTTGTCTGTCTTATCGCCGTCTAATGTCAGGCGGTTCTCATCCAACCAGTCCTGAGCAACTTTTCTGATCGCACCAAAGCCCTGGCTCAGGATCTTTTTATAACCTGGTGTGGTATGTCCGGTAACACCGGCAATACTTAAGAACGAACCATGAAGTGCATGTCCGACTCCCAAACGAGCCAGTTCACGATAATCATCCGGGAACCAGGTATTTGTAATATCAGAATAAGTTCTGCCTTTCCAATATTCACCAACCTTCAGCAGTTCCTGATAATCCTCTTCGGAAATACACATCGGGATCCCGTCGGAATCCGGATTGTGGTAAAGACCATCTTCTCTCTTGGTCCATAAACCCTTGGTGACCATGTTCGGGACCCAGCCCATGCCGCTGTAATCCGGGCTGGTGCTCGATCCGCAGAAATACCGGGTCAGGTTTCCGACCAGAACATCCTCGTCTTCTACCCGGAGGGTCATCTGGTCGCAAATGTCATAAAACTTCTTTGCTCTGCGGATATGAGGAATTGCCATACCCCATTTTTTATCGGATTCCGTTATGATCCGTGCACGTTCTGAATCAAAACGGATGACTCTGTCTCTGATCCGCTGATGCAGATGCAGCATTCTGTCGCTTACTTCTCTGAATGTGTACATATTGTTCCCCCCAATGCTTAGCATTCATTACATTGTTTATTTTGTTAGTTTAATTTTAGCGAGTATGTGTTGAAGTTACAAGAAATTATTATTCTTTTGGTCTTTACAGATCGTCACTGCCGACCCAGGTAACCGGATTTCCTTTTCTTTCTAATGGTGTCCTCTCCGGAAGTCCATTAAAAGCATAGCCTACTGCCAGACCGCCGGTTATTGTTTCATCTTTTTCAAGGCCATATTGATACAGGTATTCTCTTACCTGCTCATTATCATCCAGCCAGTGAAGGTTATTGATCCAGCAGGAGCCAAGATCCAGCGCATTTGCAGCGATCATCATATTTTCCAGCGCACATCCGGTATCTGCCAGTGCATTGCCGTAACCTTTTTTATTTGCAGCAACGATCAGTACCGGCGCCTGGTAAAAGAAAGTATAGCCCTCCTTTTTGGATGCCTCGATCGCATATTTCAGCGAAACATACGTATCCGGCCCGGCTTCCATCTTTGACAGCGCATCCTTTACAACTGCGGTGATCTCTTCATGGATTTTTTTATCTGTAATAACGATCAGATGAGTTGTCTGGCTGTTATGGCCGCTTGGAGCATATCTTCCGGCCTCAATAATCTTGTCAAGTAACTCTCGCGGCGGCATATCTTCTTTAAATTTTCTTGTGCTTCTTCTTGTCTTGATAGCTTCTAAAGCATCCATTTGATATCCCCCTTTCAAAATAAAGACCTGACTCGTTAAATATGATTATATCATTATTTTAAATATTTTCCGACCCGGGAAGTGATCAGCAGAGCCAGACCCATTTTAACAAAATCCGGAATGATAAACGGAACCACACAGGACAAACGAGCCGTGCCAAGACCTATCGGTCCACTCTGTTTTGCGTAGACGATCATAAACCATACCGTTCCAAAGGCATAGCAGACCAGAAGACCAAGAACCATGGAAATGATCCGAATATAAATTTTAACTCCAAAGAGTTTTTCCATCAACCAGTACAAAAGGCCCATCAGAATAAAACCGGCGATATATCCTCCGGTTGGTCCCAGGATGACTCCGAATCCGCCGGAAAAACCTGCAAAAACCGGAACTCCGACAGCTCCGAGAAGAATATAAATTAAAACCGAGATCGTCCCTCTTTTTCCTCCCAGCAGACCTAAAACACTAAAAACCGCAAATGTCTGAAGCGTAAAAGGAACCACAGTAGGAATACTGATCCATGAACAGACCGCAATAATAACAGCGCCAAGCGCCATGTATGCCAGATCAATTGTTTTCATTTTCCGTTTTGTAATTGCCACTGTCGTTCTCCTTTATTGTCTGATGCTGACTTCTCCGGCGGAGAGCACTTCTGTTTTTCCGTCTTCGTAGCGTACCTTCAATCCAAAGTCCCGATCGATATCCAATGCCATCGCCGGAATCTTCTCCTCTGCGCGCAGCACATAGATCGGCGTTCCGATAATGAAACAGCGGCGTTTATATTCTTTATAAAAATCCGCTTGCCCGCTGCTGCAGATATCATAAAAACTGTCGATAAAACCTGATGCCAGTTTTGCCCTTAGATTATTCTGCCTTTGCTCCGTGATGGCCCCTGCGATCTTTGCGATCTCTTTTGGGAAGCCCTGCTTTGGCGGATACACATTAAACCCGATACCCGTAACGATCCAGTCCGGAAGGCCTGTTTCAAAATTGACGGAAGCTTCTGTTAAGATGCCGCAGACTTTTTTGCCATTTACAAAAACGTCATTGACCCATTTGATTACCGGCTTCGCATCTGTGCAGGCCTCGATCGCCCGGCAGGCTGCAACTGCTGCTGCCGCTGTCAGATGGCCGGAATTTGTGATTGGAACATCCGGACGCAGAAGTACGCTCAGATAGACACCGCTTCCTTTTGGAGAAAAGAAAGATCTTCCTGTCCTTCCTCTTCCCTCACTCTGACTGCCGGCAACTGCAACATGCCAATCCGGAAGATCTGCAGCTTTTTCTTTCAGGAAGGTATTCGTTGATGACACCTGATCAAAAACTTCCACAGTGCATTTCTTATTATTCAGAAATGCCGTAACGTTTTTATATGTCAAAACATCACTATCCGGATCCAGGCGGTATCCTTTATTGGTCCCCGCATCAATCACATAACCATCGTTCTCCAGCTGCTTAATGTTTTTCCAGATTGCTGCGCGCGTGATCCCAAGGCTCTCCGCGATCATATTTCCGGAGATGTACGTTCCGCTGTTTTTTTCCAGCAGTTCAACCAGCTGTTCTTTTGTGCTCTTCATCTCATGCATTCCTCATTTTCATCATCAATATTGGGCCATATTGCACGGTCTCACTATAATATGCCCCAGGAACAATTGTCAACCCATCCGTTTTCGTTCTGGTTTACAATAAGTGTGATGCTTGTTTTCTTTATCGACTTAAATAAATACGTGCGTCAAATAATTTTTATTATTATCGTAAATATTTATTATTGAAATCTTGAATAAATATTCCTACAATTTTCATGGGTATTTATTAACTGCTGTAATTCCTTTAACAGGTTTACGGCAACAATTTACAGAATGGGGGAAAACATTATTATGAAAAAGAAACTGTTGGCTTTATTTGTAATTTGTGCCTTCGCTATTAGCATTCTGGCAGCCTGCGGCAACTCCGGCGGCGGCGAAGAAGCTCCGGCTGGAAGCGGCGGCGCAGCTCCTGCTGGCTCCGGTGCTGTAGCACCTGCAGCCGAGAGCCCGGAGTACACGTTCTATCTTACCAGACATGGACAGACCGTGTTCAACGTAAGCGGCATTGCACAGGGGTGGTGCGATTCTCCGTTGACAGAAGATGGTGTTGCAATGGCTAAACAGCTGGGCAAGTCGATGGCAGACATTCCGTTTGATAAAGCCTATACTTCACTTTCCGGACGTGCATATGAGACAGCAGAATATATCATTAATGGCAGAGATATTCCTCTGATCATTGATAAAGACCTGCGTGAAACACACCTTGGTGATCTGGAAGGCACACTTCCTGGAACAGATACCCGTAGTACGGAACGTATCATGGATTATGAAGGTGGATGGCACGATGTCAACGGCGAAAGCATGAAGGATACCGCAGAGCGTGTTGCCGGAGCAATCGAAAGAATCATTGCTGAAAATCCTGACGGAGGAACTTTCCTTGTAACTTCTCACGGCGGAGCCATTACCGGATATATGGACTATCTGTGTGGATATCATAACGTTGCAGGCGGCGCTCCTGGAGATAAATGGAATGAATTCATGGCAACATGGAAAGGTGCTATGCCAAACTGCGCAGTATCTATTGTTAAGTACAAAGACGGTGTGTATACAGTCGAGACGATCTCTGATGTATCCTACCTTGGAGATTTAGCTCCAGCACCAGGAGAGTAAAGACTCCCATCGGGAACATGCCGATCTCAATTAACTGATTTTACTGTTTAAATTCTACTGATTAAAGCCTGTGGTTTACAACTGTAAGCCACAGGCTTTTTCTTAATTATTAATATTCTTTTTTAAGAATACTTCAGGCTTTTTTAGGTGGCTGGATCGGCCATTTCTCATAAGGAACGTCTTCCGTGCTCAGTGTCATCTTTCCGTCAACATTCTTAATGATGATATATTTCAGCCAGTTTTCATTATCCATTTCCGGATAGTCTTCACGCAGGAACCAGCCACGGGACTCTTTTCTTTCTTTTGATGCAAGGTAATGCATTTCAGCGGAAAGAACCATTGCCTCTGCTTCATGGCAGGCAAGAAGGTCATGAAGGTCATCTGCTTTAAGGTTAGCCGAAAGTTCTCTAGCCTGTTTTACAAGCTTCTCAGCTTCTTCCATACGATCCAGTTTCATGTAAACAGAATACTCGGATGGACACATAGCCTGCTGAATCAGCTCGATCACTTCTTTCGCCTTGCAGCCTTCTTCCCGTTTCAGCGGAGCATAGGTTGTTTCGATGCATGCATCGGTTTCTTCTTCTGTAATTGCAGCTGGAGCTGTTGTTTTGGCAGCAGCTGCTGCACGTCCGCAGAGAACGCCCGCAAATACGGCATTTAAGATACCCGAACCACGGTTTCTTGCCGGAGGTGCCGGAACAGCACCAGGTGCACAGGAACCGCAGTAACTTGCATCACCGATCGCATAAAGACCTTTGATCGTCGTCTGCATGTCATGGTCAACTTTGATACAGGACTGCTCGCCGATCAACAGTGGAACTACTTCCAGATCATTGTCAAACTTGTTTGTGAATTCCTGTCTGCATTCACGGAATCTCTGTCCGTAAGGACGCTGCCAATCCTGGTTAACGGCTCTGACATCTCTCTTGTCCGGGCCGTAATCCAGATGGATAGGACCTGTGCCGTTGATCATATTTACATACCACTCACGGATCGCAAGGCTGCTGATATCTGTCATGCGATGGTCTGTAAAGTTCTTCGTAACATGTTCGTTCTTTGCGTTGTACATGAAGTTCTCGCCGAATACAACCTCGCCATGAGAACCGGTACGGATCAGCTGTGAGAAGTTACCGAACTCTGGGTTACGCATTTCTGCACCTGCTCTGTACGCTGCAGCAATACCATCACCACGTCCGGAAGACCACATAGCGCCAACACGATAGTTCTGGCTGCCGGTAGCGATAACAACCTGAGAAGCGGAAATGGTATAGAACGTATTATCTTCCTCTAAGATACTGTAAGCAAAAGCACCACGGATAACGCCGTCTTTCACAGCAAAATCAGTAACCGTTACCTTATCAAGAATACGAACGCCAAGCTTTTCTGCCTGTCTTCTCATCTTGATACAAAGGTCTAAGTCAACGCTGATCATGCATGTAAAAGGACCTGTAGGCATCATAAAGTAGTTGCCCTCTTCGTTTCTAGGCATGACAATACCCCATTTATCCATCTTGTCCAGAAGCTCGTGATTCATTTCTACATATTTCAGCATTAATTCCTGGTCGCCTAAGTATCCGCCGATTTCATTTACGTGAAACTTAAGGAAATCCATAGGGGTAATCTTATCCAGCTGGAAATACTGAAGAACACCGCCGCCTTTGTTGGCTTTGCCGCCGTAACCAGTAACCTGTTTTTCTACGATTATGACATCAAGGTCAGGATTGTTTTCTTTTGCTTCAACAGCTGCAACCAGACCACCGATGCCGCCGCCTGCGATCAAAAGATCACAGCTTAGATTTTTCTTATTTAAATCCATAGTTTTCCCTCCTTATGCATAACGTTCAAAGTGCTGGTGCAGACGCTCGCTGGATGGATCTGGAATAACCTTGATAGCATCTTTCTTGCAAACACTCTGGCAGTAGAAGCAGTGTTCACAGTCTTCTACATACTTAAAAATAGGTTTCTTTGCTTCGCTGTCCCAACGGATAACATCAACGAAGCAAGCTTTGTAACAGAGCTGACATCCGACACATTTTTCCGGGTCAAACTCTATTTTGTGATTCGTGTAAATCATAAATATCCTCCTCCATTTCTTAATTAAGATTTTTATCAATACTGTCTCGTTCTTGTCTGTCTTATTAACTGTAACATATGTAGGATCATTGTTCTATATTTTACTGCTCTTTCTGTTTTCTTCCGATGAAGATGATGCCTGCAATTGCAATACCGATCACAAGGATGATCTTAAATGGTTCTACCGGGAGGGTTGCATCTGAAAGTTCTCTGTTGTTAAATCTTCGGCTGGTATCACCTGTCCGTTTTCATCTTTTAATTCGGTCAGTCCATTTCTTACCATTTCAACTAAGGAAGAAAGAACTTCTGTATCTTCCGGGAAGTAAGAAAGTTTCCATGTTACTTCACCATTTACCATTGAGAAAACCATGACTAAGATTCTTGTAACTTTAGTTTTTTTCATTATTTTTGCCCTTCTTTTATGTGTTTTATCTTCCCTTGTGTGCCTATTATGCCTGTCAGGGGCTTACAGAAAGCGTCACAAAACAGGAAAATGAAGGGTAAAAATGGATTTTTCTGTGTTTTTTAAAGATGAAAATTCGATGACAAAGGTGAAACTTGCTTTAGAGAGTCCGTTGGGGCTGTGATATAATTTATATCAACAAATCAGGACTTACTGGGGAAGAAATATGCTTAAATATATTAATTTGCGGGAAACGCCGGAACTTAAAGAGACTGCGGCAGATTGGTTTCATAACAAGTGGGGTATTCCAAAAGAAGCCTATCTTGAATGTATGGATAATTACCTGAGCGGAAAGACGGAATTGGGCTGGTATCTCTGCTTGGATAATGACCGGATCGTCGGGGGTATGGGTGTCATTGAAAATGACTTTCATGACAGGAAAGATTTGTCTCCAAATGTTTGCGCTGTGTACACGGAAGAAGCTTATCGAAAACAAGGTATTGCGGGAAAGCTTCTAAGCATGACCGTGGATGACCTCCGATCGAAAGGAATCTCTCCCGTATATCTTGTTACCGATCATACGGGGTTTTATGAGCGCTATGGCTGGGAATTCCTATGCATGGTTCAGGGTGATGGCGAACCTGACATGTCACGTATGTATATTCATAAATAGATTCCGGTTTATCGAGTTAATAAATCATTGATGTTTTATAATGAACTTCCGGAACGCTTTCGGGCAGGAGATTTCGGCCTGTTAGAAGACGAAATAGCGACCCTGAGGGGCTTCGTGGACAGCTTTTATGCTTCTGTTGAAGATAACGGATGTGTGACTTTGGAGGATTTCACTGAATTCATGGATTTTCTGGCCGTGATTCGGGATGCCAATAGCGAAGTGGTCCAGAATATTATAGCGGAGGTGTTCATGAAGAGTGCCGAGATCCGGAATCGACTGTCAAAATAGTCAATAAAGATTACTCTATTAAACGAAGAAAGACTTATTGCAGAAGGAGCTGATGACAGATGCTGATAACTATACTTTCCATCATTTTAAATATTGCGTATTTTGTTGTTCTGAATTTAAACATCTATACGGACCGGGCAATGATGCCGACAGGAGAGATTCGAGAATGGCATCGCAGCCCGATAACAAGGCTAAATATTGCTGATCAGTCATTCCTGATATATCTGCAAATTGTTTTTGCCGCAGTCAGTATTATAACAAGTGTTCTGTTTCTGTTTGGAGTTCGCAACAACATAATAAAAATAATACAGTTGGTCAGCACAATCGGATCCACAATCATGTTTATTATCATCATGATCGTAACTTCTAATTTGCATGTTAAATATGTCTGAGGCGGACAATTACATATTCCTGTTTATAGAACGCTTAATGTTAGTGCACCAAAGTGCACCAAATTTTCATCCTTAAAGCCAAATAAAGAAACGCGAGAAATCCTTTAAAGTCAATGTTTTCTCGCATTTCAGACTCCGAGGCGACAACCAGATTTGAAGCCAAGGAAAAATGCCCCAAAAACACTATAAAATCAAGGAGTTTTGCAGCACAAGACAGGGGCAGTTGACCGCGTTAGTGCACCAAAAAATCAGACCAGCCGAGCGGCTGGTCTTAAGTTTTTTATTCATTTACTATTTCTGTTCCTCTACGTGTGCTGATATGTTTTCACACAACTTTTTTACAGTTTCCCCTCCACACGGATAAAATTCTTTGCCTGTTCTTCGCCTCTCAGCACACGGAGTGCACCGAAGGCCAGGGAATCCATCTCATTTTCACCCGGATAGATGACGACCGGTGCAATGAACTTCACCCGGTCCGATACCATTTTCGTAAACTGCTCCGAATTTGCGATCCCTCCCGTCAGGATGATGGAATCCACTTCTCCGTTCACAGTTGCGGAAAGTGCCGCGATGTGCTTTGCAACAGACAAGGCCATTGCCTCATAAACCAAGGCAGCATACTCATCGCCGTCCGCGATCATTTTTTCCACATCACGCGTATCATTGGTCCCCAGATGGGAATTCAGTCCGCCGGCACCTTTGATCTTTTTCATCATGGATTTCTGGTCATACTCGCCCGAGAAAGCCATATCCACGACCTGGAACAAAGGAAGTCCGCCGGTCCGTTCCGGAGAGAATGGTCCTTCTTCATCACTCACGAAGTCGATGATCCGTCCTTTGGAGTGCAGGGACTCCGTGATGCCGCCGCCCAGATGCGCGATGATCAGGTTAGCCTCACTGTATGGTTTGCCGGTCTCTTTCTCCCATCGCTTTGCGGCTGCGCGCATGTTCAGGTTGTGGCCAAGCGCTTTTCTCCGCATGTCCTTAAATCCCGTGATCTTTGTCAGCGGGATCATTTCATCCACGGTGATGCCATCATAGACGAATGCCGGGATGCCAAGTTCCTGGCTGAGTGCGTACGCGATCGGTGCGCCGACGTTGGATGCGTGGTTGTTCTGCGGGTTGTATTTCATCTGCCAGACCATGTCTTCGTTTACTTTATAGGCACCCGCCTCGATCGGCGGCAGAAGACCACAGCGGCTCACAATGGCCGTCAGGTCAGACTGCGCGACGTTGTGTCGTTCCATCGCCTGGATGATCGTATCTTTCCGGAATTCAAACTGGTCCGTGATCTCATCAAACTGCGCCAGTTCTTCTGTGGTATGCGGAATGTTTTCCACAAAGAGCGCTTTTTCGTCTTCATAGACTGCGATCTTGGTGGACGTGGAGCCCGGATTCATCACTAAGATCTTTTCCATGTCACGCCTCCTGATTCATGTTCATGGCAGAGATGGCTGCCAGACAGATCGAAACAAATTTTTCATCCGAAGAGGATCCTCTGCTGGAGAAGATGACCGGATGGGTCGTTCCGACCAGGAATCCGCCCAGTCTGCTCTTGCATAGGACGGACATCATCTTGCCCATGATATTGCCCGCGTGGATATTCGGCGCCAGCAGGATATCGCATTCGCCTGCCACCGGTGACTTGTATCCTTTGAAATCTGCGATCTCTTTATCACATGCGCAGTCGAAGGAGATCGGTCCGTCCACGATGCATCCCGTGATCTCGCCGCGCTCATACATCTTCTTTAATTCATCTGCATCCAGCGTCTCCGGCATCTTCGGATCCACTTTTTCCTTGCAGGCAAGGATGCCGACCTTCGGGCAGTCCCAGCCCAGGGAGCGCATGGCATCGACCGTGTTCTGGATGATATCCCGTTTCTGCTCCAGCGTCGGGTAATTGACCATGCCGCCATCCACCGGCACATAGATCTTACCCATTGCCGGGATCTCATGTGCAGTGAAGACGCTGATGGTGCCGCCGTTTTCTTTCCGCAGGCCATGCTCGCGGTTGACTACGGCCTTCAGGTAAACGCTGGTATCCAGCTTGCCTTTCATCAGGACTTCTGCTTTCCCTTCATGGATCAGGTCCACGGCTTTCCATGCAGCAGCTTCATCATCCGGCTCGTCGTAGATATCTTCATCCGGAACCTGCAGGCCAATCTCTGCGCAGACTTTTTTGATCTCATCTGCGTGACCGACCAGGACCGGTTTCGCCAGTCCTCTTTCCACTGCCATCTTGACTGCTCCAAGCGTATGATCGTCATTGGCAGCTGCCACGACCACACGGCTCATCTGCTCGTTTCCTTCCAGCTGCTTTATGATCTCATCAAAACTTCTGAATGTCATTTGTAGATTCCTCTCTGTTTATCGGCTGTTCGTAAAATTAGTTCGCGGTTTTACATAACCGCAGTATATTTATTTGCTTCATCCATTATCATCCAGATTTTTCCTCCCGGTCCGTAAGCAGCCGGGTCGTGAAGGGAGACTAATGCTCCATAGATAATATAGTTTCCTTTGGCCTTCCCATAAGTGTCAATACATCTTCTAACTTCCTTTCGGATTGCCTCTTCCGTAACTCCAGGAACATCAACTAGATTCTGAACATCCAGTCCGCCCAAAAAAACCATATCCGGATACTTTTCCATCATCACATTAAGATTATTGACTGGCTGACACGGATCCAAGCGTCTGATACCACAGTCGTAAAACCGATCTAACATTAATTCGGATTTCCCACAACAGTGTTCAATATACTTCATGCCATTATCTTCCACGGCTTTTACAATACGCTTAAGAGCCGGTGCAAAAATCTCGTCGAAAGCATCATAAGTAACCAACAGACCATCCTTATAAGTATAATCATCCATAAAATTGAAATACTCCGGCTTGTAATACTTTCCAATCTTTTCGATTAACTGAATATAGAAATCTGCCAGTTCGCTTACAAACTCCGCAACTGCTTCCGGATCTTCCATAATTGCATATATGGCATTTTCAAAACCCATCAGAAAATGGAGCCGCTCAAACAATCCATTATTAGCAATGTATATAACGACTTTATTACGGTCGATTCTTGCCTTGTCTCTGTCATAAGCAGCTTCCCAATCAATATCTGAAATATCCGGAAATGTTACTTCGTTTCGCCAGTTTGTTATGTCCTGCAAAACGTTCTCAACGCCTACTGCCGGAGAAAAAGACCCGAGTTCTTTATCCAGGGACCATTCCACTCCCCACCAATCTTTACCACCATTCGATCCCATGGCTGGTTTATTACGGATTGCAGAACTGACGATCACGCTGGCATTGCCAAAATAGCACGGAGTAAAATCTGTTGGTTTTCCTTCTAAAGCGGCTCTGAAATTATCAACACTGTTCATTTATAATACCTCCTATATGATTATACCAACTCGAATACAACTGTCTTCATATTCTCAATCTGGAAAATACATGCCTTTACCGGGAGCGGCAGACGTTCTTTTAAACCTTCTGCTTCTTCCGACGAAATGTTCCGGAGAATGCCATTCAGTTCGGATCCTTCCATCTCGAAGCATCCCATAACAAACGGCTGGAACACTTCCGTGCTCGGACCTGTCATTCTGGAAGGAAGGGTAATATCGGTCAGCATGGCATTTCCACTCATTTCAATCCATTCCTGCTCAAAATTGCCACATGAAGTACAGGCAATTCTTGGTGGAAATTGTATGGCTCCACATGCAGGGCATTTTCTTCCCATTATTTTTCCGTTTTCCAACTCTTCATAGTATCTTTGTACGATACGTTCCATTTTTATTGCCATGTTGCCCCTCCTATTCTAACGTTCTTAATATTTCTACACAGATATTCTGTCCGCCTCCAAAACCACGCAACATCGTCGTTTTCGGAATCTTTTTCATCTGATTTGTACCTGCCTGCCCTCTCATCTGCTTAACTGCTTCGTAAACATCCGCAAGACCAGATGCCGCATGTGCATGACCAAACTGGCATCTTCCACCGCTGGTATTGATCGGTTTATCACCATCAATGGCCGTCCTTCCATCAAGAATGTATTTCCATACTTCTCCCTTTGGAATATATTCGCTTTCCTCTGCTGCAAGCAGAACCGAAGAGAGGAAAAAGTCCTGGACCAGAAGTAGATCTATCTCATTTGGTGTAATCTCTGCAAAATCATATGCCTGTTTTATTGCTCTCCTGGTGGCCTGGGCTTCCATATGCGGGTGTAATGCATCTAACACACAATTGCCAATACCAATGACTTCAATCGGTTTCTGTTTAAAGTCACGGGCTACTTCCGTAGGACATACGATGCATGCTGCCGCTGCATCAGCGCGGGCTTCCATCATTTCCTTTCTCAGGTATTCCGAAATATATGGGTTGTGTTCCGGGGATCTTAAATAATCCATTGCGCTGTCGAACCCTGCTTTTTTTGCCAATTCCTCAAACAGCACTTTTCTATATCCATGCGGATTGTTTACTGCGTTATGGCGGAACTGAATCGTCAATGTATTCAAAACATCATCTATCTGTTCTTTTGTCAGATGGTTCTCTTTAATATATGTAGCGACAACATCATCAAACTGCATATATGGTCCTCCGCCAAGAGGTCTTGTATATGCTCTGTCGTAAACAGTTACTACTCTGTCCGCAAACTCTTGAGTGGTAAAAAGCTGTCTTTTATAAGCCGGTTCATTTGGAAGGAAATTATCGATTCCCATTTCTACACAGCCAGTAAGGACGTAATCATATTTCCCGGAAGCAACCGATTGTACCGCAAGATCTAAAGCAATATATCCGGAACAGCATGCTTCCGAATGCGCATAACTTCCAAGACCGCTTGTTCCAAACCATTCGTTGATCTGCACATTTGCAGAAGAATAATCAGAAGACATAATAGGGTTTCCCTGCCCATGAAAATATGCCTGGATGTCCTTTGGATTGATTCCCGCATCCTGCATGGCTTCAATAGCTGCATATCCGTATAACTCTCCTTCCACCAGCCCTTTGGTTTCCGGATTCTTCAACGTGTTTGTAAATGGCGTACAGCCGACACCTATGATTGAAACGCTTCTGCTGAATTTACCCATTTATGCTCCTTTCTATTTTCAAACAGATTTTTATTCTGAAAAAAGTTTAGCTTATAAAGACGATAACTGTAAAATGACCAATTTCTACATAGGTATGCCTACATGGAATATCAAATATAAAAGACTGTAAAAAGAACTGGCTTCTTTAAGATAGTTATAGCGGGCGCCTATCTTTGTTTGACGCCCGCTATAAAACTCCTATCAGGAGGAGGGATTTATTTCATGGTTCCTGCTACATGACACTTGGAAGCCAGGTCGCAATCGCCGGAAATACACAAAGGAGAATAAGTACTACGGCTTCACCAATGATAAACGGAGTAACTCCTTTGAAGATGGTGGATACCGGTTTTTTCGTAATTCCCGAAAGAGCAAATACGATCATTCCTACCGGTGGGGTCATCATACCAATGGACATTACCACCACGATCAACACGCCAAACCAAATCAGATCGAATCCAAGTTGCTGTACGATTGGATAAAGGATCGGCACCGTCAACATGATCATCGGGAATTCCGGAAGGAAACAACCTAAAAGCAGGTACAAAATAATGATGGCAATAATGATGACAAAGCTCGGAACATGAAGTCCAACGACAAATTTCCCCAAAGCTGTTGTAATCCTTGTATATGTCAATGCTGTTGAAAAAATATACGTGCCCATCATTTGAAGCATGATCATTCCCATAAGATTTGCCGTTTCCTTAAGACTGTTAAGAAACCTCTTCATATTCATCTGCTTTGTGACTATGGTGATCACAAGTGCTGCAAATGCTCCGATGGCACCTGCTTCCGTTGCGGTACAAAGACCTGCGTAAATTCCTACCATTACCAGAACAAAAAGGATAAGGATCGGAAGTACTTTTACAAGCGACTTCAGCTTTTCACGAAGTGGTACTTTTACCCCCATCTTCGGTCCCAATTCTGGATCTTTCCTACAAATGATGAAGATAACCAAGAAGAATACGATAACCGTTATAATGCCCGGAACAATTCCTGAAATAAACAACTTTCCTATGGACTGCTCTGTCAAAAGTCCATAAAGGATAAAAGCGGTACTCGGAGGAATCAGAATTCCTAAAGGACTTGCTGCCGCTATGGACCCGGTGGAAAGTTGATCTTTATAACCAACTTTCTCCATTTCTGGAAGAGCAACTTTGCTCATAACAATCGCCCCGGTTAACTGCGATCCCGTGATGGCTCCTAATAGTCCGGTTGCTGCAACGGTGGCATAGGCCAGACCGCCTTTATGATTTCCCAACCATTTATGCATGGTTTTGTACAGGTCTGAACCTATATCCGTTTCCGAGATAACGCACCCCATTAGGACGAACATTGGCATTACAGAAAGGGAATAGTTACAAATATTACTGAATGTCGACCCAAAAAGGGATGTCCATCCTTGAGCAAAGCCTCTTACACACATGATGGCGAAGAATCCGGCAATACTCATTGCAAGTCCTACCCATACTCTTCCGAGCAGGAGGATAAACAGAATAACTATGGCAATTACGCCGATCAATTCCTTACTCATGAGCCTCTGTCACCTCCTTTTTTTCATCTCTTAATGCTATGATTCTTTCAAATATAACTGCTACTGCTGCTATGGTCATAACAGACATTGCAATGCCAAACATCAAGTAGAATGGCCATTTTACTATTCCAAGCGACGCATATGTTTGATGCTCTCTAATTGCTCTGGCGGTTTCTACAAAGGTTCTGGATGCGATCAATGCTCCGATTGCTGCCTCCAGGAAAGAAGCTATAATGGTAAAGATCCATTGCGTCTTCTCCGAAAGCTTGTTCATGACGATATCAACCTTGATATGATCATCATTGATTGCTGTGTAACCAGCAGCCAACAGAATAATTGCCATGAGCATCTGTGAATACTCTGATACCCCCATGATCGGATGCTTGATAATCAGCCTCAGAAGTACATCTGCCACCGTTAGAAGCATAATCACAACGATTGCCACTTCAACGATATATCTGCATATGTCTGAAAGCACTTTTGCGATTTTAATATATACCCTCATGATATTTCTCCTGATAATTACGAATACTATTTTGACAGTTCCTGAATCCGGTCGTAGATCTCCTGTCCTCTGTAGCCTTTATCGTTTGCGGTCTGAATAACCGGATCTACCATGGCTTTTGCCAGTTCCCTTAATGGTTCATACTGGTCTGCCGTAAGAGTCAGCACCTCTGCGCCGTTATCTTTCATCTTCTGCATTTCAGAAGCGACGTCATTATTCTGGATTTCCTGACCTTTTGCACAATAGTCTGCAAAACCATCAACGATCAGCTGCTGTAAATCTTCCGGAAGACTATTGAATGTATCCAGGTTCATGATCATCAGAGAACAGCCTCTCATCATGCCTTCATCGCCAAACTCAATAATGCCTTTTACAAGTTCATCACTCTTTGTAACCTGCATAAGAAGTGCGTGTGTGCTCATCCCTTCGATTACTCCGCTATCGAGATTCGTGTAAAGGTCTGCACTGGAGGTAAACACGGCTGCTCCACCGTTTTTGTTAATAAACTGAACAAGAAACGCTTCGCTGGTTCCAAGTTTCATTCCCTTGATACTTTCCATACCTTCGAATTTACCCGGGGCATGATTCAGGAAAATCTGATCCGGTCCATTAAAGAACGCGCCGAGGTTTTTCACTCCATATGCTTCAAACTCTTCATCAATTTCCGGATACTCTTCTCTCAGCTGATTGTAAACATCATAGGCCTGCTGGGCATTATCAAACCCGATAAACGGTAAGCAGAACAGGTTTGATGTCAGAGAAAGGTAATCACTTGCGACATTTGACGGGCAAAAAGAAATATCTGCTCTTCCGTCCGCTACACCTGTCCATGTTTCCATGATACCAAGAATGTTTCCGCCAAATTCAACCTGAAATTTAAGTCTTCCGCCAGAGGCTTCTTCAATTGCGTCACATGCTTCCTGCAGCGCTACCGAAGTTGTTGCCATAGGAGCCTGGGTCATATTAACGGTAATTTCATATACCTTTCCATCGTCTTTGTTTGCTTTTGACTCTGGCGTATCTCCTTCATTAGAATTCCCTCCACAGGCTGCAAGTGCACTTACTATAAGAAGCATTGCCGCGATCAGGGTCATTATCTTTGTTATTTTTTTCATTTTTTATCCTCCTGTTTATCTGGAACGTTATGGAAAACAGTTCTTACATATAGTAAGTGCTATGATCAGGCTCACCAGGGAAAGTGCCATTTTTGATCTTATCGACGATTGCGTCGGTGGAAGTAGCTCGAGCCAGGTCATTGATCATAACGCGGATCACTGCCTCGGTTACCACTTCATCGATTCCCTCATAGTAGCCTTCTTTCTGAAGCTGTACACAGATGTAAGAAGCGTCAACTGCCATGATTGGATTAATCCAGTAATCCTGTGCTACAACACATGTGGAATAGCAGACAGAGTTCTGTGCAAAACCACAAATAATAAGTGTGTTGATTCCAAGGATGCGGCAAAGCTGATCCAAACCAGAACAGGTGAATGGATGTACGTGCCAGTTGTAAATGACATAGTCTCTTTCCGGATCAAATCCAACGCCGTCCATGACTTCACAACCTTTTCTTACGAATTCAGATTTGATAGGATCGTGCTGTGCTGCTGGCGGGAATGCTGCGTTCTGCTCCTTTGGAAGATCTCCATATGCAGGCATATACGGCAATGGCTTCGGAATGGCATTACAGAAAATGACCGGAAGATCTGCCTCGTGGAAAGCGTCTACCAGTTTTTTGCAATTGTCTACCATGCCGCAGGCTTTAATTCCTTCTGCTGCGTGAGGACCCCAATTCGGGATGAATGTGCCGCCACCAGCAAGGCCCTTCTGCATATGGTTCAATAAGAGTGCCGGTCTGCCAACGATTTCAAAATTTGCATGTTCCTTACGTAAATACTTGAGTGATGGATGTTCCATAGTTAATTCCTCCTATTTGTTGTTTTTTGTTTTTGTTTTTGATTACACCGCGATTATATCCACCGGTTTTTTTTGCGTAAAATGAACATACATCCGATGGGTATTCCATAAAGGCATATCCAAAACTTGACAATCCTTTCCAGCCTCTTTTAATATGGAATTGAGGTACTCGGATAGCATGTATGCAGGAGGTCGCTATGCTTTCAATATTGCTGGATATTAATATTCAACAACTCATTAATTTTGTTACCATTGTCGAGTTACATGGGTTTCAGGCAGCCAGTGATCACTTACACATGACCCAATCGGCCGTCAGCAAAAGTATCGGCCGCCTTGAGGAAACCCTCGGTTTTCCTTTGTTTGTTAAAGAGAATAAAGGAAGCCGTGTTTTTAGAGATGCCGTTCTGACAGAACAGGGAGAATATTTATACAAATACTGGGCTCCTGCTCTGAGCGAAATCGAAAACGCATACCAGCATATTATCATGGAATCTGAAAATGCAGACCGGATCGTGAATGTGGGTTATACTGCCACATCGAATCCCGATTTGTATCTCTGGCCATTATTGGATAACATTCAGGATGCTAAAATCGGTTTCCAGTTTAATGTGGAAGGTGCCTATCGGTCAGATCTGGTCCGAGGTCTTTTGAGTGAAGCATATGATATTATTTTTGTCCCGGACATCGAATACTATTCCATTAACCACACAACAATGAATTATCGATATGTCGCCATAGATAACGTACAGGTCATGGTGCCGAAAGATAGTCCTCTTTTCAAAAAGAGAATCCTTCGCATTGAGGATATTAAAAATGAGCACTTTCTGATTTTTGACGATGGAAGATCGGAATCACCAAGACTGGCATTTCAGAGATTCTTTAAATCCGTTGATATGGATTCTCCGACAACACGCCTGCAAAAAGACAGTTTTAATATTGCCAATACCTTTCGTTCTGAAAGTGGTCTGGCGCTTATTGATAGTTATTTTCTTCTGGAAAAAACCGATAATGTGAAAAGGATCCCTTTGGAAGGTTACTATAATGGCATATTGTGTGTCTGGAGAAAAAACGTACATAAAAATAAGTATATAAAGCAATTCCTGGAATATTTTCCTGATTTGTCGGAAAAGACAAAGCTGAGAAAACCTCTCATTCAAGATTTAAAACACTAAGAATCCTTACATCATTCCAATTATAAATCAAAAAAATCCTTGCTATGATTTCATTAATAACAAATCCATGCAAGGATTTTTTATATAACTCTATGGAATACCAACATGAGAACCGGTCATTTTACCCTTCCGTCCATACTTATTAAAGTAAGGGTATAAAAAACAATTATCCTCGCTAAATCTAAAGAAATAACTAGGAGAAAACAAATATGAACAAAAAGTTGGATTTGACGGAAGGGCCTGTATTTGCTAATCTTCTGCGCTTTTCTCTTCCTCTTATAACGATGAATCTATTACAGGCAATATACAATATTGCAGACATGGCTATTGCCGGACATTTAACTAATCCGGAAGGAATGACAGCCATTACGACCAGTGGTCAGATTACGAATATCATTTTGGTCCTGATCATCGGGTTTTCCAACGGAATCAATATTATCACTGGACAGTTTGTCGGCGCCGGAAAAGAGAAGGGAATCAAAGATATTTTTCAGACAACTGTTCCCGTTTTTGGATTATTGGCGATTTTTATTTCATTGATGATCGGGCTATTCAGCGGCCCTCTTCTTCGCTTATTAAATATGCCTCCCGCTGCTTTTGATTACGCAAAAGATTATCTGCTTATATGTCTTTGCGGAACCATTTTTATCTATTTGTACAATACCATGGCGGCCATATTGAGAGGTATGGGGAACAGCTTTTATCCTATGCTTTTCGTGGTGATTTCAACGGTTTCTAATATTATTCTGGATTATTTATTAATGGGGCCTATGCATATGGGGGTAAAAGGAGCCGCGTTGGCTACGATTATTTCCCAGGCAGCTAGCCTGATCATGATCGTTCTTTATTTTCTTAAAAAAACTGATTATCTGAAAATAAAAGGTTTACGGTTTCATATTCAGCCGCAAATAATAAAAATGCTTGTTAAAGTTGGTCTTCCTCAGGCCTGCCAGTTTTCCGCAACGCAAATCAGTTTGTTACTGGTTAGCGGAATGGTCAACACTTATGGTGTGCTCGCAGCTGCAGCAGTTGGTGCTTCAAATAAAACAGGAACTTTTGCGCAGCTTCCTGGTCAAGCACTCAACACTGGCGTACTAACAACAACTGCTCAGAATTTACCAAAAAACAATTACAAACGTATCCTTCAGAGTATGTTGTGCGCTTTAGCTATCGGACTGATGATTTCTATTGGGTTCTCCGCATTGGCGATTTTCTCTCCAATTACCGTTTTAGGGGTTTTTACATCCAATTCTGATGTGGTATCTATAGGTTCTTTTTACCTTACTCTCTTGTCCTTAGGCTTTATCATTGAGAATATTATTTATGCGACTACCGGAGTTGTGTCCGGAGCAGGATATACGCCAATCACCATGACTGCTTCTATGCTTGCTGCCGCCGGCCGTGTTATTTTTTCGGTCATATTGATTAATACAACCGCGCTTGGTATATATTCAATCGGACTTGCGGCCCTGATTGCCCCAGTAATTCCTGTCATAATCATGATTATTGTTTTATTATCGGGAAAATGGAAAACTAGTCGAATTCAAAAAGAAATGTCTGCCTTTAAAGAAGAGCCAAATAATAACGCACTTTTTGGGCTTCCTGAATAGACAACAACACCTTGCGACACTCTATAACTTCAAAAAAGAAAAACCCTTGAACAATCAAGGGTTTCCCGAGGCAACAACCGGATTTGAATTGTATATAATAAAGAGCTGACAACAATATGCTGCTATCAGCTCTTTATATATGTGATGCTAAAACATCCAAGGGGGGATTGATAATAACTAATAATTACTGCTCTTTCCATTCAGAAAGAGGTTTCCAATCATCTGTGATATTTGAACTATATCCCGGGAACGATTGTGACGCAAAGCCACTTGGATCATCTGTGATATTATAAATTCCATTTTTCCCTTTACCAAAGCCGTATACGTCTCCTTTTCCCGCAAAACTGTAATCAACCCTGAATTGAGTTTTGTCTTCATTTGCACTCATGGTCACGTAAAACTTATTGCCGAAAGCAGAAGCTTCAATCAGCTGCCATACCGTGCCTTCTCCATAAGACACCGGATATTTAATAACAATGCCTTCTGAATTGGTGTATTCATATGGGTTTCCTTCATCCGTATAATGCGCAAATCTAGTTTCCGTATTTGTTGTTGCATTCGCGTCTTGCCCTGATTGTTCTGTCTTAGCCGCTGTCGTTGACTCCTGTTTTGGTGTTGCTTTTTCACCACATGCTGCAAGTATAAAAGTAATAATCAATGTAGTGATCAATAATACTGTTTTTTTCATAATATCCTCCTTAGTATAATATCTATTCTTTTAAGAAATATCGTAATCTGTATTCATACACTACAACTACGCAAGTCTAGGGAAAAACCCGCAAAGAAGACAGCATAATATTAACCCCACTGCAGGGACAAGCACCGAAGTGACAAATATGTGTCTGTATGTATCTTTTAATTTCAATCCCACCAATGCGGTCTGCACACATACACTTGGAGCAAACGGAGCGGTATCTAGTATTGCACAGGCAAAAGTTGTAATTCTGTGTAGCATAGGTGCGGTAAGATTAAATGCTTCGAGGTTTTTCATAAAAATATCTGATGTAAAATACATTGATTGCGTTGCATTGCCAACCAGGAACCCGGAAAAAACAGAGCACATCGCCACCGAAAATATTCCACCAACAGATTGAGCCATATTTGTAAAGAATTGAACGATAACATCGTATGCTGGCGTCAGTTTTACCACGGTTGCCAAGCCTGCTGAACAACCAAACAGGAGTATTGTTGGCGCCCACGACGAAACGCTGGTATTCAATGCATTTCCAGTTGTTTTAAAGGAGAATTTTCTATTTTCAAGTGTAAAAATGTTCTTCCAAAAAAGAATAAAGCATACTGCAATTGCGATTACATTGCTCAATTCAAGCCCAAGTCCCACGAAATTATAGACAACAAAAAGTACGATCAAAGGGATAAACGCCAGAATGGGATTCACCGGTTTCACATATGGTTCAGGGAATAAGAGTGAGAATCCGCCGCCCATCCCTCCTCCAGAGCCGCGTTTTTCAGGTTCTTCGTAATGAAGCCCTTTCTCTGTAATCTTCTTTCCCTGTCTCATTAGATACCATACAGTCAAACAAAGCATTGCTGCTGCACCGATAATACCCGGTACTAATGCTGATGAAGGTTTTGTTCCAAAAATCATACAACATAAAGTATTTACAAAAATAGGTGACCCTGGCGCCACAGCAGCTATTGCAACACCACCAATAATGACACCGGGAATATAGTTTCTTGGAATATCTAAATTTTTAAACAGTGAAAAACAAATCGGGATGAAAATAAACGGAGCACATGAAGAATCAATCCCCAGAAGACACATCACCATGGCAAAAACAGATATAGTACTCATTGCATATCCCTTAGCAACCGCACTGGTTTTGTCTCCCTTTGTCAATAACATTACTATTTTTTCCAGTAAACCACTCACAGCTTTGGCTGCCCCTGAAGCACTGAAAAAACTTGCAAAGATCAACGCAGTCAGCGCTTTGAACATCAGATTCTTCCAAAAGCCCGCTGCGCCATCCAGAAAATTACCCAGCAATATATTTAAAACCGGATAACCATTGCATAAAGCCAAGATAATCGCTGCCCCTATAAATACCCAAATTGGCGAGCAGCCTTTGTAACAAAGAAAAATCATCAATATGAGAACAATAAATAATGTAGTCAAGCTAAACCATACTGACCCAATAATCATCTATCACACCAACCTTTCCTTAATATTTTCGAAAACAACCACCATTCCTTCGTATGTGGTTTTGTCATCCCACCAAATATCATATGTGGTCAAAATCTCTTTTGTACCGATGGGGATCAACGACATAAAATAAGCTTCTTCTTCATATTCACAATACTTGGTTTCAGCTTTTTCACCATACGATTTAAAATCAAAAACTTTTTTCTTTCCCGGAGGAGGAAGTATTTTTAGGGTTAGCACTGTCCATTTCCCTTCTTCAGGAAGATTAAACCAGTCTTTAACTCTTATTCCTTTTCCATTTCCTGCTCCGTCTGGCAGGATTTTTTCTTCACCGGAAACTGTAATTCCATCTTCAACAATAAAAAAGTTTTCACATCTGGATATCTTTATTTTCGGTCCTTCTTCTCTGAAATACGGTTGCTGTATACTGTGTCCTTTTAGAGGAATAATGATCGGAGTCTCCGAGATCATTGCAAAGGGAATCAAGTGAGACTGTGGATCTCCTTCAACACAATACGCAATATGACAGCCTTTCATAATCTGTGCTTTTTTTCTGGATTCATAATTGATAACCGATACATTGCCTTTTAAACAAAAGTCTGTTCCATTAATCGTGATATCATCTCCCTGTACATCATCAACTTGCCCCGTTAGTATCCGCTGAAAAGTAACATGCACAATGGTATTTTTTCGATCAATATCAAAAGAAAATGCTCCGCCATAGGCTACAAATTTACCAAGATCAGGCTCGATTTCATACGTAATTTCTTCTCCATCAACAGACACCGTCAGTTCATGGTCGCTTGGAGAAGCAATTACAATTCCGTATCTTGTACAATAAGAACCCTCGTCCATTCTTTCAAATCTCTGTATCGCATGTAGTTTTTTTATCAATTGTTCATTTGTCATAAACATTCGTTTTCCACCTTTTCCTTTAGCTATGTATAATAAATGTTTCTTTCTGTTCGTTATCCCATTCGATAAAAATCTGCTTCTGGTTATCGGCAAACCCTCTGGCGAACAAAATGATAAGATTTATCTTTCCCTCTACTGCTTTTGTCACTGCTATCCGGCATTGATCTTCAGAATATGCTTTTACAATATTACTTGCCCGCGGAGGCGGAATAAGCTCAATCGTTATTTCTGAAAAGCCTGAAACAAACGGAATCGTATCGAAATAATCAATAATCATCCTTTGCCGATATCTTTCCGGCAACACAACATCATTCGGCTCAGCATCTTTAATGTCTCTCAGATAAAAATGGTTTTCGAATATCGACGCATCACATATGCTGTAATCACTTTTTTTCCATTTGCTATGTCCGAGGTTTTTTATTAGTATTTCTTCATTTGATACTCGGGCAAATGGAATAGTCATCTTGCCCTGTTCTTTTTCCGCTCTGTACAGAATATATGAATGAATTACAGGTACGGTCTTCCTTCCAGTTTTGAAATCATATATCTCTGATTCTTTAGAAAGAAAATATTCCTGTTGCCCTATCATGAGTCTGTCACGAGACATTTCATTTATTTGTCCATATTCTACTGGTATGAATTTCATTGCACATATTAGTCCCATATCATCCAGCCAATATTTGAACAGGCTATTATATGCATCGTCCGAAAAAAACCTTTTCCCATTATGACGGTAAATTTTTTCAGGATCTAAGCTCAAAGTAATTCTTTCTCCTCGTATCCAAAAGATAAATGCAGTTTGATCTCCCGGATTATTTATTACCGGTTTTTCAAGGATTGCATATCCTGTGCGGGGAAGAGCTGTTTTTTCCATAGTAAAAGTCATTCCTTAACTTTCTTTTTTTTCATATGTATCGTATCATCATTGTTTTTTTTTAAGAAATTCCAAAAAGAACACGCTGCTATGCATTCAGGTTATAGCCGCGCCTTGATTTTTTACATGTGATACCCTAAACTACAATCACATTAAGAATATAAGGGTGTATTTGATAATGACATTAAATCAATTGCGATATTTTATGGAAATTGCAGGCTGTCTAAATTATTCTAAAGCATCTGCAAATCTTTTCATCAGCCAGCCTGCACTTAGCAGAAGTTTGTCTTCTCTTGAAGAGGAGATGGGCGTTTCTCTTTTGGAAAGGGACAGTCATCATGTCTCATTAACCCCAGCGGGTGAAGAATTTTACACTGCATTAAAACAAATGTCCGCTCAATTTGACAGTCTTCTCAATTCCGTAAAAAACATAAGTAGAGGGTATGAAGGGACCATTACAATCGGACTCGGCCTTGGTTATTACTTCCCTTTGGAAATGGAACGTATCATCGATTCAATTATTACAAAAAATCAAAAAATCATCATTGAACCGATAATCAAAAGCCAGAATGAACTTGTATCAATGCTCGATCAAAACAAACTCGATTTTATTTTTGCTTCTGATTTTGGATTTATTAAATATATTAATGTTGTAACATGTATAGTTGGATCAGCAAAAACCGGAGTTATGGTCAAGGCCTCTCATCCTCTTGCCGAAAACGAAGAACTATCCCTCAATGATCTGCAAGATGAAGCCTTTCTATTTATTGGGAATGAATCATCTTTACTGCCTATTTCATGGCAAGACCTGTGTATACGGCATGGCTTTGCTCCTAAGATGAAATACTATTCAGATGGTTCTTCTCAACTATACGCTTTTGAAAATAATATAGGGGTTTTTCTAGTTAACGAAAACTTCCATCCTCTTAAATCGTATAATAACGTTTTTATTCCAATTACAGAGTTATCTGATTCCATGCATTTACTACTCTATCATCCTGACTCACTATCGCCCTGCGCAAAACTCTTATTGAATGAGCTTAATGCAAAGTCATAGTCACGTTTACTCCATAAAATTCAAAAATCAATTCCCCTGTAAGCAATCATCTGTCAGTTATCCTTCCTAATTCTCTACTGGCCTTTTTCTTTTGGAATTAAAAACTTCATGTTTTTTTCAAAACAGCAGGGCTTGGGGCAGGCACGCCCCAACAAGATATTTGTGTTCGAATTGCTATTCAGCAATTTGTAACTCAAATGTGAAACTTGCTTTGCGGTATTGAAAAATTCCGCATACGCAAGTGAAACTTGCTTTATTGTTATTGATCTGCTAGCGAAAAGTTATCCGAATGATACGTTCCTAAAAAGCGATTGACGGAGGAGTGCTTTTATGAAAAAACTTATAATCCTATTTCTTTCTTTTGTTGTACTGATGAGCATGATCCTGGCAGGATGTGGAAACGCTGGGAACCAGAAGCAGGAGGCAGGAGGTACCCCGGAAATTGCTGGGAACACCAACGACGGACCGGCAGATGTAACCACAACAGCAGAGGAAAATTCTGAAAAAGAAGTTGCCAATGCCGGTGTTCATATCATTGAGGGATGGCCTGATGATGTTCCGGCACCGGATTTCGGTGGGGAGATTGAATCGAACAAGCCTGACGCAGCCGGCATTAACCTTGTCTTTCGGGATGTGGATCCAGATCTTGTCGTTAAATACGTGGAAAAACTCCGTGCGGCCGGGTTTGATGTCTTTGCTGACCAGCATGATAAATCCATGGATGGTGTATATGTCGATGAGGCCGGGAATCCTGTCATCCACCACTTTTTCAGCGCCGGAAAGGGAGAAGCGGTTTATAACGATCTGCTTGGCGGATACATTATCGACGATGGTTATTACATTGATATGAATTATTCCGATGTTGACGAATACAATGTTGATAACGGCAGATTAGTATCCACTCCAAAAGTGAAGATGTACCTTATGTGGAAAGACATCGTTTTAAAAGAAAACTGACATTCGAAAACACAACTATATCTATTTTGCCCTGAATCCCAAAAGGTTTCAGGGCTTTCTTTTTGCCCAAAATCCCGGGCATTTTCCAGTTTGTACGATAAAAGAACAAAACTTTTTTCTACAAATCGCATTTTTCCGTCCCCATAGAGATGCAGAGGGACAAATTCCCCTAGCACCTTGACAACTGAATAACAGGCAGGCCAAAACGCTCTGGTATCTTCTTCGCAAGCATCGCCTTTGTACGCACACGGCAGCTTGCTGGGAAGATCCCAGACCCTGGAGATTGCATTTTATGAGAACAATGTGTGAATTCCGAGTTTTTTTCGTCCCCTCCATTAAGTAGGGGGACAAAAAAACGGGTGTACAGATTTTGTACATGGAAATTGCAAAAACTCCCGCCAATTTCCCAAAAAAGTCAGCAACTAATAAGTAGAAGGGACTTGATCCCGGCACCTTGACAACAGAATACCAGACGCGGAACAGGAAGCATTTTTGCATTGTATTAATTTTGTACACGGTTTTTATGGACCAAACGGTCATTTTTTATCCCCATAACAGTTGCAGGAGGATAAATAAGGAATTTGCAGATTTTAACGTAAATCTATCACAAAAAATGAGCAGTTAATATACAGGAGGATCATTAACAAAAAAATATATGGAAAAGAAAACAGATTACTTTAAACCGGATACCCAACTCAGCAATTTCATCCCGGTGCCGAGATCCATCCTCAGGGAGGATCTCACGGCATCCGCCAAACTGGTCTACGGGCTCATGGTCGCAAGGACCATGCTCTCACAGAAAGAAGAGAACAGGCAGGAATGGACGGATAAGGCCGAAAACGTCTTTATCCAGTATCCCATCCCGAACCTGGCCGAGGATGCCAGAATGGGGGAAACAACGGTAAAAAATGCCTTGAGGGAGCTAAAAAGGAGGGGCTTTACCGAGACCCGGAGGACGGGGTTCAACCGTCCAAACCGGATCTATGTGAAATACGACGGGGAAGATGCTGCCAAGGGTTTGAAGGTGGGGCAGATTTCACCTGTCCGGACGGACGATAATGGCCCGACAAAGGGACAGAAACCGCACCAGCTGGATGGGTGGAATCAGGCTCCTATATATACAGATATAGATAAACAAAAAGAAGATACAGCAAACAGCCTTGACCGGGATCAGGAGCCAACCAAGGCTCCAGATCCGGTCAAGGTACAGGAACTGGTAAATTCAGTAGCAAGAAAATTAAGTGCTAATAATCACTGAAAGTCACTTACTGAGAAAGGGAAAGGAGGAATGAAGGCGTGACAGAAGAGATCACAACCATGGCACCAAGCGCGGATGTCCCTCTCGTAGAGCGCCTGAAACTCCTCCGTGCCAATATTGATTACTTTTCATCTGTACTGAAATGTGATAATTTAGATGCGTCTTGTGCTGCAAGGTACAAGGACATGAGAAATGCTGAAATACAAAGATACGTTAAGGAGGTGCATCCTGCCAGCATTTATCGGATAAACAGAAAGACGAAAACTGGGAAAACCAATTCTCTCTGGATGACCAAGATCGGGAAAAAACGGATATCTGCAGTGGAATTAGACACTCTTTATCAAAAGCTTTTCGATCATTACACCCGTGGGACTATTGATAAGACCAGCGCCACTCTGTCCGACATGTTTTCAGACTTTCTCCGGGACAAGGCAGATTATATTACCGGCAAGTCGGTCCAGGAATACAAACGCATCTGGGCGAAGTATTATGAAGGATCCTATATTGCCACAATGCCTGTACTCGAACTGAGAGCCAAAGACTACAAAAAGCACTTTTTATCCATGTGCCATCAATATCACATGACAAAAAAGCGTTTCATGCATGTCAAGAGCGTCCTTTCAGGGATTCTGTCTTTCTGTGTGGAAGAAGAGATCATTGTCTACAATCCGATAAGGGATATGAACTACCGGAAATTTCCATATGCCGATGATCCATCCTACAACCATGTGAAGGCGAAACCGTTTACGATGGAACAGACCCTGGCATTCAGGGACTGGTGTATGGAGGAGCTGAAAAAGCCAAATATTAAGAAGATCTACATCTATGCTTTGCTTTTTAATATTTCGATCGGTCTGCGTTTTGCAGAACTGGCAGGGCTCCGTTGGGAAGATATCGATTTCGAGAATAACCTCATGACCGTTTCCGGTCAGTCTGTTCTCCAGATCGAAATGAACGAGGATCTGACCTTCACGAATCACGGCAGGGGACGTGTGAACCACATGAAATCACACGAGGAAGCGAGGATCATCCCTCTTCTTCCGGAAGAAATGGATATCCTTCTGCTGATCAGGGACCTGAAGCTGTCGTCAACGTTCGTTTTCCCGCAGGGGAACTTCCGGTATCACACCTACAATGACAAAGTGAAGAAGGCCGCTTCCGATATCGGCCTGGATCCATCTCAGTATCACACTCATTGCCTTCGGGCAACTGCAGCCACAAACACGTATAACTCTTGCCAGGATGTGCGGCAGGTACAGTTACTTTTAGGGCATACGACCCCTGAAATGACAAACCGTTATATTCACAATAATCGTGGGATTGAAGTCCTTCGGGCGGCAAGAGGAACGGTCGAACAACAGTTTGGTGCACTTAGTGCACCAAAGTATACCAAAAATCCACCTTCAAAAATGGATAAGAAAAAGCGAGAAATCCTTTAAAATCAAGGTTTTCTCGCATTCCCTCTACCGAGGCGACAACCAGATTTGAACTGGTGATCAGGGTGTTGCAGACCCACGCCTTACCACTTGGCTATGTCGCCTTACATATAATGCATTTAATACGCTCAAGTATTATAGCAATTGTAGATTTTTCAGTCAACCTAAAAAGATAGATTTCTAAGGAAGTAATTATTTTTCCGGTTCAAAGGCGAATCCATCCCAAACCGGTTTCCCACTATATATCTTAGCTTCTTCCTGTCCGGAAAGGACACGGATCACGCCAAACCCCATTGCTTCCGTTTCAAAACTTCCGGCATAAACATAGTTCGGGGCAATCCATCCCGTGCCTTCATTGATTCTCCGAACAAGTTCTTCATCATGTGCAAGGCCTCCGGTTAACAGGATTCCATCCACCTTACCCATCAGCGCGCCTGCCATCATCGCAGTCCACTTGATGATCGTATAAATCATTGCATCATAGCAGAGCTTTGCCCATTGATCTCCTGCTGCAATCATCTCTTTGACTTTGCGGACATCATCGGTTCCCAGAAGATCTACTAGTCCTCCACGATTTGCAGCTAACGCAACCGCGTCTTCAAAGGTATATCCTTTTTTGAACATATTGTTGATATCATCGGTGCAGATATCTCCGGAACGGTTTGGGCAGATTGGGCCTTGTGCATCACCCGCGCGATTGGTGTCCACCATACGGCCTTTTTCGTGGGCGGTGATGCTGATACCTCCGCCCAGATGCAGAACAACATAATTCTGCTCTTCATATTTCTTTCCCACCAGTTCGCTGTGATGGATTGCAACCTGCTTCTGATTCAGTGGGTGAGAACGGGCCGTTCTGTAAATTCCTTTTACGCCAGTCATTCGCGCTACATCCTTCAGTTCGTCCGTCGGCATCGGATTAACAAAGAATGTAGGAACACCCAGCTCTTTTCCAATGTTATATGCTAGTACGATCCCCAAGGTTGCCGGGTGATGGATTCCTGCTACATCATGGGAAGCATGGTCATAGACCAGTTCATCAATTCTATAGGTACCGCCTTCACAAGCATAAAGGCCAACACCTCTTCCACAGATGCCATCTATTTCCTTCTTTTCAATTCCTGCCGCTTCCAGTGCTTCATATATCTTTGCCAGTCTCAGAGGGTACTGATCTGCAAAGGTGGCACAATTTGCAAACTCACTTCTGTCGTGATCAACCGTCCCGTCGTAAACAACTTTATCGCCCTTTACAACACCAACCTTTGTACTGGTCGATCCCGGATTAATCGTTAAAACGGTATATTCTTTCATCTTTTTCCTCTCAATTCCCAAGTCAATTATTTTTTAAACCCTGCCTGAACGCAAAGAAGCGCGATATTATCATATGCAATGATCTCATCCATACCCCTGGAGCAATCCAGGATTGGAAGGCGGAATCCCTGATAGAGCGGTCCATAAGATCTGCAAATGGAGGTAAACTGGATTGCTTTTCCGCAGATATTGCAGCAGGAAGCATCCGGGGTGATCAGAACATTCGCTTCACCTGCCACTTCGCTAGGACGTTTCACCTTCTTTTTACCGACTGCCGGAACCAGTGCCGCGTCAAACTGGAACTCTCCGTCGATCTTAAGATCCGGACGCAGTGACTGTGCAAGTGCTACTGCATCACGCACTTTCTTGACCGGAGCGCTCATTCCGCCTGACCCATCTGTGGAATAGGAGAGGAATGCACATTTTGGTTCAATTCCGGTAATAGCCTCAAAAGTATCGCAGGATGCAATTGCGATTCCTGCATGCTGCTCAACCGTTGGTTCAACATTGATTGCGCCGTCTGAGATGCCGATAAATTTGTCCTTTTCTCCCTGGAATTCTTCCAGTTCCAAGATCTGAAGGCCGGATGCCGTAACACAGCCCGGTGCCATACCAATAATGCTGTTCGCTGCAAGAACGAATTCATACGTTGTTGTATCAATACCGGCGATGGTGGCGTCTACCTCTCCCACTGCTTCCATCAGGGTTGCCAGATAAACCGGGTCTCCGATCCTCTTTTCTATAAACTTTCTTCCCATTACCTTATATGGAGAAGCTTCATATTTATCCAACAGCGCATTCTTATAATCCTCATCTGCGGAATCTACGATCCGAATAGAAGAGATATCCAACCCAAGTTCTTCTGCCTTTGCGTTGATTGCTGCGGGATCCCCTACCAGGATGATTTCTGCAATTCCGTCTGCCTGGATTTTTGCTGATGCTTTCTGCATCACTTCGTTCGTGCTTTCCGGAACTGCAATTGTTTTTTTATTGGCTTTCGCTTTCTCATAGATGGATTCGATAAATGTCATGGATTTTTCCTCTCTTTACATTTTCTCTTTCACTTTTGCCACGAACTCTGCAATCGTATTCAGCTCGCCTGCCTCTGTGATATCGATTGTGATATCCAACGCTTCTTCAATGGAGGAAAGCATTACGATCATCTTCATCGACTGCGGAGAAAGGTCTTCGCGGATGTCTGTATCCGGTGTGATTGCAGACGGATCAACATCATATGCCTCTGCTGCTGCATCGATTACAACTTTTGTAACCTCGTCCACTTCTCCTGTGCCTTGTGCGCCTGCTTCCGGAGCCTGATCTGCTGCCGGTGCTGCATCAGCGGAAACGGTTCCTTCGATTCCAAGTTTTCCTCTGACTGCATTAACAAAATCTGCGATCGTGTTGCATTCGCCAGCTTCGGTGATATCGATCGTAATATCCAATGCCTCCTCGATGGAAGAAAGCATTACGATCATCTTCATCGATTGCGGAGAAAGATCTTCACGGATATCCGTTGCCAGAGAAAGTTCAGATGCATCTACATCGTAACCCTCTGCTGCTGCCGCAAGAACCGCCTTTACGATCGGATCATCTGCAGCTGCTGTTTCCGCTTTTGCAGCTGGAGCCTTCTTTTCCTCTTTTGGAGCTTCTGTCTTTGCTTCTGCTTTTTTCTTTGGTTCTTCTTTATAGTTTTCATCCACCCAGACAACAATCTTTGTATCAGCTCCCTGGATGATATATGGTTTTACTACAATATTTTCCATGTTTGCATGGATCTTATCATATGCATTTCTGCCGACATGGACCATGGAAGTAACATACGGATCAGCGTTATCGATTTTTACACAAACTGCAACAAAGCCGTCATGTGCATCCTGAAACTCATTCTCCGGAAAAACATTAAGCGGAGGAAGGACCTGTGTGATACGAGCTCTTACGTTTGTAAGATCCACCCACTCGGTGTCCAGATTTCCGCATTCATTACATGCCAGATACGGTGGGAATTCAATGTGCCCGCATGCAGTACACATACGTCCCAGCACTTTTCCCTCTTCCAGGGAGTCATAGTATGTTTTAACGATTCTTTCTAATTTTGCGTATCTCATCTTTCTTTCCTCCCTTTTTAGTTATATCTCAAGATCATGCAGAGCAGGTTCTGCCCGCCGCCAAAACCTCTGATCATCGCATGCTTGATAGGTCTGTTGATCTGATGAGCATCTGCCTCTCCTCTCATCTGCATGCAGACTTCAAAAATATCATGCGTTCCGGATGCGCTTGCAGCATGTCCATAATGACATCTTCCGCCGTTTGTTTGAATCGGGCGGTCTCCCTCAAATGTACATCTGTCATCCATCATGTATTTCCAGCCTTCCCCTTCCGGAAGATATCCGCATGCTTCTGCGGAAAGGAGCTGCTGTGCCAGGAAGAAATCATTGGTCATGAAAAGATCCATGTCTGCACCTGTCAGCCCGGTCAGTTCTCTGACCTGTTTATATGCATTTAACGTTCCTGTTCTCTCATTCTGTGGATTTCCGTATTCCACACAGGAATGTCCAATTCCTAAGATCTCAATTGGATGATCCGTATAGTCATAAGCCATTTCTGTCGGCATCACGACCATGGCACCGGCACCATCACATCTCTGCTCAAAATTGCTGACGCGATACCAGTGTCCCAGTTTCGGATTCCATTTTGAGGTCAGGAATTCTTCTGCTGTTCCAAAACCGTTCTCTTTTGCTACCGTGTCATAATCTCTTCCAAAAGACATCCCGATCGGATTGATCGCCGCCATCTTACGGGCATTAACAGACATGTGCACAAGGAGTTCATCTGCCTGCTCATCTGTCAGATTGTTTTCTTCCACATAAGCCTGGAACCAGGATTCCCAGTGGAACGGAAGGATTCCGTTTGTAAAAAGGTTATAGTCTCTCGTGATCGTTGAGCACAAGGTCTCATGAAAGATTGCTTCTGTTCCCAATCTTCTTTCTGTAAGGACTCTGTCCGGGTAAGCGATGGAATGCGGCATTTCAATACATCCGCTGAGAACCGTATCATATGTTCCTGATGCAACCATAGCGACTGCGGTCTCTAAGGCCACATAGCCGGTTGCGCATGCTTCGCTCTGATGATAAGAAGCCTTGCCCTTCATTCCTAACCAGTTTGCAACATGCATATTTGGTGTTGCAAAGTTACTGGTCCAGCCAGGGCCTGCCTGTCCATGAATAAAAAAGTCTACATCTTTGCCGTTGATTCCGGCGTCTCTCATTGCTTCTACAGCAGCATATCCGAAAAGTTCACCCTCGGTGATCCCGTTTAATTCCGGAATCTCTCTCGTCTGTCTGAACGGCGTAACGCCCACGCCTACGATAGAAACGCTCCGGTTAAAAGGTTTTAATTTCGGAAGGTTATCACTAAAGCTCATTATTGGATTCTCCTTTCCACTTGCACTTACTTCTTTCTATCATTATTATATCGGCCACAATTGTGCATAGATTCACCAAAAGCAACGAAATGCAGGGGCCTTTTTGTGCATGGATGCCATTCCCGGATCAGAATGGTTTCTTTCCATACTCTGCGTAAAGGTCTGGCAGGAAACTGGCCAGATGACCAAATTCTTCCACGTTATGAAGTGCCAGTCCTTTAGGTGCCTCAATCGGAATAGCGGCACCTTCCGGAAGCACGCAGACAGAACGTCCTGCTTCCATCCGATAACCCATCCAGAAACGCGTTCTGGTTTCGATGCCACCCTCAATCTCTCTGTAATAATGAAACATAACGACCGGGAGCTTTCCATTTCCATGTTCCCGGTTTTCTGCCAGCCCGCATCCGGCAATCACATAGGAATGTGCCTCTTTCAGCTCTTCTTTTGAAAAGCCAAAGAATTCCGGAGTCTTAAAATGGATCTCAATATCCTCCAGACCGCCTCCGACATCCTCCGCAATATGGTGAACAACATCCGCGATCTTATTTTCCAGAGGGATACTTATATCCTTGATTTTTTTCCGGTCAGCTTCATCGACTGCGCAGGCAGCATGACAGTATGGATTCCATATCTTATAACGAAGATCCTCCAGCGGATGCCACGCAAACCACCATTTGATCATTTCCAAAGTGACTCCCGGCAGGTCATTGTTCAGGCACAGATAACCGCCGCCGTCCTCCATGACGCAGTAGCCTGTTTCAACCTTCATGTACCCCGGCTTCAGCATTTCTCTGACCTGCTCCGGGCGGATCGCATCTTTTGGATCCATTGGGCCGCTTAGCAAGATCTTCATCGGACCAGGATTTGGCGGTGTCATGTTTTCTGTGTAATATTTGAAAATCGGATTCTTTTTTTCTTCCTCTGTGATTGGATATGGTTTTCTTTCTGTAGAACTCATCACATCTTCTCCTTTTTCAAAAATCTCTCTTCCAGCAAAAACTAAAAATCAATTTTCATCTTGAAACACTCCGTTCCTTCCACGTATCCTTTCAGGTATGCGCAGTTATCAGCAGAAGCATATTTCATTTCAACTTTCTGTCCCAAAACGATTTCCTGATCATATTGAATCCAGTATTCTTTTATTTCTTGTTCTTCTGTAAATTCCGGATCAAAAATAGTATCAGCCCACTCCAGATAAACTGCATTATTCACATGCTCGTTATAATCAATCTCCGAAGCGGAAACTTCGTGTGTTTTTGAAAACATCAGCGATGGGAATTTCTGCATCATTTTCGGAAGTTTTGGCTCGCCGGCAATTTCTACGAGCGGAAGATTGACTGTTTCTTTTTCTGCTTCACTGAGCGTACGGGATTCCTTATTAACCAGAAGAAACAGGGAGGCTGCCTGAAGAAGTTCTTCTCCTTCTTTTGAAAAAAAGGCATAGCGTCTTGTTTGCATGCCGAATTTTTCTGCACCAGCCCATGTATACTGCTCTA
This sequence comes from Lachnospiraceae bacterium, assembly GCA_017536965.1. Classification (GTDB taxonomy): domain Bacteria; phylum Bacillota; class Clostridia; order Lachnospirales; family Lachnospiraceae; genus RGIG5612. The sequence continues at coordinate 13,403 of JAFWCK010000015.1, read as the reverse complement.
TTGTCTCTCCACTCTTTGGCAAACGGTTGATATTGATCTGCGTACATACGATCACCCACAGAAGGTCTTTTTCCATAAGGGTATCTACGCCGATCCCTAATGATGCCATGTGTGCTGTCGTTGCGTCCTGCATAAGACGGGCAAGTGTTCCGCATGTTACGCGGCCGTTTTCATCTGCCTGATCTGCTTTAATAACATATTCTTTTTTAAATACATCTGCTGTGCTGTTTAATAATATTTGATCCATGCTGCCTCCCTACTTGCTCGGAAAAGCCGAACCTGAGAGGCCGGCTTTCCCTGCAAGCATAACTTGTATTTATTCTGCGTCTCCTGTTGGAATCCGCTTAATTCTGTGAAAGTTCTTCTTCATCTGACTTTCCGATAAATGTCTGTTTGGAAAGGAATGCGAGAATGATTGCGATCACGACCATGATGATGTCAAAAATATACATGGACTGGTAAGTTGGGAACACACCAATGAGCATAACGCCGAGTCCACACAGTACATAAGCTACAGAGCCAATCAGTCTGAACGCTGCCGGATAATCCCATCTGCCGTAGATCGTTGCAACAAAGGAAGGTGTCAGGTTCTTTGCGCCTCCGTTTGTGAACATAAAGATCATACCGGAGATCCAGCCGAAAACAATGCTCTGCGGCATGAACAGACAGGAGATTGCGCCAAGAAGCATGATAAACAGGAAGATGATAACCGTTGTTCTGGTACCGATCTTCATATCCAGCATACCAAGGATCCATGATCCTGCCAGCGCTACAACACCACCGACTGCAAAGATTGCAGATGCCTGACCAAAGTTATAACCAAAGGACAGAAGTGCCGGAATGGTAGAAGCGATAAATGTCATAGCAACCATCAGGGAAATACCCATTGCAAAAGCAACAAACCAGTTGTTCGGGTTCTTAACCATTTTTCCAAATGTATATGGGCTCTGATATTCAGAAAGAGCCTTTGTGATCTCTTTTGTTTTTTCCAGAGAAACGCCGGTTAAACCGTCTGGTGTTGTGTTCGCTTCTTCCGGTGTATCTTTAACAACAAAGAGACTGATCACACCCATGATCGCAACAAAAATACCGATACCAACGTTAGTCAGGCCAATACCAAATTTAGCAAATGCTGATGGCATATACGGAGCATAAACAACACTCATCAGAATGATACCCATTGTAGACCATCCGAGAACGGCGCCCTTCTTTGTCGGCCACCAGTTAGCGGTCAGCGTCATAACAGCAGTAGATGCATACATAGATCCTGCAAGACCAAGAAGAAGGATCATAATGCAGGTCAGAACTATGTTCTGTGAATAACCGAAGATAATAATACAAACCGTGGTTGCAAACAGGCCGACTGCTGCCAGTTTCTTAGCAGATTTGCGGGCAAACTTCGACCAGAACAGGATTCCCAGACCATCCAGAATACATCCGAGTCCTGCAAAAATATTTAACGTGTTAACGTTCCAGCCATATGCTCCGGAGAGCGCTGGAAGAACTGTGTTGGTGGAACCGCCGACGATGCATGCGTCGATCAGAAGCAGAATACCGGTAAAGATGATCATCAGGATCTGCTTTGGTCCGTACCAAATTGCCTTTTGTGTTTTTTCCATGAACGATTTCCTCCTCTTTTTTTATGCTTGCTAATTACCTTCACCGCTTTTCCCGCGGCTTATTTACAATAAAATGCTCTTAGTATTTTCCGTACTCGCGTACCGTTTCAAACATTGCTTCCACGTTTTCCGGTTTGCAGTCATCCATCGTGTCATTGACATCGAACATATAGCCGCCTCCCGGTGCATAAATATCAAGAACACGTTTCACTTCGTCTTTGACCTGATCAACCGTTCCGCTTTCTAACAGTCTTCCATTAAATCCGCCAGTGATGCAGGAATGCGGTCCTACAATCCGTTTTGCTTCTTTCATATCTACCGACTCAAAATGGATGACCACTTTTCCATCCGGAAGATCTGTCAGACGCTCTAAGCGGCTGTCATATTTTCCTTCGGTATAAATATATGGAGTGTATCCCGCATCCAGGATGGCCATGATCAGCCCTTTCAGGGTTGGCCAGTAGAATTCGTCATACTGTGCCGGACTCATAAATCCGTCCATGCCTTTATGCAGCGGGATATGCACCCATTTACCAATGGCATTCTGCATCTGCGCAAGCGCGCTTCCGATCGTGCTCGGATAGATCATATCGATTGCCTGATGAACGATTTCCGGCTGGTCAAAAAGATCCATCATAATACCCATGGTTCCGCGAAGGGTATCGCTGATATTGTCAAACGCCGTGCAGACGGTTGCGCCATACTGAACCGGGAACCCCATTTCTTCCAGCTCCACTTCAAATTCTGCCATTTCTTTATAGAAACCCAGCACCATCGGCGCGATCTCTGTCATCGTTTTGATGCTCTCCAGGATCTCTGGATTTGCAAACTGCATCATAGCCGGTAAAAAACCCCAGCCAACGGCGCCGCGAAGATCCATGTTCGCGATTCCTTTCAGATTCTCATAGCATCGCGGAAAGTATTTTCTCTGGATCCATCCTGTCTGGTCCTGTACATACTCTGCAAATTCGTCCTCTTCCAGATATTCCTTTTCTACAAACTGATGGATGCAGTTATCCGGAACGATACTGCCTTTCTGTCCCGCCCACTGGATAAATTTCAGACCCATCTTGTCCATGATCGGTCCCTGTCCGGCAAACAGGTCGTAATAGTTAAATCCCATATCCGGTTCGTATTCCAGTAGGTATTTTTTGATCCCGTCTTTTGCAACATTTGCGTCGTACAACGCTTCTGCCATTGTGTGTCCGGCGTGAAGGACTGGATAACATTGTGCAAAAGGAATGATAGGGACGCGATCTGGCTCTTTGAGCGCAATCGCAGTGTTAATACGGTTCATTCGCTCTTCATACTTTACTTTATTATCAGTCATTTTTTTAACCTCCATTTGGTATCACGACATTTTGCCAAATGCTCGGTTGGTGCTTCTTAATCTAAATCATAGCAAGCGGTTTTTATTTCTTTTTAGTCAATTACGGGAATTTCCTTGCAGATGTTGTGCGCGTTGCACAGTTTGAAGCATTATGCTATATTCATTTCAAGAGAAGCGTTGCGGAACAGTTTACAAACTATCGTGGAATAACAAGGGAGAAGTGTTATGTATATTGATATGGAGATCCTTCGGCAGCAGCTTGGTGAATATGAATGCACTGTTTACATGCATGATTATACTCTTTGTCTCGATATGATCGAGAATTTAAACGGCGCCATCATGCCTTATTTTCAGCACACGCTTTATCTGGCAGACAGCCCAAAGCGGCTGAAAGACCTGAAACCGGTCGAATATATGAACATCCTGGTCATGAATCCCCAAAAAAAAGATTTATCTGGTTATACCCACTATGGTGATATCCCTGTTAATATCCTGGATGTGCACGCACCTGCAGGGAAGCTGGCTGAAATCGCAAATATTCTGCGTTCTTACTTTGATGATCAGTTGAGCACCGGACTATTTGGCGATTCTCTTATAAACATTTTGTTTCACGAACAGGGGATCCAGGCGATGATCGATAAGATCGCCCCGGCATTCAATAATCCGGTTTATCTTTTTGACTCTGGATTCAATCTGCTCGCATGCAATTATGAAGAGGCGGAAAAGACTCCAATGGGGAAAAAAATCATTGAAGCCATGGGCTTTACTGACGAAGAGTATAAATTGATCAATGCACACGGACATATTCACGAACGCGTGAAAAAACAAGAAACTCCACTGAGAGTTTTTCACAAAGAAATCGGATATGAACAGGTCATCTGTACGATCAGTACCAAAAAAGATATGGGACACCTGGTCATCGATGGCGTCAACCGTCCAATTACAGACTCTGACATCCGTCTCCTTTATATGCTGAAAATGGGCATCAGTCAGCAGATGCAAAAGAACGAATTTATCCGTAACAACTCCGGTTATCCATATGAATATCTCCTAAGAGATCTTCTGGATGAGAAAATCGGCTCCTCTGCAAATCAATCCGGCCGTTTCAATTATGTTAATCATGAGTTTTCCAAAAACAAATACTGTATGGTGATTGAAGCAGCCCGAACCAACGATACCCTTAACCTTTCTTCTTTGCGAAGCAAATTTGAATCTCTTCTTGTCGGAACCAAAACTCTGCATTACAACGGACAGATCATTGTTATTTTTTCTTTTCCGGACAAGAAATATCTGGGAGAAAAAGAATTTAAACTGATCAATGCGCTCTGTGTCCGCGAAAACCTTTTTGCAGGACTCAGCAACGTTTTTACCGATATTATTCAATTTCGGGGATATTATGAGCAGTCCCTCCGGGCAATCGAGATTGGCGCCGCAATTAAAAATACTGCCGGTCTGTATGCTTACAAAGACTATTATCTTCAGCACATGGCAAACACTTTTACCAGCAAAGAATCTTTTATTACCTACTGCCATCCAAAATTAAAGACGCTGCTGGAACACGATCAGAAAAATGATACCGAACTTGCGTACACTCTTTACCTATATCTCGTACACGAAAGAAGGAGCCAGGAAGCAGCCGATGCTTTGAACATCCACCGCAATACCTTAAGTTATCGTCTGAAAATGATTGATTCCCTGGTGGACATTGATTACGAGGACTATAAGGAACGGCAATATATTATCCTGTCTTATGAACTTTTCAAGTTGAATTATCAACCGGATACTCATGAATTGCTTCCTTAAAAAAAGCTTCAGAAAAAGCCGGGGCCCATTACAGGCTCCGGCTTTTCGTTTGGAGAAGATTTATTAATATACTGTAACTGATATTGTCAGATTACATTTCTATTTCCTGCCAGCCTTCCGGCTTGAACGGATATCTTTCAAACGGAATCCGTTCAAAGAAGATATGAGGTTTTCCGTCTTCGCTCTTATTATCTACGATGACCCATTTCAGCCAATGCTTGTCATCTCGCTCCGGGTAATCCAAACGGCTGAAGCATCCGCGGCTTTCTTTTCTGACCTTGAAGACTTCAAACATTACTTCCAGCATATCGATCATGGTGCGGAGTTCGATTGCCTTTGCAAGATAATGTCCGTTCACCTTAGGCAGATGAATCAGGTCTTTATATTTGCTGCGGATATCTTGTAACTCTGCAAGCAGAGCGTTCATGCTTTCCTCCGTTTTGTTAAAGCTGAATTCCGGTCTCTTGATCAGACGGGAGATATAACGGATCACGTTATCCGGACGAAACTCTCCTTTATATTCTGCTGACTCATAGATCCTCTTGCGGAAGAATTCCACCTGCTCTTCATTGATCTCACCAAGTTCTGCATCATCAATATATTTTGCCATTGCTTTTGCAGTCATCAGACCTGTCTTTGCAGCAACGCCAAGTCCATCGCCATGTACCCAGCTACCGTGTGCAGAACCGGCTGTGGTCATCTGTCCCAGACCCCAAAGATGAGGAACTGAAGTCTTGCCTTCCACGTCGATCCTTAAGGAACGGATGCTGACACGGTAGGATACAGATACTTCCGGTTTCGGGTTATTTAAATCGATGTTCTGATATCCGCGGATAAACTCATCCAGGTCGACTCTCTGTTTCATTTCAATACCATGGAAGAAGCCATCTGCACCTTCATTTACCTTAGGAAGCTGTGTGAAATCTGCTACCAGAGGACCATTGCCCATCTCCAGCTCTTTTGCCATACCACGGATCAATGTAACATCTAACTCTTCTACAGATTGTGAATTGTATTTCCGGAAAATGTTCTCCCCTTTGCTGTTGCTTACGACCCAATGTACGCCGTAAAGGAAGTTTCCTGTATTTCTGTAAACAAGATCCCACTCCGTCAGGTGCTCCACGTTGCGGAGCTGTGCGCCTGCTTCATATGCAGCTGCATAACCGGTTGCCGGTGCATAGAACATATCTCTGCAGGATGGGTTAAACTCATTCATGGCAAGAACAACTTCTTTTGCTCTTACGACAATAAAGTCTGTCGTGTCCAGATTAAAACCAACAGCACCAACAACTTCACCATTGTTTGTCAGAAGATCGGTAAAATAGGTCCGCTCTAAGATCTGTGCGCCGCCTGCCATAACCTGCTTGCAGAATGGTGTCATGAAGTCAACATCAATCTGAACTGCTGAGATCTTCTTGCCTTCAAATTCATGATGATGATGTAAAGAACCATCTAATTCATGGGAGAACTTACCACCCATGCGCTCGAGTTCCTGAATATAAGTGTACTGCTCCTTTTGGTATTCCAGCAGATAATCCTGATCATTCAGATACGTTCCGTATGGGTTATGCTCTATCTGCTCTTTACACATTGCATAAATATCATCCCCTGCTTCCGGAGAGAGCATGCACATTCCATGGCCGGCTTTTGTTGTCTGACCAGTATAGCCGAAATAGCCTTTTTCCATGACCGTAATCTTAACATCCGGTTTCAGCATATGAAGCTTCTGTGCCATGATTGCGCCGCCGAGACCTCCGCCTACGACCAGGACATCTGTTGTATATGTGATTCTTTTATTTTCCATATTCTTATTCCTCCTAATCGTTCATTCCAAGCGGATCATATAACTGATCATAAAATGACAGTTCTGCTTCTTCCACTTTGATTGCTCCTGCCGGGCAGAAATACATGCACTGATAGCAGGATGCGCACTCTTCCGGATATGCTGCTGTAGACATTTTCTCTACCGGGTCCCACTCATATACGTCATAGCAGCAGGTTCTGATACATTTCATACATCCCATGCACAGATCCGGATCGACAGTTACTTTATTCATACGACGAGGATCGTCCTGTAAATCACTTATTCTCATTTTGCCTCTCCTTTCGCCTGATACTTTGTATGCAGGTATGCGTGTGCCTTTTCACTTCCCGGCTCGCCCAGGAATGTTGCGTAAAGTTCCTTGATCTCCGGATTCTCATGAGATTTCCGTAACATATCACTCTTATCCAGACGATACAGTGTCATCGCACGTTCTGCTCGGATATCATCGATCATTCGAACTTTAGCTTTCTGCTGAGGCTGTCCGCCGCCATTTACACAGCCGCCCGGGCATGCCATAAACTCAACAAAGTCATACTGCACTTCGCCGGAGCGGATCTTCTCCAGCAGTTTTCCTGCATTATCAAGGCCGCTGACTGCTGCAACTCTAAGTGTGACGCCGCCTACATTATAGGTAGCTTCTTTCACTCCGTTTACGCCACGCACTTCTGTGAAATCGATCTCATCCTGTTCTGTTCCATTCAGCCAGTCGTTTGCTGTTCTGAGAGCTGCTTCCATGACACCACCAGTTGCACCGAAGATTGTGCCTGCACCGGAACCGATTCCCAGAGGTGCATCAAAGGCCTCGTCTTCCAGACCAGGGAAGGAGATGCCGCACTGAAGGATCATGCGGGCTACTTCACGTGTTGTAAGGGAATAATCAACATCCGGAACACCAGCTGCATTCTGATGATCTCTTGCAAGCTCTCTCTTCTTTGCTGTACAAGGCATCGTACTGACAACAATGATCTTTTCTGCCGGAATGCCTTCCTTTTCAGAAAGGAAAGTCTTTACCATTGCACCGAACATCTGCTGTGGAGATTTGCAGGAAGATAAGTTATCCAGAAAATCCGGCTGGAAAGTTTCGCAATAATTGATCCATCCCGGGCAGCAGGAAGTGAACATTGGAAGTTTACCACCGCTTTTGATTCTTTCAACAAGCTCGTTTGCCTCTTCCATTATTGTCAGGTCTGCAGAGAATACGGTATCAAATACCCTGTCAAATCCAACTTTTCTGAGTGCCGCTGCTAATTTTCCTTTTGTTCCTGATCCGATTGGATAACCAAATGCTTCGGAAATGCCAGCGCGAACAGACGGTGCTGCCTGGATCACAACATACTTATCCGGATCTTTAACAAGACTTAACACTTCTGCCACATCATCACGCTCATGAAGGGCCCCGACCGGACATACTGTAATACACTGACCGCAGCCAACACAGCCGCTTTCGATCAGTGTTGCACCTTTGGAAGGAACGACTTTTCCGCTCATTCCTTCACCTTCCATTTTGATAGCTCCGATTCCCTGATATTTTTCACATGCAGCAACACAACGGCCGCAGCGGATACACTTATTGTTATCACGGACGATGATTCCATCAGTGATAACCGGCGCTATAGGTTCTTTGTCTGGTTTCTTTGTCATACGGAGAGAGTACTGAACATCCTGCAGTTCACAGTTGCCTGTACGGCTGCAGTTTCTGCAGTCTCTGTCGTGATGATCCAAGATTTCCTGCAGAGCTTTTGCCTGTCTTTCTCTTACTTCGGCAGATTTTGTTAAAATTGCCATCCCATCTTCGACTGTCGTATCCAGAGCGTTCACGATCCCTTTTCCCGGAACTTCCACGATACACAGTCCGCTGTCATCTTTTTCCTGTAATCCTTTGAAATACTGCAAGGATAAGATATCTGTGTCGAACTGTGTTCTGGCATACTTATCCTCGAAAGCAGCTTCGTAAATCGTTGCTCCTTCCCGTGCAGTAATCGGATTTCCATTGATTGTAATCTGCAACATACTTCCTCCTTACTTTTTGCGGGCATTCCCAGGAGTTTCCTGGAGGCGCCCTCGCTGTCTCTTGTGCTTGTTTGTTCTTCTCCTTTTTTAGGTAATATCATTGTATGAGGAAGCAAAATGGTTTTGATTATTGAATGTTTATAGAAATGTATATGGCAATTGTGCAAGTCTGCACAATAAAAAAAGCCCCCTGTAAAACAGGGGGCTGCAGAATCTGCAATTATTATGACGCCTTAAAAACCGAACTGACAAGCATCCCCAGCATATTGTTGTCATAGATCAGCTTCAGGACCGGACTCTCATTGATCACCTTCAGAACACTTTCTCCAAAAGCAGTTCCGGAAAGAGCTGTGATCAGGAAGCAGAGACACCAGAGGATCAGCAGTCCTTCAACCAGGCAAAGGATGCCTCCAAGCAGCCGGTTGATCCCGCCAATAATAGGAATCTTTCCAATCACTCCAACTATCTTAAGTATGATCCGCAGCACTGCATAGATCACGATCAGAAGAATAATATAAGAGATTGCCTGCAGTATAATATTGCTGAGACGTTTGCTGATATACTCTTTAAACGTGCTTACATCCAGCAGCTTGTACTGTGACGCTTCATTCTTTTTGCTGATATCCTTCATTAAAAACTTAGGAAGAGGCAGTTTATCGATCACGGTTTCCTGCATCTCCTTTGTCTTATTCACCAGTGCTTCTGACTGCTTATCGATCTTTTTATCCATGTAGGAATCAATGGATTTTTCAATGCCGGTGCCGATGAAGGTCGTGCCCAGCCACTTGGAAAGATGCGGTGCCAAAAGGCCTGCTGCCACGATCGTTACGATCAATGCCAGGGTTGTCAGGACGATCTTTAAAAAACCTCTCCTTAATCCGTAGAAGAAGAAAAGAACCAGTATTATTATAACGACTACTGTAGCGATCCATGCCGCCGTGCTCATTGTTTTTTCCTTTCCGATCTTATTTCAGTCTGATAAACTCGGTATCCACTGCGGAACCATATACCAGATCCCGCTCATTGCCGCAGGTACAGATTGCCATGATCCGCTCGTCCAGCGTAAGCGAGCACTTCTGCACGCCGGTATAGCTGAACATTTCCAGATCATTGGCGGAATATACCACAACTCCGCCGCCGGTAAAAGTGGCTTTATTAAATGCAAAGTCAAAACCGCGGTTCAATATTTCCTTACCCTGCAGGTTATAGATCTTCAGCACATAACTGTGTTCGTTCATTTCATCTTCTGCGATCATGCCGATGTGTCTTTCATCAAAAAACAGATTCTGGATCTGGACATCCAGACTCAGATTCTCCGCTACAATAGAAGGTGTCCCCTGGAAGTTATAAATTGTAAGGGCGTTATCCCCTACCACGCAGACTTTTCCACCGGACATAAATTTCGCGGTCGTTAAAATGGTTCCCTGGTACTGATTGAATCCGCCAACCACCATATCTTCTCCACCGTTTCCGTGAGAGAAATCATAGAAGACTGCTTTGGATTCCAGCGTTCCTTCACTGACATAAACATAGAGTGCAACCAGCTTGGAGCCGTCATTGGATAGCGCGATATCGGTCAAATATCCGCTGGAGGAAAAGACGCTCTTTGCTGTGACCAGTTCGTTTCCGTCCTTGTCTACAACTTCTATGAAATTAGAATCACTTTCGCTGGTGGCTGCCGCAATGACCCCCTGCTCGGACACTTCCAGATCTGTAATAGGATGACCCAGTGTGACCCGATTGCAAAGGCCGCTCACATCATACAGATAAACATCCTTTCCTTTCATATCAGCAGCTGCAAAATAGGAGCCGCAGGATGCCGTGACCGGCTGTGTCATCTCAAAGCTTTCTGCCCAGAGAATTCCTTTTTTATCAAAATAGGTCACGCCTTCACAGGAACAGCGCATGAATCCTCGGTTGTATGGGACAATGATCGTCTGCTCATCCGCATTTGCCAGATCCAGCGAAGTAACGACACTGAAATTGTCAAACGTCCGGAAATAGAAGTAGGCAAATGCGCCGGCACCCAAAAGAATGACAGCTACAATCGTCAGGATGATCGTCAGCCTCTTCCTTCTCCGTTTCCGATTGATAGAATATTGTCCTGCACTTGGCGGAATGTGTTTTCTGTGTTTCTTTTCAGGCATTATTTGATTTCGCCGTTAATCTGATCCAGTGCCTGCATGATGGTTTCGGCCTTGCCCTCCTGCATTAAGCCGATCATTTTATCGATCCGCTCTTCACTCATATTCTTCTTGCCCAGGAAGACACCATAAGAATTGGAGATCTCCTCGCCCAGACTGACCACTTCTGCTTTTTGTGCATTCAGGCCATTCTCCATCTCTGACAATTCTGCTTCCATCTGCTCGATGACAGGAATGTTTTCTTTTTCAATCTCATCTTTGATGGAAAGGGATGTTTCCTCATCAAAGACTTTCAGTGCTTCATCACGCTCTGTAATCTTGCTTTCCAGAGAACTCTGGAATTCACTGATCTGGGCGTCATATTCCTCCAGGCCGTAAAGAGATTCATCTTTATCGGTCTTGATGCCGTGCTGGATCTTTTTGATCTCTTTGTTGTTCTTTTCAATCTGATCCATATTCAGACGGCCTTGTTCAATTGCCGCTCCTCTGCCTTTTCCTCTGGTTGTTGCAAAGATTACAAAGTAAATAGCAGCAAAGAAAATGACGATTGCCATGTAAACCAGGATCTTTAAGATCAGCTGGTCTGATTTGATCAGCAGGCAGATGATGTTCGGGATCAGGCCCAGGGTCACAATAACCGTAATGATAAAGAAGATGAAATTCTTTCCGGTCTTCGGCGCAAACAGGGAATAATATAATTCCGTGTTACAAAATGCCGGTACTTTGTTTGCCCGGAATAATTCTGCATTGGCTTTCTTAAAACCTTCGTTCTGTGCGACCAGATCAGCCGTTTCATTTTTCATTCTTTCGCTGACAGCACTTGCCTTTGCATCTTTTCTCCTTTTTTCAGCTTCCTTCAGTTCTTTTGCTACTGCATCGACCTGTTCGTCATGCTGTTTTTTCAGCTCTGCTCTGCGTTCCTTGGTCGCGGTAGCAATCTTGTCCGTCATGTACTTTTTCTGGTTTTCCAGATCTTTCTGTTTTGCTTTCAGCTCAGCCTCTGCCGCGTTAAAAGCTTCCTGCTTTCCGCTTTCTTCCCGGAGTTTTTCCTTGACCTTTTCCAGGTTTTCAATTCCGCCTTCTAAAAACGTATTATCCATAACTTCCTCCTTTATATTTCTGAGAAGACTTTTCCAATACTATCATTTATGATCAGGTCCGCGATCCTATCCCTTGGTGTTGAGCTTTTGTTGATCAGGACCAGTTTATTGCCTCTATAATAATCAATCAGGCCGGCTGCCGGATAAACGACCAGACTTGTGCCGCCGATGATCAGAACGTCTGCACGAGAGATTGCTGTCACAGCGCCCTCGATCACTTCCTGATCCAGGCCTTCCTCATACAGCACTACGTCCGGCTTGATCATGCCTCCGCAGGCATCGCAGTGCGGAACGCCCTCTGCTGCTGCTATATATTCCGGCCCGAAGAACTTCCCGCATTTCATGCAGTAATTCCGGTGCACGCTTCCATGCAGTTCATAAACCACTTTGCTGCCGGCCGCCTGATGCAGTCCGTCGATATTCTGCGTTACGACTGCTTTCAGCTTTCCTTTTGCTTCCAGTTCCGCCAGTTTTAAATGAGCGGCATTCGGCTTGGCGTCCAGAAGTAGCATCTTGTTTTTATAAAACCGGTAAAACTCTTCCGGATTCCGCATGAAAAAGGTATGGCTCAGGATCGTTTCCGGCGGATAATCATATTCCTGATTATATAATCCGTCCACGCTCCTGAAATCCGGGATGTTGCTTTCGGTGGAAACACCGGCACCGCCGAAGAATACGATGTTGTCGCTCTGATCCACCCATTCTTTCAGTTTCAGAATCTTTTCATCCATACGCACTTCTTCTCCTTTTGTCCCCTTGAACTGCTTTTGCCGCCTGTGTTACAATGCACACATGTTTCGGTTATGGGGAAAACTCTATCGCAATAATAAGATGCTGCGTGATCACGTGTATGTCTGTGATGACGCCTCGATCAACCGCACCCGCAAAGTCATGGACGGGCTTGCGGAGATCTGCCATACATTTGATCTGAGTGTTCCCATCTGGCTGGAAGGCAATATCTCGGACTTCAAACGAGTATCCAAAACACGCTTCCGCGCCGATTCTTTTATCGAAGAAATTCCGTTCGATTTTCTGGAGATCCAGGTCATCGAAGAGGATTAATCTTTATACTTGCTCAATAATTCCTTAATGTTTTTCTTATAGCTTTCCACGCCCGGCTGGTTGAACGGATTGACGCCTTCCAGATAAGCGCTTACGCCGCAGGCAAACTCAAAGAAATAAAACAGCTCTCCCAAAGAATGCTCACTGCGGTCCGGAATGGAAAAGAGGATCTGCGGAACCTCGCCCTCAATATGTGCGTTTGCCGTTCCTACTAACGCAGTCTGATTCAGCAGGCTGACCGGCTTTCCTTCCAGATATTTAAATCCATCGAAATCTTCTTCAAAAGCTGCAATCGGAAGATCCCGCGGTGTATTTTCTATGTTAATGATCGTTTCAAAAATGTTCCGCTCTCCGTCCTGGATCATCTGCCCCATGGAGTGAAGATCGGAGGTAAAGTTCAGCGATGCCGGGAAGATGCCGTAGCCGTCTTTTCCCTCGCTCTCGCCAAATAACTGCTTGAGCCATTCCGCAAACATCCGAAGATCCGGATCATAATTGACAAAAATCTCT
>JAFWCK010000110.1 GCA_017536965.1 Lachnospiraceae bacterium | reverse complement strand
CTGGTACTGGAAATTGCCGGGCTAAAGAGGGCAACAAGGTAATAATTCACCGTGTCCCAGAAGGGATACGCGTGAAGGATGTGGTTGCCCTCTTTATGGGAGTCCAGAGGGATCCCCTCTGGCCCACGACATCTTTGCATGGCTACGCCATGAAAGTGTCATAGTGGGTTACACACATTCAGGGAATATTGTGTAACAAAACCATCCGCAGCCAATACAGAAAGGAGGATATGACTATTGGCAGCACAAAACAGATCCGTCGCCCGTGTCAGTCAATATTCCGCAGCAAAGATTGGAAAAGTGGAACGGCACAACGAACGGAAAAATGAATCATACGAAAACATGAACGTGGATCTGGAACGGTCCGATATGAATATCGTATTTGCAGATACAAGCGGCATGACTTATAACGACTATCTGCAGAAAAAGATTGAAGAAGGAAAAGTGTCTACAAGAGGTCTGAAAAAGGATGCAAAGCTTTTTGACGAAATGATCATCGATGTGAACACGGATTATTTTGAAACGCATGGCGGTTATGAATATGCAAAACAGTTTTATGAGGAAGCATTTCATTTCACTCAGGAACTATACGGGGAGCAAAATATTGTTTCCGCTGTCATGCATGCGGATGAGCTGAATCAGGCAATGTCAGAAAAATACGGTTATCCGGTCTATCACTATCATCTGCATGTTGTCGCCCTGCCTGTCGTGGAAAAAGAAGTCCTGTGGTCAAAACGATGCAAGGATCCGGAACTGCGGGGAACCGTAAAAGAAGTGATCCAACAGATCAGCCACTCCAAAAAATGGGTCTCCAATACTCCTGCACAGGATGAACAGGGGCAGCCGATCCTGAAAGCTAATGGGAAACCAATGTACCGAAAGTCTTACAGCATTCTGCAGGACCAGGTCTTTGACTACCTGAAAGAAAAAGGATTCCGCGATTTTGAGCGAGGAATTCCAGGGAGCACGGCAGAACATTTGACTTCTTTGGAATACCAGATCAGGAAAGACAAAGAGCGTCTTTCGGAAATCTCTGAAAAGATCGAAATAGAACAGATTTCCTATAGTGAAAACCATCAAAACTATAAAACCTATCATGAGATCGATAATCTCGGGCAGAAAAAGCTGGGAGGCAAATATTCTCTGTACCAAGAGGATTATAAAAGCCTGACAGAACTGGCCAAAGAAGGGATTGCATCCAGGAGCGTGATTCATGAACTTCGAAGAGAAAACTCCAGGCTCCAGAATGATAATTACAGACTTCGTAGCCGGGTAGAAAGACTAACAGCTCAGTTAATGGAGATGAAAGAACTCTGCAAACCATATCTGGAGGCGCTGGAACGCTTTCCGGAAAAAGTTAAAGAATTTTTCAAAAGTCTGACTCCAACAAAGGAAAAATCGCTTTCCGAAAAACAAAAAACACAGAGCGTGCCATCACATGAGCATGCAAAACCGAAAAAGAAGCGGTCAAGGGATCTCTCACGCTGAGGCAGGATGAATTATTACCTTCTTGACCGATTCCATTAACAGACAAACAGAAACTATTGACGGATGAGCCTTAGGGCTCTTTTTTAATGAAATTTTATAAGAAAGGATGATGCTTATTTGACCAAAATCAAATCTTTAGAAGCATTGACAGAATATTTACCCGATGATACATTTTTCGAAGGACTTGAGGACGACGATATTTCGCCTGCATTATTCGATCATGTGAAATATATGATGAAACGAAAAAAAGTTCTGGAAAAATATCATTTTCCTGATAAGCCGAACGCCAAAGGCATATATCGGGTCTGGGTTCCAGATCTTACAGCCAAAGAAGGCAGACGGCAGCTCAGCTCTAAGAACCTTGAAAAACTGAAGGACAAAGTATTTGAATACGATACCCGACAGGATGCAGAAGCAGAGATCACGTTTAAGCGTGCATTCGAGGAAACGCAGCGGTTTGAATTGGAAAACATCTCGGACCAGAGAAAGTTTTCCAAGATGAACACGGTCAGCCGCAATAAATCCGAATATAAAAGATTTTTTGCAGGCACCGGATTTGAACTTAAACCCCTCGAAGATATCACCATTATTGATCTGGATGATATGATCCGGCGTATTCTCAAAAATAATCATCTGTCCAAAAAAGGACTGGATTCAATCCGCGGTATCATCAATGCGGTCTACAAAAGGGCATATTTCCTTGGCTGGGTCAAGGAAAATACAGCCAGCCGAATTGTTTGGAAAGATTATCACCGTATGCTCTATGAAACCACGCCAATCATCGAACGGGATTATTCAACAGATGAACTGGTCAGGTTCGAGAACGAGCTTGCCCGGTATCACGAAGAACAGCCGGATTATATTCCTGCATATGCATTGGAATTCCAGATCATTACCGGGATGCGACGTGGAGAAATCCCGCCTTTGACTTGGAAGGATGTTGATTTTGAGAAAGGCAGCATTTATATCCATAGAGAACAAATAACCCTTAAAAATGCTCCTGGGAACGCCAATAAGATCGTGGAATACACGAAAAATGGAAAGGCACGGTATTATCCGATTGCTGATCTTGAACAGGAATTCCTTGAAAGGCTGAAAGCGATCGATGAAAAGTATTATCCGGATAGTCCGTTTCTGTTTCCAGCTGAATCAGAGAATGGCTGTATTTCGAATGACACGGTTTACCAGTTCTTCCACCGGATGTGTGTCCGTCTGGATATCCCTGTAACGAGAGACTGCGTCCGCGGAACTCATGCATTCAGACGAAATGCCATCACAGAAGTCGTCAACATTTCCGGCGGCAATGTGGTCATGGCAGCACAGATGTTTGGAAACTCCCCGGAGACAATCCGTAAGCATTATTACACACAGGATAATCTGGAAAACAAAAGAAATGTCCTGAATCTTCGGCGAAAACATGAATATGTCCGCTGAAAAAAACGGTGCATCGTAGCGGTGCACCAAAATCTCAAAAAGTGCACCAAATCTGGCACAATTTCCTGAGCAACAAAAAACCCGGAAAGCCTTGATTTTATAAGCTTTCCGGATCTCTCTCACCGAGCGATAGACGGGGCTCGAAGGATGGCAAAAATACGCCTAAACCCTAATAAAATAAGGAGATTTGCATTCTCAGTCAGGGAAAATCATAATATTTGCACTTCAAAACAGTGCAAAAAATCAGGCAAAAATCCTTGTAAAAAAGGGAGATTTTAATTTTTATAACGTCATTTTTACTATTTTTTACCAGTCTAATTTAATTCCTGTATACGTTTGTTCATCTTGTCAACCTGCTTCTTATTGTAGATAAAGAAGCACAGCCAGATAATCATGGCAAAGGCCAATTCAAAGACAATGATTAAAATGGCTTTCCCGATACTTGTCCCCGCTGGTATATAACCGACAATAAAAGCTGTAACCGTCTGCACTACCATGCCTATCCCAATATGGATCACACACTTTATTCCTGAAGACATCTTTTCGTTGCTGTAGACTACAGCCGGAGCACCCCATCCCAGCCCCATAAGGATACAACCGATCACCATTTTCGTAAAAGAATAATTCTCCAACTTAAAGATGCCTCCATGATCAATATCAAATACTATGCCACTAAGGCAGAAAATGGCGAAGGCAATTCCAAGTCCTATTGCTATGCTTTTTATGATCTGTTTCATTTTCTTTACCTCCTATAAACCAAGATACTGCTTAAGTGCTTTCAGATAAAACCGTGACACATAATCCTTGCAGCCATTTTTCAGTTTCAGTAACATTGTCCCGCCAAAACCTGCTTCCATGCTGTCCAAGTATCGAAGATTTATGATCGTGGATTTTGAGATCTGCAAGAACCGGTCCCCTACTTGTGCATATATCTCTTTCAGTCTTTTTCGGGAGATATACCTGTTTTCTTTGCTGTAAATTGCAGTCATTTCATCCTCAACCCTTACCATGTAGATCTCTTCGGGTTGAAGTATAACCAATCGATCTTCTGAATAGCCCGTCACAGGACCACTCCCCTGCTGAAGAAAATCGGAAACCTTCTGAATTTCTTCCGTAACTGCTGTAGTATAAATGACCGCATACGCAGGATCATATTCCTTTGCTATTTCAATCTTGACATTCATAAATAATGCCTCCTCTTTTGTTGATGAAACAATATCATAAAAGAAACATCCTGTCCTGCAATTCAAGGTAAGTGGTCAAAAACAATAGGTAAGATGCAGCTGACATAGGTAATACCTTGATCCTCCAGAGTGACGTCGTTGCCATTCAGCCTTTAAGCAAAAGAAAACGACCGTTACCTTCATCTCTAAAATAACTGTCATTTCGTCTAATCGTCTGCTATTGTATAATACTGGAAATCCTCTTAAGTTAGAATCGACGCCAACATTTTTCTTTCAAGAACTGCTTAATTGCCGCTTCATCTCTTCCCTCATAATATGTAACTAAAAGTGCCTTAAACTCCGGAACAATATTCTCCGGAACCACAAGTAATCCAAGCCCTCTTTGTATCATAAAATGATTTGCAAAGATGATTGCTGCTCTTTTGTTTCCATCAATAAATATTTGTGTTTTCATACAATAGAGAGCCAGTTCTATCGCTTTATCAATATCATCAAGTTTAGCTCGAATTATTCGGTCTATGTTTTCTTTAACATCTATCTCATTTGGAATTGGCGGCACATAACTCGAGCCGCCAATAGTAACAGGTACGCTTCTAACCAAACCTCCATTTTCATAAAATCCCTCATTAACCAGTCTTGCGATATGGCTTATAAGATAAAAGTTACAAGCAGAGGATACAACATCAGGATCCACAATAAATTCCCATGAATGCTTCAGATTCAGAATCTTTTGAACATCACTCGCTTTAACGCCATTTACTATTCCATTTTCAAGAATCGTTTCTGTTTGAGGAAATGTAGTTGAAACGCCTTCAAGCACTGCTTGATCATAGATCAGACTATTGACATTTGCTCTTGCAAAATCAATATTCAATCTTACTCTTGGCGAAAGCTCATGCTCTTCATAACCAAGCTCAGCAAGTTCTTTTTCAATCTTCCTTAACTTCTTTTTTGCTGCTCTTATCTGCTGCGCCTGGTTGACGGCCATCGCATACAGTTCTTCAGAAAATTTATCCACATAGGTCGATTTATATTTTCCTGCCTCACGCTTTCTGACATAAATATACTTTTGATTATTAACCGTCTTAACCTCAATGCTTCCATCAAAAACTGAAACATTAATCTGGGCCTGTATATCAGCCTTTTCGTTTAATAATTTCTGAATTACTTCGATATTGCTCATTTGTTTCTCCTTTTTAGGGTGCATCTCTGATGTATTTTATACATCTTTTCACCCTAAAATGCAATTAAAAATCGATTTTAGGGTGATTATTTTATATCATGTATTGTATAATTCACCCTAAATTCATTTTCTGCGGCTTATTATTCAAAAAAAAATACGAAGGTAAATCGTTTATGGTAAGGTTCTGTAGAAGTGGCAGTTGTAAGTGACAAAAATAGAAAAAAGGCTAAGAACCTTTAGTTCTCAGCCTTTTCTTTACGAGCGATAGACGGGGCTCGAACAAAGTGCCAAAATCCTTAAACCCCAATAATGACAGGGAGATTCGGATACTGCAGGCAATAGGTGCACCACGAAGGTGCACCCTATAAGATCCTATTAATCCCAGTTATCTTTCTCTTCTGTATAAATGGAAGGCAGGATTTTTGCGAGGTTCGTAAATTCCTGGAAATTATGTCCTAAAAGCTGTTCTGCAGGAATTTTCGGGATTTTTACTCCGCCGGGCATTAAGTACTCTGCCTTTCCATCCAGTATATTATAGCCAAGCCAGAAACGGGAACGGAGCTCGCATCCACCTTCCACATCTCTTGCCATGTGTGTCATGACAACCGGGAGCAGACCCATTGGTGTCTTGATTTCAACGTTTGCTGTTACCATAAAGGAACACTCATCGGTAAAGATACGCTCTGCCTGGTAGCCCAATGCATTTGGGTTTTTAAAATGAATATAAATCGTTGCAGGCTCATCTCCGATAACGAGCGACTCTGACACGATATGGGTTACATCGTAACATTTCTCCGGATTTGAAATATTTGGATCCTTTAGTTTCGCCAAGTCTTCATACGAAATATCCAATCCGTAATGATCATAACAATCCCAGCATGCGTAGCGAAGAGGATCGATTCCATGCCACGCAAACCACCACTGCAACATCTTTCCATTACTTCCTTCGAAAAAAGTATTGTTTGAGACGACGATGCCTCCATCAGGCGTTTCAAAAAGACCTTTTTCATCAGGCAAATATCCCGGGTCAAACAGCTTGTTTCTCTCATGAATATTCAAACCGTCTTCTGTCTTTCCCCAGGGTTTTTTTAAAAACTCCTTTTTCTCTTCCGGAACCTCAGCAATCTCCTGCAGATAGTATTTGTAGTAACTCTTGTTTTCCGCCTCTTTTGTTACTGGTACTTTTTTTCTTTCCATTTTTTTCTCCTCTTTGTCTATACATTTGCTACTATGCAAATAACTACCATCGCAATGGTTAAAACCCCGGTTAATGCTCCTGCCAGCATAAATAAAGGTTTCATAATATCTCCTTTCTACTGCAGCATCATAAACAGATGCTTGATAAACATAAACCCATCAAACTTTATAAGCAGAACTAATGCCGCTACCTCCAAAACTATCACAATGCTTATAATCGCAAGCTTCTTTTTGTTATGAAATAGTGCCTGCATTTTCGGTGTTAGAATGGACTCCGGTTTCCAATACTCGTCCTCCGGCTTAATATCCTTTTTGAGGATTTTCTTTTGAAACCATCGCACCAAAGCAAGAATCTGTGCAATAAAAATGACTCCCAATACACAACATGGACACATCGTATTTCCTCCTATCGTTTTCTAATATGCAATTCGGTACGCCCGTTCAGAGCAACTTTAAGATGAACGCGACCGTCCTGATCTGCAATAAACGATTCTTCTGTTTCCTCAATACAATACATCTGACCCGGAATGAGACGTTCGATTCCGATCTCATATATTCCTGCTTCTTTCCCGTTATATAAAACTAATTCCAGGTCATCTCCCGTATGGCTTCTTGCTTTTGCAACAAGGACCTCCGGATATTTACAATCCGTTAATATCGGGCCTTCGAGCGCAGCTTTCCCGGGACCATGATGCACCATATTATATAAATCATCTTTTTGCGCCAGTCTTGCAAGAACGATCATTGCATTTGCTCCGGTCGAAGCATTTTTATAATAATGGCAATTGACATCATCAACTCTCTCCAACGTTTCATCCGCGATTCGCAGTAATTCCTCTGCAAATGCAATGTCTCCCATTTCCTTCGCGGCTGAAGCACTTCCGCCAACTAAGCTACCCGGACCTCTTTTAAAATTACCGGTATCTTGCAGCTTATCCCATGGTCCAAGTTTTGCTTCAATCTCTCCATTTGCATTTTCCCCGAATACAGTATGTTTTCCCAATACATACTCTTTTTCCGCCAAGCCAGGATCAAATGGATTATAAATCCGGCTCACAGCGAAATTGGAGGCTGCCTGCATATCTCCGGGAACAGCTGATGCCATTGTTCCTATCAAAGTATTTTTTACCGTACACAGTCTTCCGTCCGGATCTGTCCAATCCTCCGTCAATCTTTTTTCCAACTTTGAATAAGATTTTTCCACATAATCCGTCCCATGAATCCGATCATACGCCTGAACAGTAATGATCCCGTACCCATTACACCAAGGAAATGCATAATGCGGCTCGCATGGAATCAGAGCGGAATCTTTCTTTTCCCATTGTTTTGCAATCGCCTTAACGAGCGATTCGTTATTGTATGGAAAACTTTTTTTCTGATTTTTATAAGGTCTGAAGTTTAAGGCGCCTTCTTTTTCATACCGCAGATCTCCGGTATTTCCGGTATATAAAACAGGAAGAATGCCACTCCAGCCCGAATACATAATATTATCTTTTTTCACAGGATCCGCACTAAGAGAGAGATTTCCCCATAAGTTTTCCATTTTCCAGTAGCCACATCCTTGCTCCGTTGTCAGGCTGTCAATGACATATTGCTGTGCATGATTCAGGTATCCATGGAAGTTCGGGGTATAAAAGCATTGCATCTCAGCCAGCGCATACCCAAGATAATCCCAACTGTAACGAACCGCACCGAGCTGAATCTGGTCAGCAATGTCATATCCTGTTATATCTCCTTCCTCCCGATTCAGAGTGAAATCAAATAAAAACCGTGTAGCCTTCACATCATCTTCGCTCAGTTCTCGTTCGGACGGATTCTGTGGTTCCTTTTGATTACTCTTAAGCTCTTCAACTAAAGCCTGATAGCAATCGATATTTTCTTGTCTCAGACGGAGTTTCTCCTTATGCGTTTTTGATGCAGAGTGGAAACGGTCGAGCTGAATGATCAAAAACACAGCAAAGATGATCAGCCATCCATATAACGGGATCGGATTTTTTGCTAAAAAAGGTGCTGCAATAATTGGAGCGACCCAAAGGTAAATGAGCAAAAGCATCATTCCTGAGAGAGATTCTACCAGTGTTGCAAACTTTGCATAAAACAAAGCAATAATGATTCCCAGAATGATTCCGGCTATCGTTCCTGTAGCAATTAGCCCTGCCCCGGGAAACCACAGTCCCCAGAAGGCGGCCAAAATTTTTGGCGAGAAACTGACAATGCCAGCCCGGTCAAGAATCGATGGAAGGATCCCTACGATCAGCATTACCAGGTAAATAACATTGGTCCTCGCAAAAAGTTTTTTTTGAAACGGTCCCATCATGTAGGTTGGAACATCAGAGAGCATGATCGTTCTTCTCCTTGCATTCGGAACTGTTTCAGTTGCAGTCATTTGATAAGACACACTCATACCATTTCTCCTTTCTCAACGGCTTATTTGAGTTATTAGCATCCGCTTTCAGATGTCCAAATGATATACAAAACTCGTTATCTAATAAAGGAACTGATTTATAAATGTGTCCCAATATGGTACAATTTAATAAATTTGTTCTATTTTACAGAAAACATTTTCAATGAGGTGAATCCAAATGACTAATAGAACTAAATTATTGATTCTGCATTCGTTTAATGATCTACTAAAAAGAAATACGATCGAAGATATTACGACGAAAATGATCATTGAAAAGGCTGGTGTCGGAAAAACAACTTTCTACCGTTATTTTAAGGATAAATATGATGTTATGAGTTTTAATTACGACGTGATATTGAAAGACAGTTTCAGAGCTTCTTCTAATCTTTGGGAACTACTTTATAACATTGCAATTCAATTTCACTCATTACATGAAAAAACGAAAAATAATATTGCTCAATACAAGGGTTCAAATTCCACAAATGATTATATCATTGAAGCATCTATGGCATTTTTAGAAGATTTAGCACGCCGCAATCGAAACGGAGAAGGTCTGACACGTTCCGAGTATTTCCAATCCCGCATCATTATTGGCGGCATCTCTGTAACAGGCATAAACTGGCCACTCGATGATAATGACATTTCCACTTTTCAATTTTGTACAGATGAGCTTTATCAGCTTTTCCCCGAATCAATTAAGAGTTTGAAATTCAGCGTGTCTCAAGAGTGATTTAAATGACAAAAGGACATCCCTTCGGATGTCCTTTTTCTCGAGCGATAGACGGGGCTCGAACCCGCGGTCTCGACCTTGGCAAGGTCGCGCGTTACCAACTACGCCACTATCGCAAGTACGTCGCTTGACGCAATGGATAATATACCCTAAGTTGGCCCGTTTGTCAATTAGGACTTCACAATTTCAAAAATGTCCAGAAATCTTCGTTTTTGTACCCCTTTTTCAGCAAAAAATGGTTTCTGATAATCCCCTGTGGCGTCGGTCTTTCTACTTGATATCCAAAAAACATTGATTTTAAGCCATTCTTCAAAATGATTAGAAATTCATTCTTTTCAACTTATTTGTCGAAAGAAACTCTAAGAGGTACAAAAACGCAATTTTTTGGACATTTTTTGAAATGAAGTTCAATCTTATTATTTCAATATAAATTTCATCCACACCGGGTTATGGTCTGAGTATTTAAACCCGGTCTCGATGACGTTCGAATAGGTCACTTCGACATTTGCCGAAACAATAAAGCCATCGACCGTTACCACAAAATCACCCTTCTTAAACGGTTTGTTCGGATTCCGGCAGGATGCAGCCCTTTCTGTCTCCTGGTACGGCGCCACGAGGGTGATGTCATCTGTAAACAGAGACATATTCACCGGCTGCGCCCAGTTGTCATCCAGCCTGTCTGTATGGAAGATCGCAGGCGAATTACCTAAAAGATCGCGGTTAAAATCGCCGCCGGCGATGCAGTAATTTCCTTTATCATATTCTGCCTGCATATCCTGCACGACCATCCCCAGCTGGATCTCCGCCGTCTCGGCCTTTGCGGTATACGCAGAAAGATGCATATTGTAAACAACCAGTTCCTTGCCGTTCTCAACCGGAATGCGTGCCTTCGAGTAGCAGCGGTCAAGGTCGAGCACTTTGGAAAGGCCTTCTTCTATAGGCAGGCTCCTGCGCAGTCCATCCGTGATTTTTGCCTTTGAAAAGGTCATAATGCCGGCTTTGTTTTTGCCATGCGGCTGTGTGATCGGATACATCAGGAACGGGCTGTCATAGTTCTGCGCGAACATTGTTGAATAATCGCCAAGTTCCCA
The DNA here is from genome assembly GCA_017536965.1 of Lachnospiraceae bacterium. GTDB lineage: Bacteria > Bacillota > Clostridia > Lachnospirales > Lachnospiraceae > RGIG5612. The sequence goes on along the minus strand of JAFWCK010000110.1, from coordinate 21,725 downwards.
CATCGCATTTTGTACCAGCTCAATCTCATCGATATGATAAGATCTAGTGCCATCAAAGTCGACCTCCTGGAATAGCGCGATCTCCGGATCAAATCTGTCCATCACACCCATTGCTCCGTCGATATTCTCATAAACCGCTTCCTTGGAGAATGCCCAGCTTTCCTTGCCGCCGTCCATGAAGAAGGTGTAGTCATCGCTGTACGCACCAAATCCAATGTTATAGCTGATGATGGTCATCTCTTTGCCGGTCGAAAACTTCTCCTGCTCTTCCTCGCCGTAAGCTGTGAGCACCTGATTGTCATCGATCCGTTGGAAATCAATAAACACATATGCAACATAAGCAGCCGCGATCACAATGATCGCCGCAACGATAATACCGATAATGGTAAAGACTTTTGCCAGCGGGCTTTTTTTCTTTTTTTCTTTCACTTTATATGTGTATTTCTTTGCTTTTGCCATAATAAACTCCTTATATTACCCTATACCGCCGCTACGCGATCCAGCGGATGATCTGCTCGCATACAAACACTGCCGCGCACGCTGCTACTGCTACGATAATCATACTCTTTTCCAGATATGCCAACAAGATGGCAACAGCAAATCCCACGACGGCTGAGATCAGGTAGTCTGTCGAGCTTAAGATAGCCGGGAATGTCATCGCCGCCAGGCAGGCATAAGGCACATAAAACAGGAATGACTTGATATAACGGTTTTTGATTTCTTTTCTTGCCAGAACCAGCGGCAGCATACGGACCAGATAGGTGACGCCGGCCATGACGAGGACATAAAGATACACGTTCATTGCCTCTCCTCCTTGATCGGCCGCAGCACACTGGCCAGCCCTGCCACAACAACGGTTACAATAATGATCGCAAATCCTCTGGAAATCTTGTTGACCCCCGGAATATAAGTAAAGCAAGCGCTCAGAGCCATCGCCAGCAGGATGACCCAGACGAGTGTCTTATTCTTCTTGGCAGGCGGGATGATGATGGCCAGGAACATACCGTAAATGGCCACGCTCAGCGCGCTGATCACGATATTCGGCAGGATGGAGCCGGCGATGCCGCCCACCAGCGTACCGATGGTCCAGCCCGGAATGGCTACCAGCATCGCCCCATAAAAGAAGTACGGCGATACCTTGCCCGGCGTTGCTGCACTGACGCCAAAGATCTCATCGGTCATACCATGTGCCATAATAAAGCGGTGGAAAAATGCGGATTTCTGATCCAGTTTCTGGGAAATGGAAAAACTCATCAGCATGTAGCGCAGGTTGATGGTCAGCTGGGTCAGCGCCATCTCCCACAGTGTGCCCTGCGCAAAGATGATATCCAGGCCTGCAAACTGGCCGGCGCTGGTCACATTGGTCAGGGAAATGATGACTGCCTGCAGGGTGGTAAGGCCGCCCTTCACTGCCATCATGCCAAAGGTAAAAGAGACCGCAAAGTAGCCCAGTGCGATCGGGATTCCCGCTATGATTCCCATTTTGAGGAGTTCTCGTCTCATGTGCGCTATTATATAGTAAACACCGCGTTGATGCTACAAGTTATTTTGCAAAAAAAGAGGGTGATACTGCCCCTTTCGCAAACCGTAAATATTCCCTCAAACAGCCCCATTTCGGCCAAAATTTTGGTAATTTTGCACCCTCATTTCTGGTTTTTCGGCTATCCTCTTTATGCTATACTTTAGATGCAATAAAAACAAAGGAGATGTAAAAAAATGCAGAGAAGAGTTGGAACTATTTCAAGAGGCCTGCGTGCACCGATCGTCAAAGAAGGCGATGACCTTCGCAAGATCGTTGTAGACACAGTCGTTGACTGCATCGAAGCAGGTGAATTCGAAGTCGGTAGAAAAGATGTACTTGCGATCACAGAATCCATCTTGGCTCGTTCCGAAAAAAACTACGCAACCACTGAACAGCTTGCAACGGATGTCCGCAACAAACTGGGCGGCGGCACAGTCGGCGTAGTCTTCCCTATCCTCTCCCGCAACAGATTCGCTATCTGTCTGAGAGGAATCGCTAAGGGCTGCAAGAAGGTCGTTCTGATGCTTAGCTATCCGAGCGACGAGGTCGGCAATCACCTTCTCGATCTTGATCTGCTTGATGAAAAGGGAATCGATCCTTACAAGGACGTACTCTCCCAGGCAGAGTTTGAGGGAATGTTCGGCAAGTCCAAGCATACATTTACCGATGTTGATTACGTTAACTATTACAAAGAACTGATTGAAGAGGAAGGCGCTGAGGCCGAGATCGTCTTTGCCAACAATCCACGGAAGATCCTGGATTACACCAAAGACGTTATCTGCGCTGACATCCACACCCGCAAGCGTACCAAACGACTGATCTTAGAAGCTGGCGGCGAGCGTGTCTTCTGCATGGACGAGCTGTTGAATGCCCCTGTCGATGGCTCCGGCTACAACCCGGACTACGGCATCTTGGGCTCCAACAAGGCAACAGAAGATACCATCAAGCTGTTCCCGATCAACTGCCAGGAATTCGTTAACGGCGTTCAGGCAGACCTGAAAGAGCGCACCGGCAAAGAGATCGAAGTCATGGTCTACGGCGACGGCGCATTCAAGGATCCGGTCGGAAAGATCTGGGAGCTTGCAGACCCGGTCGTTTCCCCTGGTTTCACAGATGGTCTTCACGGCCAGCCGAACGAGCTGAAGATGAAGTACCTCGCTGACAACCAGTTTGCAGACCTGAAGGGTGAGGAACTGAAAGACGCTATGGTACAGGCGATCAAAGAAAAAGATGCCAACCTGAAGGGACAGATGTCCACCGAAGGCACCACCCCGCGCCAGCTGACCGACCTGCTCGGATCCTTATGCGACCTGACCAGCGGTTCCGGCGATAAAGGCACACCTTTCGTCTACATTCAGGGCTACTTTGATAACTATTCAGACGATTGATCTGATCTCTCTATAGCAGAGGTTCTGATCATTCCTTAGACGAGTGATTTTGTAAAGCTCAAGGGCTGTCGCATCTGACGCGGCAGCCCTTTTTTATGAAAAAAATGACCTGATTCGCACGACCCTTTATTCAGGTCACTTTTAACTCGGAAAAGAGTGACCTGAATAGAATATGACCTTTATCAGGTCACTTGTTTTGGCTTCTTGATGTGACCCAATATGATGATGTTCTTGTTTAGGTCACTCATTTTTGCCATTTTGAGTGACCTAATCGCTGGTCTCCTTCTCCTAGGTCACGGTTTTTCTTCTTTTCCAGTGACCTATATGAAGGGTACCAGAAAACAGGTCACGGATTTCTTCTATTTTCCGTGACCTAAATGGAGGTCTTCCTTAATCAGGTCACAGAAGCAGACGGATTTGAGTGACCTAAATAATGGTACCCTGCAGCAGGGTCACATTTTGTACATAAAAAAGTGACCCAATCAGGGCTTATCCCCTTTTGGGTCACTAAAACACTTCACAAACAGTATCACACGATCACGGTCTGCGCCTCCGTCACGGTGACGACTTTGATCGTATCGGTATTTCCCGGTTCGCCGTTGATGTCGCCGCCCGTCAGGACGATCTTATCCCCTGCTTTCAGATGCAGGATGTCGATGGCATCCTTGATGCCTTCCTCAAACATCCGCTCCTGCGAATCATATTTATCATTCAGGACCGGCGTGACTCCCCAGCTCAGTTTCAGCCTACGCCAGGTTTTCGTATCGGTGGTGGTGCCGATGATATCCGCCGGACAGCGGAAGCGGCTGACCATGCGCGCTGTAATGCCAGTGATGGAATTGACAACAATGGCCTTTGCCTTCACATCCACAGCCATGGAGCACACTGCGTGAGAGATAGCATCCAGGTTGGTATTGATCTGATACTCTGTCGTGGCAAACAGTTTCTCGTAATTGATCTTACTCTCGGTGTATTCCGCGATCTTCGCCATTGTCGCAACAGCCTCAACCGGATGTGCTCCGTTTGCCGTCTCGCCGGACAGCATGATCGCAGACGTTCCCTCATAGACTGCGTTCGCTACATCGGAGGCCTCCGCACGGGTCGGCCGTGGATTTTCGATCATGGACTCCAGCATCTCCGTTGCCGTTACAACACGCTTGCCCATCTTCCGGCACTTGGATGTCATCATCTTCTGGACCGCCGGCACTTCCTCAAACGGGATCTCCACGCCCAGGTCGCCTCTTGCTACCATCACACCGCCTACAACTTCACAGATCTCATCCAGATTTTTCACGCCATCCGGATTCTCGATCTTCGCGATGATCGAGATTTCCCGTCCGCCGTGATCATTCAGGAATTTCCGCAGATCCAGCGCATTCTGTTTATTGGAAACAAACGATGCCGCCAAAAAGTCCACGCCATTCTCGATACCAAATAAAATGTCGGCTTTATCCTGCTCGCTCAGGTACTCATGTTTCATCACTTTCCCCGGGAAGTTCATGCTCTTGCGGTCGGACAGCACACCGCCCTGCTTCACGGTGCAGATAATGTCATTGCCCTCAATCTCTTTGACGATGACTTCCACAAGACCGTCATTGATCAGTATCTGTTCGCCCGGAGTCAGTTCCTGCGGAAGCTTGTCATAACTTACGCTGACGCGTTCCTTGTTTCCTTCCACCTGATCCGCTGTCAGAATAAATGTATCGCCGTCTTTTAATTCGATTTTATGGTTTTCAAAAGTTCCAAGGCGATACTCTGGTCCCTTTGTATCCAGCATGATCGGAAGCGGGATCCCCAGCTTGGTCCTCACTTTTTTCAACGTCTGGATCTTTTGCAGATGCTCTTCATGTGTGCCGTGTGAAAAGTTCAAACGTGCCGTATCCATGCCTGCCTGACACATCGCAGTCAGCACTTCCTCGCTCTCACTTGCCGGTCCGATCGTACAGATGATTTTTGTTTTTCTCATTTATGCTCCTTTCGTAACAAGAGGCTTTTGTCCTGCACTTGTCACAATTTATGTTCTGATTCTCGTTCTATGCCTGCCGTACAAACACGGCCTTATCTTTCCTGTCAGGCATGAACGAACGGCTGCTGCCACTCTCCGTCCTAAGGCTGCCATCTGCGAAATGGAAAATAATCTCCACCTCATAACAGGTTTCCACAAGACGGATCTTCACTTCCAGGTCATTTTCCGCAGCCCACTCAGCCGAAACCAATGCTCTTCCCGCCAGGCCATAGACCTCATTTTCTTTGCGGGATCCATCCATCGCAGCCTCCAGGATCTTCTCCCGGCCGCCTTTATCCATTGCAGTAAACACAGCGCGGTTTCCCGGGAACGCGATGGTCAGCGTTTCAATGTCCTGGGCATCAGTTGCCCTTGCAAAGAAGTCCGGCACTTTAAAGGCAAGCTTACCTTCCTGCAGCTTATACGTTCCGGCGAAAGCTTCCTGCTGCGGCGATGTCTTAGAATACCGCGGTGTCGGCAAGGACAGCATGCTCATCCGCCGCCTGATATGCTCTGCAGCAGTGTCATCTTCGTGCCATCCTCCCTCTGGTTCCGGCAGATGATCATACCATTGCCAGATGGTATCCAGCACTTTCTGCGGCACCGCACCGCCCGTCGCGCCGGACGCATTTTCCGTGATTGCCAGGATCATGTTGTATTTCGGGAAGACAATGGTAAACTGTCCCATCGCTCCGTCCGCACGGTACACTCCTTCGCGGCGGCACATCCAGATCTGAAAACCATATCCGACAAAGTTATCCTCTGCCGGCGGATTGACCGCTCGCTCTGTCGCCGATTCATTTTGCAGCGATGTTGCCTTCTTTACAAAATCTTCATCCAGGATCCGCTCTCCATCCCAGACGCCTCCGTCTAAGTAGAGCTTCATCAGACGCAGATTATCCTCTGTGGTCGCATAAAGTCCGCCGCCGCCAATCTCTATCCCATCCGCCATGCAACTGCATTTGAGATTGTCCGCATCAATACCTATTTTATCAAAAAGGCGCGGTGTCAGATACTCAATCATTCCCTGGCCGGTCTTTTCTTTGATCATTGCCGCCAGCAGGGTCGACCCTGTGGAGTTATACATAAAAGCGGTTCCCGGTTTATGAATGACCGGTGTTGCCAGGAATGCGCGGATCCACTCCGGATCATCATTAGAAGGCATGGTCTCCATTCCGCATCCCATACAGAGCACGTCCCGTACCGTCAATAATTTCAGATTCTCCGACGGTTCTGCCGGTGCCTTATCCGGAAAGATGTCGATGACTCTGTCCTCCAGATGCAGAAGGCCTTCCCGGATCGCGATGCCAACGGCGGTCGCCGCGTAGGTTTTGGTGTGGGACTGCAGCCCATGGGCGATGCCTGGTGCGTATGGCGCCCACCATCCTTCAGCGATGATCTTGTCATCTTTCATGACCATGAGGCCATGCGGCTCAGTCCAGCCTTCTTCCAGTTTATCCAGCAGCCACTCAAAAGATGTCGGCGGGATACCCACCTTGTCCGGGCTGACCCGTTCAAATTCTTTTCTTGCCATACCTTTCTCCTCTCAGATCTGCTTTGTAATTGCATCGGATTCCTCTCAGATCTGCTTTGCAATTGCATCGGATTCCGCTGATACACGGACCGCAAAAGTCTTCGTGTCAAAATCTGCAGCAAGCTCGGCAAATGCATTTCCGTTCTCCCATCTTAACACTAATTCCAGCGGTTTCTTTCCTTCGCGGACCGAAAAACTTCCATCAAATGCTTTCGATGTATTACGCAGCCGCATCAGCGCATACATCCTCTGCAGGAAAGGCGCCTTGATGCGCTCGGCGATTTCTTCTTCTGTAAAATTATGACGGTTCACTTCTCTGCCGTCATCGCCCCGCTGCAAGGCAGCAAAGTCATTTGGCCAGGCCAGCAATCCCACATAATAGATCTGCGGGATGCCCGGAGTAAACATCTGAACCGCACGTGCCAGCAAATATGCGTCCTCATCTTCGTTCATATCCGAGAAGAACGTGCCCGGCAGCTGATAGATCTTCTGCTTCCCACCCACGGTGATGATCTGCTGCGTCAATGGGTCTAATTTCTGCAGTTCCTTAGGCTGCTCAGAAAAGGCCTTCCGGTAACGGCCTAAAATCAGCTGCGATATCTCATCCATCTCATCTTCTGTCATCAATCCTGCTGCATCCACCACGCCAATGCCGTCGTGTGTATCCAGCGTTGTGATCTGATGATGCGGGCAGATCTTAAGCCAGTTCAGCAGGCGGTCTGTCCGTTTGAACTCGATCGCATGCAGAAGCAGCAGCGGCAGTGCAAAGTCATACACATAATGACCGCGTTCTGCCAGCTTGATCTGAATATGGTATTCTTCATGAATCTCTGCCAGCATGGCCGCGCCGGTCTCATTGAGCGGCGCCATACTGATATCTAAAATGTCCCAGATCTGCGGCTCGATAAAAAAGCACGATGTCCCCGGCACTTTCGATGTATAAGCAAACGCGTCAAAGCGGATCATCGGCACATGCGAAGCAAGACGTCCCAGATTCCGCCGGTAGTATTCCTGCGTTGCCTTGCTGTATGGGTCGATGTCGACCTGCTCCTGGTAAAACGTACACCAGAGCTTCACCTTAGAGCCTTCGTTCAGCGTAAATTCCCTGCAAGGTCCGCCAGGCTTCCTGGAGTACATGACCTTCAGGTCCTCCTCATTCGGCCTGCCTTCCGGCCAGAATTCATCCCAGTGGATGAACATATCACGATAGGCGGAGGCATCGCCCTTTTCCATATAATCCTGAAACTCTTTCGCGCGGATTGAGATATGGTTCAGCATAAAGTCTGCTGCCAGCGTATATTTTTCCGCCAACCGGTCAATGTCCTCCCATGTCCCGAACGAAGGATCCACATCATCATAGTTGATCACGGCGAACCCGCGGTCTCCCGACGATGGAAAGAACGGCAGGATATGAACGCCGGCGATCTCCTCTTTAAAATAGGTGTCCAGCACATGCTCCAGTGCTTTCAGATCGCCGCCCATACTGTCCGCATAGGTGATCAGCATACATTTATTTTCAATCTGTCTCATAGATCCGCTCAAATCCCCAATCCTTCATATGCCAAGTCGCGCAGCATTGGATGGATCTCCGTGTAAGCCGGCAAAAAGCCGAAAACATGCTGTGCATGGAAAATGCTGATGTGGTTGATCGGATCGATCAGGGCGTAAGCACCGTCTGCGCCATCCCAGCCAAACTCACCGATCGGTGTCCGACCTTCACTCATGTTATGCTTTACGCGCACGCCAAGTCCATAACTGTAGCTGGCTCTTTTGCCGCCTGCTTTAAATTCTTCCAGTACGGCCCCGGTGGTCACGCCATGCATAAACATGCGGACAGACTCTTCCGATAAAATACGCTTACCGTCCTTGGTCACACCGCCATTCGCTATGGCCTCTATCACTTTACTGTAAGCAGAAGCGGTTCCCATCAGACCCGCGCCTCCGCTTTCATAATTCTCACTCAGGATGAACACATTCTGATCATTCATCGGCAGGATCTTTTGTTTTTCCGGATTAAAAGCATACTGTGCTGTCAGCCTAATGCCCTCCGGCATCGTGAAGCCGATGTCATCCGCCCCGCATAGATCAAACACATATTTACGCAGATAATCGCCAAAACGCTCGCCGGATGTCACCTCCACTACGGCTCCTAAGACATCATGTCCCAGGCTGTAGATCCAGCGTGTCCCCGGCTCTGCTGCCAGCGGCATCTTCGCGATTGCTGCAACGATCTCACGCGTACTGCCTTTATGATCCGTCGCCTCGATCGTTTCTTTGACCGGAGGCATGGAGAGATCGTAAGTCAGCCCGCTCATCATCGCCATCAGATCAATAATACGGATCTGTCTGGCTGCATAATGACGCGGCTCATCCAGTGTAGGCTGCTGCGGTGGAAATACTGTCATGTCAAATTCGCGGTCAATGACCGTCATCACCTCGTACTCCGGCAGATACTTGCAGACCGGATCATATAAATGAATGCGCCCCTGCTCTATCTCCCGCATCACGCTGATCATGGTCATGACCTTAGACGCGGAATAAAAATAGTAGCCGTCTTTTTCTGATGCCGGGATCGTTTCCTCAAAATCCGAATACCCCGTCAGATGATGATAGACCTCTTCATAATCCTTGGTGATGATGATCTCCGTCTGCGGGATCCCGTACTGTTCTTTTAATCCATCCAGATAACTGGTCAGTTTTTCAAAATTCATTGCAAATCCTCCTTATACACGTCCGAGCCTTCCCATATAGTAAGTCGACGTTGGTCTCTTCTCATGGAGTTTTTCCCAGTAATATACATATCGTTTCTGCTCTTCTTCTGTCAGCATATGCGTATCGTTACCTAAGAGACAGATATCAAATTCCTTTTCGTATGGTCGCCACTCCGGCCGGCCATCGCCGTTCGGGTCTCCTTTTGCCGCGAATTGATACCAGTAGCCTTGGATCAGCTCCATGAAATCATAATCAGCTCCGACCCAATGATAATCAAAGAACGGATTTGCCTCACCCTTATCTACACGTCCGAACACATACGGCATTTCCGCACAGTGCGGCGAACCTTCTCTGTGACCGCGCTCCGTTTCATTCTCTTTATTCATCAGCCAGACGTAAGCATTTCGTCCATACTGATGGCAGAGCTGTGCCATTTTTATGGAACCCACAAGCATGATATCCGAACTGATGGTAGCACACATTTTTGCCGCTTCGTCCCTTGTTGCTGCCGGATACCAGCATTTCATATCGTCCGCAACTTCCGGGAACGCCTCTTCCAGATATTTCTCGTAGTCTTCCACGGAGATACCGTCTTTTCCGACCGCTGGGAATTCCTGCGAGCAGGAACCGATGAGCACATCAAAATCATTGATCCTGCCGGCATCCATCATCTCGATAAACGGCTCCGGAATAAAGTCGCCATCCACACAGAAAGAGAATCCGTTCGGATACGGGATCTCATGATACGCATCAAAGATCTCCCAGGCATCCATCGCCCGCAGTTCCTCAATGCTCTTCGCCCCGACTCTTTCCATGAACTTTACGCCGCGTTCTTCCATTTCGCTAAGCGGGAACGGATACATAAATCCCCAGTAAACATTGCCGCTTTCTATGGAGACTCTCTTTGCCAGGCCGTTCATCAGCGGAGAGGTCAGGATCGTACTGACTGCCGCGCCTCCGCCCGATTGGCCGGCGATCGTGATCCGCTCCGGATCGCCGCCGAACGCCGCGATATTGTCTTTCACCCACTGGCAGGCCATGCGCATATCATGCAGGCCGTAGTTGCCCGAGCAGCCGCCTCCTTCTTTCGTCAGATCCGGATGCGCAAAGAAGCCGAATACATTTAACCTGTAGTTAATCGTCACAACAATGACGTCTTTTCTTTTTGCAAAGCCATCGCCGTCGCAGACGCACTCCACGCCGGACCCTGCAAACAGGCCGCCGCCATGGATCCAGATGAAAACCGGCAGTTTATCTTCCGCTGTTTTTGCAGGAGACCAGATATTTAAATACAAACAATCTTCTTCATACTGTGATCTTGCCTGGATGATCGGCAGACTGTCTGCCGTCTCCCCTTCCGGCTCCGGCATGACATACTGGATCGCCGCTGCGCTGTACGCAACCGCTTTTCTTACACCCCTCCAGTGTCCGGCAGGAAATGGTTTCTTAAAACGCCGCTCCCCGATCGGCGGAGCCGCATACGGTACACCTTTAAAGATCTTCAGGTTCCCCTGTGTATAACCCTGCAGCCATCCTTCCTTAACCAGCACTTTCGCATTGTCAAAATCCGTCATGTTCTTCTCCTTTCACATGCCAGTCTTTTTTAACCCCAATTATTCCGATATTCATTTTAGCAGACCGTCTTTCCTGCTTCAATAATCCCCTGCAGATTCTGCAGCCCATCGCCAATCCCCTGCACATTCCGCGGCACATCCCCAAGCCCCTGCATATTCCGCAGCCCATCCTCATATTTTCTACGGATCCGATTGTTGAACCACAGCATTTCCCATGCTAAACTGAAATCAGCTTAAGATGCAGCCAGACTTGAAACTGCAGGCTGCTGAAACATCATTCATCTTTGATATATTACAGCCAAAGGAGGAATAAAAATGTCAGATAAAGTGGTACGCGCACTAAACCCGAAAGGGCTGTTCAACGATGTGCAGAGAGCTCCGCTTTCTCCAAGATTGGAGACGCTGGAGGGGAAAACGATATACATCATCAACTCATGGCCGGGCGAGACCCATGGCTTTACAGAGGTCGAAAAAGCACTGGATGCATATCTCCGCGACAAGTATGCGGGAATCCGTCTCGAATACCGCACGCGGCTGAGCTATTCCTCCGATGATCCGCCACTCTGGGCGGAGATGAAGGAAAAGGCTGACGGCTTCATCTATTTTGCTGCTCCATCCTGCTCTACCACCGCATGCGCAGTTACATGGCCGGCCCGCAGCATCGAGCGCGCCGGGATCCCGGGCCTTACCGTGATCTACCATTATCTGGAAGAAGATGCCCTGATGTCCCAGGAGCGGGAAGGCATGCGGATCCGTCTGGCGGAAACCGAATTTCCTTGCACAGACATCAGCCAGGATGATCTCGCAAAGCTGCTGCATGACATTGAAGATGCACTCCTGCGGCCATTAACCGAAAAAGAGCTGGAAGGCGGCATCTATACGCCGACGCAGCCAACGCGCTTCTGTGCAGAAGGAACGGAAGATGAGCTGCAGGAATACTTCCAGGAAAACGGCATGACCGACGGACTCCCGATCATTATCCCTACAGAAGAGCGTGTCGCAGAAATGCTCAAGGGCACCTCCCACGCGCCGGATGAGGTTGTCGTCACACAGATGGCGCCGGAAGGACGTATCGTTACCGTTGAAAAAGCGGCGATCACCGCAGTCATGGCAGGCGCAAAACCGGAGTATATGCCGGTCATCCTTGCGATGATCGAGATCATGGGTATCGATCAGAAACATCACCAGACAGCAAAATCCACAAATGCCTTCAGCTGGATGCAGGTCGTAAATGGTCCGATCCGCAAAGAGATCGGCATGAACGATTCTGTCTGCGCACTGGGACCGGGCGGCCGGGCGAATGCCGTCATCGGACGTGCACACCGCCTTGCCATGATCAACCTTGGTGGAAGCGAAGTTGGCGTCAACCTGATGGGTGTACAGGGTAACGTCTCTGTCTACTCTTTTGCATTTGCGGAGAATGAAGAAAGCAGCCCGTGGGCACCATATTCCACAAGCCTCGGCTACAAAGAAGATGAAAGCGTTCTCACCATTCTGACAGGCGGCTGGAGCCACTGCGGAAACTATATGCTCAAGCCAAACCTGGACGAATTTTATGCAGCAGTCAAAACATTCGAATTGCTGCACGGCGTAACCATTCTGGTCTCGCCGCTGCGGGCAAAAGAACTGGAGGAGCAGGAAGGCTGCAAGACCCGCAAGGATATTGAGGAATACTTCTGGAATCACATTACGATGAGCATTGGAGAGCTGAAACGGATCGGCATCTATGACCGTCTGATCGTTCCGGATTATAAGTCCGGCAAGCACGAATGGGATCCGTCCGTCATTTCGCTCCCGGACGATGCCGTGATCCCGGTATTTCCACGCAGACAGATCAACGTCATCGTGGTCGGCGACCCGAAAGGAAGCAACGTCGTGCAAGGCTGGTCACAATGCAACCCGCACAGTGCCTCTATTGATAAATGGAGATAGATGCGAATACTCGAAAAAACAAAAAACCCCGGAATACTCCGGGGTTTTCTTTATCGTTTTTTTTACCTTGTATGGGGTTCGTGCAGATTCACACTACTGCTGATCCTGACTATCCTGCACTCCGCAATACTGCAGGCACATCATGGTCAGGTCATCAAACTGAGGCGCATCTGCAACAAATGTATTTACGGCGTTGTGTACGTTCTCCAGGATCTTCTGAGGGGTTTCGTCCATTTTCTGATTGAGTGCAGCCACAGTCCGTTCGATGCCAAAAAATTCTTTTTCTTCGTTGCTGGCCTCCGGCACACCGTCCGTATAGACAAACAGTTTTGCTCCCGGCTTCAGTAGAAGATCATACTCTTTGTATTTGATGCCCGGCATGCTGCCCAGTACCAGGCCGTGACGGTCCTTGATGACCTCAAAAGTACCGTCCGGCTGTTTGAGGATCGGATACTCGTGTCCTGCATTGGCCGCGGTCAAGAGTCCTGTCTTCAGGTCCAGGATGCCCAGCCATACCGTGACAAACATTTCATCATTGTTGTTGGCAGTCAGCGCTGCGTTTGCTGCTTCCAGCACTTCCTGCGGCGATTTGCCCATTTTGGCGTGACTGCTGATCGTCATCTTTGCGGACATCATATACAGTGCGGCAGGCACACCCTTGTCAGAGACATCCGCGATCACCATGCCAAGATGGTTATCGTCCACCATGAAGAAATCATAAAAATCACCGCCGACCTCTTTCGCAGGGGTCATGGATGCATAAATATCAAATTCTTTTCGATCCGGGAAAGCCGGGAAGATGCTTGGCAGTGAACCAGTCTGTATGCTGGCTGCCATATTCAGCTCACGGTTGATCCGCTCTTCTTCTTTCCTATGCTCCTCTTCTTTGGCCTTGCGTTCCAGTGCCCGGGCCTGATGCTTGAGCAGCCTCCGGACGATCCATGCGATCAGCAGGAGTAATGCCAAAACGACAACCACCCAGAATACCAGTTCCTCATAGATGGCCCTCTTTTTCACGATGGTAACAGAAGCGCTTGGCCCCTGATCTGAGTCGCCCTCCAGCTTCAGCCGGAACGTGTAAGTACCGCCCCGAAGGTTGGTATAACTGATCTGACCCAGATCTTCTTTGGAGCTTGCAATCGGCTCACGGTCGAAGCCCTCCAGATAATAGGTGACCTTTGGATCATCCAGGCCATAAGAAAGAACATAAGGATAAATACTCAGACGACGTGTGCTTGCCGGCACGGTTATGGTTTCCCCATTGGTCAAACGGCGCGGTTTCGCATCTGTATCTATTTCCACAAATGGGATCGCAAGGATCGGTGTCACGCCTGTCGATTGAATGTTATTCAGGTTCAGCCGGATCAAGCCGTCACTGCACGCCACATAGGCATCTCCGTTTTCCATGACATAGCTTCTGGAGTTCGGTGTGACCATGTGCGGCAGGCCTTTTTTTGAATTATAGTGCTCGTACTCTGCGACTGTCCCGGCGATCAGATCGTCGCCATTCATCACAAGAATACCGGTGTTGCACATCAGGAAGACGTCCCCGGTATCTGCACACAGCACGTCATAGCAGCCGTTGGAATTCAGCTCCGGAGGATAATAGGACAGCAGCTGCGCCACACCGTCTTTCAGGATGCTCAGGGAACCGCCTGTGATCAGCCAGAAACAATGGCGCTCGTCATCGCGCTTGATGCCCATGATGACGCCGTTGTCTAATTCATCCTGGATTGGATAAGGAACAGCCTTGTCCCCTTCGATCATGTAGATCCCTCTTCCGTTGGTGCCCAGAAGCAGCCGGCCTTCAAAGTCTTCGCAGAGAGACAGGATGGAGTTGGTTGGGATGCCATCGGCTTCGCCAAAACTCTGCACGATCTCGCCGTCCCGGAATAATTGCACTCCCCCAGTCACTGAGACCGCGATCGTGCCGTCTTTCATTTCGTACAAAGTACGGACATTGTTCGACAGCATGCCATCGTCCTGGGTATAATTAACGATCTCTCCATCTGCCTTGCGGCACATCAGGCCGTTATCACTGAATGTACAGAACCACAGGTTCCCCTGACTGTCCCCTTTGATGACACGGATGCGGGCATTTTTCAGAATGGAATAAATCGGCTTGTCGACGATCTGCCCTTCACTGTTCAGGATCAGAAGACCGGTATCGGTACCCACATAGAGCAGGCCATCCTCCATCCATGTGGTGTTGACCACGCGGTCATTCAGTTCCCTGGTCATCTGGTTCAGATCCGCAAAGTCGCTCGTGCTGATCCGGATCAATCCATTTCGTGAGGAAGCAAACCAAAGGTTGCCTTCATAGTCCGCGATCATGGCGACCCCGGAGTTGAATGCTGTATCAGACAGTTTTGTGAAATTTCTGTTTTTATCAATGAAGCCGACACCGCCGTCGGAACAGATCCACAGCCGGTCGTTGTTATATATGATCTCATTGATGTTCATAAGTCCCGGCGTGGAGATCACTTCGAACGTATCGATTGGCTGAGAAAGACTGCCGTGCAGGATCTCCGATCCGGTAGTGCCGATATAGATATATCCCTTCTGCATGGCGTCTCCGCTGACGGTCTGGACCGATTTGCCGATGGATGGAACATTCAGAAAGTGTTCCACTTTAAGGTCTTTGATCACAAATACATTTCCATCGTAGTCTGAACCGTAAATGATGCCATCCTCATCACTGCTCAGCTGATTGACATAGCACTGATGCAGGCGGTCATCATCTATGAGGCGGATCGCGCCGGACGGATCCAGTATATAGACACCCTGGTCGGTTCCGAAGATCAGATTACCTGCGGCATCCATGCAGATGTCGCGGATGGATACCACGTCCAGTCCCTCTTCTTTTCCATAGTAGATCATCTCATCGTTTGGGGACATATACACAAGGGTGCCGACATTCGTGCCGATCCACAGACCGCCGTCCTTTGTAACACAAAGACTTACCACACTGTCGACACCGGAGAGACGTTCAAATTTCTTGCCGTCATAACGCACCAGTCCGCCGTAACCGCCCATATAGATAAAGCCGTCCGGCGTCTGTGCGACTGCCATATAACCCAAAAACGGCAGGCCCGAGTCGATATCAAATACCTTGTAATTGTTCTGGGCTTCAAAACTCATCTCGTCCCAGCCCGAGTCATCCTCTGCGAATGCAGATTTCGCGGCCCCGGTAAGGATCACAAGAAAGCATATCACTGCTGCCAATATTTTTATCAGTATTGTTTTAACACCTTTCACGGTCGAAACTCCTTGCTGAAATCAGACGTCTCCTGATCAGTCCTGGTTCCAGATGATGAACCCCTTCAGGAACATTTTTACAAACATATCATATATTGAAAGAAACCTCAATTCCGAAACCACAAACAAATATAATGTCGCAGAAAAAAACCCCGGAAAAATCCGGGGTTTTGTGTTTGCCGTAAATCTCTTCGATAAAGCGATTATCTCTTTGAGAACTGTGGTGCACGACGAGCGCCTTTGAGACCGTATTTCTTTCTTTCTTTCATTCTTGGATCTCTTGTCAGATATCCTTCTTTCTTCAGTTCCGGTCTGAAGTCGCCATCAGCCTGAAGCAGAGCTCTTGCGATGCCGTGACGGATAGCACCAGCCTGTCCGGTAAATCCGCCGCCGTGAACGGTCACGGTAACATCATATTTGTCCAGTGCGTTGACAGCCTCCAGCGGCTGACGAACGATCACTTTCAGAGTCTCTAATCCGAAGTACTCATCGATTGGTCTTTTGTTGATCGTAATTGTTCCTTTGCCAGGCTCAAGATAAACTCTTGCTACACTTTTTTTACGTCTGCCTGTACCATAAAATTTATTTGCCAATGTTATTTCCTCCTTTCAGATTAAAGCTCTAAAGCTTCCGGCTTCTGTGCCTGATGCGGATGCTCGCTTCCTGCGTAAACGAATAATTTCTTAATCATTTTACGGCCCAGAGGTCCCTTCGGGAGCATACCTTTAACTGCAAGTTCAATAACTCTTTCCGGCTTCTTTGCCAGCATGGTCTTAAGGTCAGTTTCTTTCATGCCGCCGACATAATCGGAATGGTTGTAGTAGATTTTCTGCTCCAGCTTTCTGCCGGTAACAGTAATCTTTTCAGCATTGATTACGATAACGTAGTCGCCTGTGTCCTCATGAGGTGTAAAAATCGGTTTGTTCTTTCCTCTTAAGATTTTTGCAATCTCTGACGAAACGCGTCCAAGGTTTTTGCCAGCGACATCAACCACGAACCATTTTCTTTCGACTTTGTCAGGATTCGCCATAAATGTTTTCATCGGTCGTTTTCCTCCTAAATGTTTTTTATTCGCCTTCGCGAATAGCTATATACATTTTACTTCCGGCGTTTTCTCAGTGATTCCGGGGCTAATGGATCACAGAAAAACCCACCGTCACGATTAGAAATTATATAGAAAGAACAAGGGGGTGTCAACCATTTTATTGCGCTCCGGCCAAAAGCCTTTTGCCTGCCACGCACAAATGCTTTTTGGCTTGCCATGTACTAATGCTTTTTGACCGGTCTTCTGCTTAAGCATCGCCCTCTGTACAAAAACGACGGTTGGGTGTCTATGCAATTTATCTTGCTGTACAAAAAAGCAGGTTGGGTGCAGGTTTTTGTTCCTTCGGCGGAATCACATAGGCACCCAGTCAGCTTTTTTGTACAGCTCCCCTTTTCAGAGGTGCACCAAATCAGCTTTTTTGTACAGCCCCTATTTTCCGAAATGCACCCAACCGGCTTTTTTGTACAAGCATCATTTTCTGAGATGCACCACAAACCGTTTTTTTGTACAGGCAGGAAGGCCACATCTCGAAAAAGCTAGGTTCCCGCTCAAAACCCTTCCTCATATAAAAGTCTTATCCTAAAATTATAAACAGTTTATTTCTATTTCTGATATAATGAAAACAGGATAATTATTTTAGGTAGGAGGTATAAGTATGACACCTGAAAACAAAGCGAAATATGACGCAAAGGAAAAAAGGATCCGCGATGCGATCGCGCTGAAAGAGCCGGATCAGATTCCGATCAAGCCATCACCGGCCATCTTCCCGGTACTCGATGCCGGATACACTGTTGCACAGAGTATCTACGACGAAACTCTGGAGATCTACAAAGAAGCCATCTTTAAATATCACCACACATTTGAGCCGGATGCAGGAATTGGCGTCGGCAACAACTATGCCGGACAGGGTCCTTTAATGGAACTGTCCAATCCGAAGAATATGCGCTGGGCAGGTATGCCTGGCCATCTGATCGATGACAACTCCATTCAGCAGCACATCGAGTATCCATTCCTGGAAGATGACGAATTCGATCAGTTCTGGACCGACCGGACCGGCTGGCTGATGAACAAATCATTCCCGCGTTCTTCCGATACACTGGCTCCATTTGCTAACGTGCATTTTCCGGTTGCTATGGGCGGCACGCGTGCAGTCGCAGCTGCATTCTCCACACCAGAAATGAAAGAGACCATCCAGAAGCTGTGGGCATTAGATGAGAAAGCAAAAGAATTTGAGAAGAAAGCTGCTGCATTCGCAAAAGAAGTTGAAGAAGACGGCTATCCGATCTTCACCGGCGGCGGCGCAGCTGTTCCGTTTGATATGTACAGCGACGGCCTTCGCGGCACGATCAACTCCCTGGCAGATCTGTATGAGCGTCCGGAAGATGTCGAGCGGTTCATTGAAGAAGCACAGGAGATGATCCTTTCCAACATCCGTGCCGGCAAAGGCAAAGGCGACGGGAAGTTCATTTTTATGGCACTGCACAAAGGTATGGACGGCTTCATGAGCGATGAACAGTATGAACATTATTACTGGAGACATCTGCGCGAGATCATCGAGACGATCATCGATGTTGGCAAAGTCCCTTACATTTTTACAGAAGGCAAGTACAACACCCGTCTGCACTTCCTGAAAGAAGTCCCGAAAGGAAAAGTTTACTATCACTTTGAGACCGTCGATATGGCAGAAGCTAAGAGGATCCTGGGCGATACCGCATGTATTGCCGGCGGCCTTGGTGTAAAGATCATGAACTTCGGTACTCCACAGGAAGTTCGCGATGAGTGCAAGAAGATCATCGATGCCTGTGCCCCGGGCGGCGGATTCATCTTTGAGCCGGCATGCGGTCTGGACTACTGCTCTCACGCAAATGTAGAAGCAATGTTCGACACCGTAAGAGAATATGGCAAACACTAAAACCGCACACCTGCGCCTGCGCCAAAGTGCAAAACCAAACGCATCAAAAAGAGGAACTCAATCGAGTTCCTCTTACTTTTTGTAACTCATTACGAGAGCTGCACCAGCTGCTAATGAATCTGCAGCTATTAATGAATCTGCACCGGAAGGCCGTAAGCTAACAGCTGCTCTTTCCTCTCTTCCATCAGTGCATCTGATGGCGGCTCCGCCACAAAGATCTTCTCCTTTTTCATCAGCCTCTCGTGCTTGCTGATTCCCATCTTGTGATACGGCAGGAGCTGCACCACTTCAATAGAATCCTTGATCGGCTGCAGGAATTCACCATATTTATCAAAATGTTCCTTGCTGTCATTGAACAACGGAATGGTAGGGATGCGGATGCGCAGCTTGCCTCCGTGCTCTGCGATCTTCTTACAGTTCTCCAGGATCAGTTCGTTCGGCACACCGATGACCTGTTTATGCAGTGCGGAATCCATGCACTTCAGATCATATAAAAACAGATCCGTATACGGCATCACCTGCTCAATAACCTCCCACTTTACAAAGCCGGTCGTATCCACCGCAGTATGCATCCCAGCCTCTTTGCACTGCTTTAACAGCTCCAGCGTAAAGGCTGGCTGGCACAGACATTCGCCGCCGGAGATCGTCACACCGCCGCCAGATTCTTCAAAGAACGGCTGATCGCGTTTTAACCTGTGCATGACCTCCTCCACTGTAGTGTCCGTCCCGCACATATAAAGAGCGGTGGCCTTGCAGGCTTTCGCGCACGCGCCACAGTCATCGCAGATCGTCTTATCCACCTGCGGATAGTGGATCGGATTGCCGGCAATGTCTGTCGTTTCCGGTCCAATGGAAATGGCTCCTTTCGGGCAGACGGAAAGGCACTCGCCGCAGGCATCTGTTCCCAGACACTTGTTGCTCATCCAGTTAAGTTCCGTTGGAAATTCAATCCCCTCCGGACTGTGGCACCAAGGACAGCGCAGAGGACATCCCTTTAAAAATACCGTCGTCCGGATGCCTGGTCCATCCTGTACTGAAAAACCCTGAATATCATAAATTTTGCCTGTTAACATCGGCAGATTTCTCCTGTCTCATTTTTGATTGGTTCCTATTATATATGATTGTAAAAAAAGATTCTACCTGTTAGAATATCCTTAGCTAATAATGACTTGAAATATATAGATAGTTTTTATCAAAAAGGAGAAGAGGAAATGTTCGAATTTGCACCAATCAGCGACCGTATTAAAGCGATCCGCGCAAAACGTGATGCGTTTACAGGCGGAAAGTATATGACGATCAACTCGGAGTGTACACGCTTATACACCGAGTATTACAAAGCACATGAAAACGAATATCCGCTGATGAAGCGGGCCGGTGCTCTGCTCTATTGGGCACAGAACCGCGCTTACAATATCTTTGACGACGATATCTTTGCCGGCGGTCCGGGACCGGATCAGCGTACGATGAGCCCATACGTAGAATGGGGTGTCGGCTGGATTCCGGGCGTTGTGGATGATGAAGAAAACTTCAAAGAAGCATGGCAGAGCGGCGATTCCGTCTACATGAGCGATGCAGACCGCGACATCTTCAAAGAAGCTTACGAATACTGGAAAGACAAAACCATCAACAAGATGGCCGAAGGCATTATGACGGATGAAATCTGGGAAGCAACCGGCAACGGCATGTTTGCAGCATCCTGTCCGGGACGCCCGGGCTACCGCGGCATCTGCAGCCGTCCGCAGGGACATTATGTCGGCAACTTCCGCAAAGCCATCAACACCGGTTTTGCTGCAGTCAAAGAAGAAGCTCAGCAGAAGATCAACGAAATGAATGGAAAGATCTTTGATGATAAGGCATACACCTTCCTGTTCTATCATGCTGTAGTCCGTGTCTGCGATGCAGCCATGACAATGAGCAAAGGTTATGCAAAAGCTGCCCGCGAGAAAGCAGAAACCGTACAGGATGAAGCACGCAAGAAAGAACTGCTCATGATGGCAGACGGTCTGGACTGGATCATGGAGCACCCGGCACGCACCTACTGGGAAGGCCTGCAGGCTGCTATCCTCTATCAGATCATGCTCTCCACCGATGCACAGCAGCATGGCCAGAGCATGGGACGTATCGATAACTACGTCGGACATCTTCTTCACAAAGAACTGGAAGAAGGCAAGCTCTCAATAGAACAGGCACAGGAATACACCGATGCCTTCATCCTTCGCCTGAGCGATATCATCGTTCTTCCTGGCATGCCGGTCACGAACAAAGGCATTATCGACATGCGTAAAGCCGGCAAGAACATTTACTCTATGATCTACAACGGCCTGACCCCGACCAGCGGTCTGGCACTTACCCTTGGCGGACGCAATGCAGATGGTTCCGATGCAAGCAACGAGGCAACCGCACTCTTCCTGCAGACCTACGGCCGTATGCATTTCCCTGACCCGACCTGCGCACTGCGTATTCATCCGGGAACACCGGACGAGATCTGGCGTCTGGGCATTGAGTCCTGTAAATTGAGCGGCGGTATCCCGCAGATGCAGAACGACGAAGTCATCATCCCGCAGATGATGAGCCACGGCTTCTCATTAGAAGATGCGGCTGATTACTCGATCGTCGGCTGCGTAGAACCAGGCGGCACCGGAAATGAATGGACAGCAGCAGGCACAACCGGTTCCGAGAGTATGTGGAACACCGTCAACGTTCTGCTCTGCACGATCAACGGCGGTATCAACCCGACGACCGGCAAAATGGCACTGCCATGCAAGAAACTTTACGAATGCGAAACCTTTGATGAATTCAAAGCAAACTATGAAGCTGAACTGCAGTACCTCCTGAACTGGAAT
>JAFWCK010000014.1 GCA_017536965.1 Lachnospiraceae bacterium | reverse complement strand
TGCCTTTCCGTCTGCAACGACCACTTTCACAAGTTCATACTTCGTTTTTCCTGTCGGTTTCGTGAATTCCACATTTTCATCTTCCGCCAGATATGTTCCATCTTTTACATCCGTTGAATTGTCAAACGGTGCTTCAGCCGGAATGCTATCTTTTTTCTCTTCCTCAGCCTTTTCTCCAGCGTTACTCTCTCCGCGGGTAGCTTCCGTTTTCACAGTCTCATCGGCTTTTTTCTGAATCTCAGATTCTTCCGTTTGAATCTCGTTCAATTCGCCTTCTTTTTTGTCAGCGTCCAGGGGATCTGTTCCTTCAGCATCTTCCTTCTTTTCGTCCGGATTATCCAATTTATTCTCTGAATCGTCTTTCTTCTCATCCGGATTAGCTGCCTTCTCGCCCCCGGCAACGATTCCTTCTTCAGATCCATTAAGAATTGTGGTTGTTCCTTTTTCCGGATCTGTTTCTCCTGTGACAATCCCATTATCTACAGCATTGTTTGCTACCAGTATCTCTGTCACCTGAGGTTCCGTTGTCTTTGCAGGTGTTTCCTGTGACGCTTCTTCCGTAACGACCGTTGTCTCTGCCGGCGGCGCAGGTTCCTCTGCTGCCAGAACAGATAATGGACACACGGAAGTCAGGATCATACTGATGAGAAGTAGTGATCCGATCCATTTTGCCAGTTTCTTTTTCATTTTCTTTCCTCCTGTTTGCTATACTCGTTTGCAAATCGACAGACATAAAAAAGCCCCTTTCCGAACATACGGGTAAAAGGGCTAAGTGATCAATAAAACTCCACGCAAACAATACTAGCTTCACACGAGGATCCATCTTATTAATGACACCTGCCCATTACTCGGAGCTTTTTCGTCATTAATGACTGGCAGGTCTCCTGGCTGACAGTGTTTGGGCAAAGCCGCCTTCCCGCTTTCGCAGTGACATTTATGGCTTTGCTCATGACTGATCACAGTGACGAGTTCGTACAGGATTTACACCTGTTTCCCTTTTCACCGGCACAAAACAATGTTCTGCCGACACCAATCATTTAGCACATGCATTCTAACATAAGTAGATATTCTTTCATAGGAATTTTTTTCAATTCTTTATTAATAAAGTGAGGGCAAAATGTTGTATAATTTTGCTGTTAGACGGAAAGATATATTTCGAAAGGAGTTCGTTGTGAAAGGGGAAGAAATTTTCAAATACAGAAAGACTGTACGACAGTATCTGCCGGATGTTGTATCGGACGAAGATGTGGAAAAGATACTCGACGCTGCTTTAGCAGCTCCACTAGCCGCAGGCGATGACAAGACCACGCATATCACAGTTGTAAAACCAGGTGAAATCATGGAGAAGATTCGTGCTGCCTGCCAGCTGACGCGGAAAAACGGAGAAAAAATGGACCCGCTTTACGGCGCGTCCACCATGTTTTTTGTCTCTTCTACAGATCTGTCGGAAGACTGCATTGAATTCTGCAACGCAGGCTGTGTGATTGAAAACATCCTTCTGCAGGCAACCGCTTTGGATCTTGGCAGCACCTACATCTGGGGCTGTTTGAAGAAACTGAAAAAGAATCCGGAAGCAGTTGCTTTACTGAACATACCGGAAGGATATGAGATCCTGTCTGCAGCTGTCGTCGGATATCCTGCAGAACCACTGTCAGAACGAGTCGGTGACCGGGAGAGGATCTCCCATAATATCATCAAATAAAAAAGGAGCTTTCCGCTCCTTTTTTATTTTAACTGTACACTTTCCATAATCGCTTTCACATCTGCGTCTTCTATACTGACGCCGGCAAATTCGATCATATCGATCGGAACCGTAAACTGTATACATCCAGTATCCGTAATTGGATAAAAAACGTAATTGTAAATATAGTATTTTCCTTCATCAACAATGGATTCCTGTTTTTCTTCTAATACCTGGCACTCTTTTCCATTGATCGTGACCGGATCTTTATCAATGATATCACCAATTGACCATGCTTTCGTGGATTCCGCCTGTTCTGAAGCCGTTGTACTGCTGTAGTAATAAATATAAAGCACCGGTTTTGAGAATGCATCAAATTCTGATTTGCCATCTTTAACAAGACCAATGGCATCCGTTCTTTTTGGATAATTCCCCTCTGCATCTTTTTCGCCAAACATATCTGTCTGCTCCAGAACCATCCAGTTTTTTGGTGCGTTAACGGTAAAATCGCCCACATCTACAGTTTCACTTTTTCCTCCTGCAGATCCTCCGCTACTGCCTTTATCACATGCACAAAGACCGATTGTTAATACACATACGATTGCCAAAATGATTGCGATTCTTTTTTTCATATCAGTTTCCCTTTCATTCTTTGTCCGTGTTCACTCTGCAAACGGACCCGCAGCCGGATGTAACGGCCGTTTCTTCCCATCAATATCCATATCAAAGATGATCTCTTCTCCGTCCGGGCCTTCAAACCGCTCCTCCGGTTCAAATGCCATCCCCAAAGTATCTGTTGAAACCAATTCTCCTGCAGGCAAATATTCCATCAGGTTTGTGTGCAGCTGCAATCTGCCAGCTTCTTTCTCTTCCAGTTCCAGAACGATCTCATGCTCTGTATCCTGGACAAAATCGCTCTCCGTATCGCAAGGCTGTGCTCCATTGAAAAACGCATTGCCTCCGGTCCAGATCGGCATTGGCATATAATAGATATCGCGAGATATAGTGGACCCCTGCCCGCAATAGCCTTCATATCTGCTCTTCCATTCCTCTTCGGTTGGATATCCATTGTAGCAGCATGTTCCGGCAGTCAGATTCTCATCATCCCATTGATCCCATTCCAGGCCGCAGATATCGGTCAATCCCTGGCGCACATTTGGCTGCACAAACACGTTATTATAAAAACGCACATCTCCATGCAGGACCGACATAAAGCCGGTAATATCCGTACTGTGCGGACGGTGGATCGGCGTATAGCGCGTAGAATCCATGGTATCAGAACCATTCTTGGCGCCTCTTCCGACAGCTGTAATGGATCCGTAAAAAAGATTATGCACAAAAGCAACTCCCTGTGACGCCAGCCGAACAGAGCGCTCTGATAAAAACACATTATTATCCACAAGTGTCGGTCCGTGAGCGATCTCTATAAACAGATCTTCCCCCATCCCCATGCCGTTTTTATTCTCTTTCTTTAAGAGATAATCTTTTGGCATGCAGTTGTTATAAAAGTAGTTGGAGGATACACGTGTTCCCTGACACTGCCAGTCCAGCCAGACTCCCCGGACACAGTCATGAAACTGATTGTTCCGGATGATCACGTCGATTGCTGCATGGAATTTGATCCCGCCCAGCTCTGCACCAAGCAGGTTCCGTTTGTTATTGATATGATGGATATGATTATTCTCGATGACAGAAAAGACGCAGCCCAGATTTCCTACAATACCAGCCTGCCCGCAGTCATGAATATCGCAGTTTCGGACGATGTGAGAACCGATCGTTTCTTTGCTCCAGCCATCCAGCTGTGCGATCAGTGAGCAGTCACGCTGTGTCTGTGTGCCGTCCTTACACTTCTCCAGCATCCACTTGTTATCGTTCCCTTCCTGATAATACTTCCCGAGTGAAATACCGGAGCACTTGGACTCTGTGATCTCGCAGTCTTCGATGACCCAGCCTTTTGACCAATGAGGGCCTACCATACCTTCCTGCAGGGCAGTCGGCGGCGCCCACTGTGTTGCAGCCTGCTTTACGACAAATCCCCGGAGCGTGATATAGTTTACATGCTCCTGTTCCGGATAAAAGCAGTGCGGCCGCACGGTGATCTCTACACATTCTTTATTTGGATCTTTGCCCTGAAAGTTTGCAAAAATGATCGTTTCATCCTTGTTCTCATCCTGACAAGTGTACCAGGTATGTTTTGTAAAATCCCGATCCCAGGATGCGTCATCAAACGCAGGGTGCAGTACTTCTTCTAACGTGTCTCTTTCGTAAAAAGATTTGCCATTCAGAAAAACATCGCCGGTGTGAGCTGTGACACACTGCTCCAGCCAGTCTCCAAACACCCGCAGTGTATAGGGATTTCTCTTTCCGAAGATGGCATTGGAAACCTTAGTTTTCCACACGTCGCCTTCATATGGCTCCCAATTATCCACGATCTCGGCGCCAGTGATCACTGCCCCGCGAGGCTCCACAGAGGAATAACAGATCGGCTGATCTGCGGTACCTGCGTTGACCGGACTGACTTCTTCCCGATAAATACCTGGTAAGACTTTTACCTCATCACCAGCTGCAGCCCTCTCTGCTGCCAGCTGAATTCTATCAAACGGATGCTCCCTGCTGCCGTCTCCTCCCGGAGCGGCGTGGCAGTCCACATAATAAAACATTTTCAGACCTCTTTATAATAAATCGTTTGTCCGGCAGGGACGGAATGCGTCAGCCAGACGTTGCCGCCAATCACACAGTCATCACCGATATAAACATCTCCGCCCAGGATCGTAGCTCCTGCGTAGATCACAACATTATTTCCGATATTCGGATGCCGCTTGATTCCTTTGACCAGTGTGCCATCCTCCTCTGCCGCAAAGCTCTTCGCGCCTAAAGTTACGTGCTGGTAAAGCTTTACGTTATCGCCGATCACCGTTGTTTCGCCGATAACGACTCCAGTACCATGGTCGATAAAGAAATGCTTTCCGATCTCGGCGCCCGGATGGATATCGATCCCGGTTCTGCTGTGCGCATACTCGCCCATCAGTCTTGCCACCAGTTTATACCCCTGCTTGTACAGTTCATGACCGATCCGGTAAGCCCCGATCGCCAGGAATGCCGGATAAGCAATAATGACCTCGTCTACGGAAGTTGCCGCCGGGTCGCCTTCGTAACCTGCATTGACATCGGAAAGCAGGAGTTTATAAATCTCCGGCATGCAGCCGCAGATTGTAGCAACTGCATTCTTTGCCTCTTCTTCCGGAACCATTTTCCGGAGGGCAAGAAACAGCGCGTCATTTGCCCTTCTAAGATATGTGGCACGGACATCTCCGTAATAGCTTTCCCGTACCGGATGTTCACAGTATGCCGGGAACATGGCATTCAGATAAAGATTGAGTGCCGATGCGATGCCTCCGCGGACACCTTCATAATTGGCCTCTACGTTATAACCGTTCTCCGCAGCTATTTGTTCCAGTTCTTTTGCGATCTCACTATACTCTTTCATTTTTATAACCCTTTCCTGCTTTGCAGGATCTCCTCGATCACTTTGGCTGCGCCGTCTTCTTCGTTGGTATCAGTCAGGATCATGGCCATTTTTTTCACGCTGTCTGTAGAGTTCCCCATTGCCACCGTGATTCCGGATGACCTTAGCATGCCCAGATCATTTTCATTATCCCCGATTGCCAGTATCTCTTCTTTCAAAACTCCTAATCTGGCAGACAGATCTTCCAACGCCAGGCCTTTATCCGCCTGCAGCGAGCCAACCTCTACATCTGTAACTGCCGTCAGTACGGTCTGTACCTTCCACCGGCTGTGGATCAGCTGGTTCAGCTCATCTCTCTCTTCCTGACTGTGCGACATAAACCAGATATTCTCCACACCTACATCGGACTGGTCGATCAAATCATCTATGCTGTCTATTCCTTTGCGGCTTTTCCGTATATATCTTTCATGTTTGGTTCCCATGTACAAAGCCCACTGGTCTTTAAAATACTCCTGCTCACAATAGCCAATGTCGCCCACAAACACACTGTGGATCAGGTTCCTCTCCATCGGGATCCGGGCGATCTCTTTGGCATCCTGATCATTCAGATAGGCGCCGCGCAGCCGCTCTCCCGACTGCAGGTCTGTTGTGACTGCTCCGTTGGAGGTGATGGCATAACGGATATGCGGAATCGCCATCAATTCATCCGGAATGCCCGTCAAAGGGCGCCCCGTCACATAAACCGTGATCAATCCTGCACTAACAGCTGCACGAAGCGCTGCTGCCATCCGTTCTGTTACATGTTTTTCATCCGTCAGGACCGTACCGTCCAGATCCAATGCCAGAAGCTTAACTTTTGCAAGCTCATCTGTCATTTTTGCAATGTCATTCAGCTGTATCATTCTGTCCTTTCGGAAGCGTTTTTTGCCTGTGCTTCCTATTTGTTAATTTAAAAAAGATTTTATCACAAGGGTTTTTCCTTGACAACGGCACGCCGGATTGACTTTTCGTAAAAAGGATTCTACACTTTTCCTAAAGAGGAGGAGTCAGAAATGTACTTTGACTGGATGTATTTAGCACTGGTGATTCCGGCTATGATCTTTGCGATCGCCATGCAGGCACTGGTCAGCAGCCGTTATACGAAATATAGAGCCGTGATGACAAAAAGAGGCATCACCGGTTATCAGGCTGCCCGTATGGTTCTGGATTCACACGGTTTGAATATGGTGCCAATTGAAATGATCGCCGGCGATCTGACCGATAATTACGATCCCCGGGACAATGTGCTGCACCTGTCCAGTGATGTCTACAGCAAAGCTTCTGCCGCTGCTGTAGGGATTGCCTGTCATGAAGCAGGACACGCCATCCAGCATGCTGCCGGTTATTTTCCGGCCAGAGTCCGAATGGCGATCATTCCTGTCACAAACATTGGTTCAAAGCTCTCCATCCCTCTGATCATCATCGGATTGATCTTTGGTCATTACGCTAAATTCTTTATTTATCTGGCTTATATCGGCATTGGCTTCTTTGCGCTGGTCACCCTGTTCCAGCTGGTCACTTTGCCTGTGGAATTTGATGCCAGCCGAAGGGCGCTCAAAGCCATTCAGGCAAACCAGATCCTGTATCCGGACGAAACAGAAGGAGCCAGGAAAGTGCTGACAGCCGCTGCTTTGACGTATGTTGCAGCTCTGGCTGTATCACTGACTCAGCTCCTTAGATTCATTGCTATTTTCGGCCGGCGGCGCTAACCGCCGACGTTAGGGACGGTTCTTTTGTCTAATTCAGATGCGTTTTCGTTATCTGGCATTTGCTGCATATTTTTTATGACTTCGACGTGCGTCGTATTTTTCTTAGGCTGTCGAAGTATTTTTCCAGGTATGAATTTCGGACTTCAAGTCCGGAAATTCATAGGAGTACGGAGGACAAAAGAACCGTCCCCCTGTCATCAAACTAAATCATGTTTTAACGGAAGCAGTTCTTCAAATGCTTTCTTAAGCGTCCTGTCCCAAAGGTCCCATTCGTGACCAAGGCCAGGCACTTCCTCTGACCAGACATCGACACCGTGCTCTTCCAGGAATTTCACGGAGTTTGTCTGTCCCAGGCGGGCGATATCTTTTTCACCCCAGATCATAAAGAACTTTGGAAGCTGCTTTCCTTCTTCTATATCTTTCAGCAGGATCTCGCAGTTTTCTTCCATCTCATTTGGTTTATGCGGCGGCATCGGCATGCCGGTGTTAAAAGTCCTCATCGGCTTTCCGTCCGGTTTCTTTGGGATCGGGAAGAAAGAACCGGCAGACATTGCCAGAACAGCACTGTAGTTTTCCGGATAGCGGATGGCTACTTTCTGCGCACCGTTCGATCCCATCGAAAGCCCTCCGATGAAATTATCTTCCCGCTTCTCTGATAGCGGAAATACATTCCGCAGGAAATTCGGAAGTTCTTCTGCCACATAAGTGCACATTTTCATGCCCGGATTCTGATCGTCCGTATTCATGTTGTACCCGCACGGCATGACTACTGCCAGCATGTGTTCATTAGCATAACGAACGATGTTGGTATAGTTGACATAATCACAATCATTGCCATTACCTCCGTGAAGGAGCCAGAGCACCTGATACTTCTTTCCGGTCGGGAAAATGTCTTCCCGTTTTCCATTTGCCACATCATCCGTCGGATAGAACGGAAGGATCACTTTGACATCGGTCTTCAGACGAAGGCTTGCTGCAAAAATATTACAATCAATAACTGCCATCTTACGCTTCCTCCTCTCCTTCATAAATCGGGGCATGCCGAAGCGGCAGCCATTCTTTCAAGGCCTTTCTTAACTGCATATCCCAGAAATCCCATTCATGCTTATATCCCGGAACTTCCTCGTAGAAATAATCCAGTCCCATGAATTTGTAATACTCCAAAGCCAGTCTGACATCCGGAAGGACCCACTCATCCTTATCTCCACAGGTAAAGAACATCTTTGGAAGATTCTCCGTTCCCTTCTTCAGGATCTCATAAATTGGAATAGCCATCTGCACATCTTCTTTTGGATTCTCGATCTTCGGATAATCGGAAACATCCTCGCCGTTCATGATCTTTTTCAGGAATGGGGCGACCCATTTGTCTTCCTCACGATGCATCCGCATACCGGATCCACTCAGCATCAGCGCTGCTCCGTAAAGTTCCGGATGCAGCATTGCGCACTTCATGGCACCACCGCTTCCCATGGAGTTGCCGGCAACAAAGTTATCCTCTCTCTTTTCCGAAATAGGAAAGATGCTGCGGCACATCCGGACCAGTTCTTCCGTGGTATAGGTAAAATAACGGCCATGGTTGGCGATAAAGCCGTCCGTATAGAATGCGTCATGGTCTTCCGGGATCACGACCGCGATGCAGTTTTCATCCGCATAGCGGGCGATGTTGGTATTCAGAACGAAATCGTTCTCATCATCGCTTCCACCGTGCAAAAGCCAGAGAACCTGATACTTGCAGCGCGGTTTTTTCTCGGCTTTCATCGGCCGCCCGGTTGGGAGAATGACATTCACCTTTGTATGAAGGCCTAATTCTCTGGATAAAAAGTTAACTGAATAAATAGACATATATGCCTCCTTTTATTCCCACGGTTTCTTCAGCTCTACCGGACCGTCCTTAATGTTGATATTTGGAAGCTCTACGGTCTTTTCCGCGTTAAACGCTCCTACGGAATGCCCCAGGCTGTGCCAGAAATTCTCTTTCTCCAGTTTGTGTACATCGATCGGGCAGTGCGGCACGTAAGCGCCAAAGTAGCAAAGCGTCGGCTTATCGAATGTATATTCCTCTCCCCCGGCATAAACAGTATAACTGCCGGAAAGTTCATATGGATTCCAACCGTCCGTTCCATAATAAGCAAGTATTTCCGGTGTTGCGTGCACATGTGCCTGCGGTACATACAGCCAGCCCTCTGTCTTATGGAAACGCCGGAAGATACCATTTGGAAAATCTCCCTTCATTGTCTTCCCGGACAGATATTTCATTACGTAATGCTGTTCCGTATTATAATTCGGGTCCGTTTCCGGGGAATAGTCGCTGAACGATACCATTTCTTCCAGCGGCTGCACATTTTCCGTGATCCAGTTTTCCTTCGGCAGAGCAACATGCTCTCTTCCGTAACCGGTCACAAAGGAAAAGACTGGGGTCTTCACTTTTGTGATCTCCATGTTGCCGTGCGGCACAAAGGCAGGAATCTGGATGCAGCACGGTTTATCCACGACAAGTTTCTGTCCGTTGATCTCGATCGACACTTCCGCATCCAGTACATCATCTTTACCATTAGTGCTGCAAAAGAGGAAGAGTTCCGTATAAGGGAGAGCGTAAAGACTGTCACTGATCACATAATCATGGCGGTAGAAACAGCTTTCATAAAAGAAATCCATGACCGGATGATCTTTGGAACAGATCAGCTCAACTTTTGCATCTGCATCTGTGATTGGTCTTTCGATCGGATGCAGCAGATATTTTTCAAATTGTTTTTCCATATTATCCCCCTAACCTCAGGTGCTTACCACGGTTTTACTACTTCTACGTCACCGTCTTCTCCGGACAGACCTTTGAGCTCGCTGCTCTTGTAGCCGCTCATGCCAGGAGCCAGGGAATGCCAGTAGCACGGTTTCTCTGTCTCTTCAATCTGAAGCGGGCAGTGGAAAACATATGGCGGGAAATAGCAGACACACGGAGAGTCCAGAGTGTACTTCTCTCCACCAATATACTGCGTGATCTTATGTTTCATTTCATATGGATGCCATGGATCCATGCCATAGTATGCCAGGAGTTCCGGATTATCATGGATATGTCCTCCTGCAAAGAACCATGGTCCATTGGCCTCAAAACGCCGCAGAACGCTGAAGAATTCTGTTCCAGGAACATATTTGTAGAGGCACTGCATAATGACCGTCTGCTGCTCTGATGCATAAGAATGTGGGTCGCCTTTGAAGCCATTGTAGTAGATCACCATATCCTCAAGAGGTTTTACGTCTTCGGTCACCCAGTTTTCTTTTGGAAGGCTGACATGCTCTCTGCCTGCGCCGGCACAATAGGAGAAGATTGGTGTTTTCATTTCTGTCACTTCAATCGGTCCATGCGGCACAAAAGCCGGAACGACGATCATAAAGTTCTTATCCGATGTAAAGACCTGTCCATTGACGTTGATGGAAACAGTTGCTCCAAGATCTTCATTCTCTCCCGTTGTGTTGGCAAAACAGAACAGCTCTTCATATGGAAGAGCGTACGTCTGATCTGTGATCACATATGGATGACGGTAAAAGCAGCTCTCATAGAAGAAGCCCATAACCGGATGATCCTTGGAACAGATCAGTTCTACCTTTGCGTCTTCGTCCGTAATAGGTTTTTCGATCGGGCGAAGAATATACTTTTCATAATATCCCATACTTACCTCCTTTTATTTCGCTTTCTCAAAGCGGAATACATTCCATGATATTTTTTTCAGAACGGTACTGACGATACCGTTTTCAAACTTTGCATCATTGACCTGGCGCGGGCAGTGCAGCGTCTGGTTGCCATGAGAGTTCCGTTCCATGGTTCCGTCATCTGCCATCACCAGGTTCTCGACCAGTTTAAAGTCACCGAATCCGCGGATATCCATCGTGAATTCATGCTCCTCTTCCCAGTCACCGTTGATAACGAACACATTCAGTTCGCCTTTTTCTTCATCGTATGCGGCTGCTGCCGTCACATACGGAACATTATCGATGTCAGCATACTGGTTCTGATCATCGATCGCATAGGAATCCACATGATAGGTATCTGTCTCCGTGACTGGCATGATGGACTTCCCTTTTGCCCACTCGTGAAGCTGTGTCATCGTATAGTAAGAAGCGCCCTTCCAAACATTGTCATGATTGCTTGCGCAGTACATGCTTAAGCCTCCGGTTGCGCATCCAATCTTGACGCGGTCAGCATGACGCAGCATCAGAAGGCCGATCGAAGCATTTGCAACGGCCGACACGACTTCACCCGTCAGCATCGGCGGTCCGCCTGCTGCCATATTATCCGGATCATGATGGATAAACTTCTTAGCCGGATCAAATTGATAGAACGTACTTGCCGGCAGTCTGCCGTTAAGACCCCAGGACGCTTTCTTTGGCTCTCTCCAGGAGCTTGCATATTCATCCAGAGAGATCATCATCGTATGTTTTGAGCGATACTTTGTTTTCATGTAATCGCTGAGCGCGATCTCGGTCCGGATATAGTCCTCATAAGCATTCACGCCTGCCATCAGCGCGCCGATGTCGCCGACCGGTGCAGAATGATAATGATGCAGGGAAATATAATCCACACTCTCGTAGCACTCCTCCAGCACTTTTCTGTCCCAGTCCGGATAATGGGAAAGGAACGGGCAGGATGATACGCATGCAACCGTCTCAATAGATGGGTCGGTAAACTTCATGACCTTGGATACTTCATGTGCCAGGATGCCGTATCCTTTTGGATCCTTTTCGTAAGATGCGATCTGCCACGGGCCATCCATTTCGTTTCCAAGGTACCAGACCTTAACTCCGTAAGGATCTTTATGGCCGTTTTTAATACGGAGATCGGACCAATAGGTCTCGCCCGGGAAGTTGGTGTATTCCACGATGTCGATCGCGTCGTTCAGATCACCTGTCCCAAGGTTGATGGTGTACATAGCTTCCGCACCGATCTTCTCTGCCCACTGCAGATATTCATCGTGTCCTACATCGTTCGGAATAAACTGTCCCCATGCAAGGTCGAGGTTCTGCTTTCTTTCCTCTTTTGGACCGATGGAATCTTTCCATCTCCAGCCGGAGACAAAGTTGCCGCCCGGCAGACGGACTGCCGGAACACCGGCTTTTTTCAAGCCTTCGATCACATCGCCCCGGAACCCCTGTTCATCGGCCGTCGGATGTTTTGGGTTATACATCGTCCCATTCACCATGGAGCCGATCGGCTCCAGGAAGGCGCCAAACAGACGCGGTGAGATATCACCGACTACGTAAGATGGATGCAGAGTTACTTTTGATTTTTTCATAACTGCCCCCTATCCTTAAAAATGAATATCATAGATACATGGTATTGTTTTCAGTTTCGTTTCATCATATGGCACGTCCAGAGACTCTACTTCATCCGGCTCAAACACTTCTTTGCCGTATGCCGTGCACATAGTGTAGGAACCATAAGCATATCCCAGACCATTCTGGATCATACGGTCCAGATCCTGCAGCAGGATGATGCCGCCTCCGCCAACAGCCTTTTCCGGATCTGCCAGCGTCTCGTTTTCTTCACAGAAACAGAACAGATTGAAATGGTCGTTGATCGTAATGTGGAAACAAGGTTCCTCTGCAAATGGATAAGTTTTTGCGGTGCGGTCGAATCGGTCCACAAACCCTTTCAGTCTTTCTTTCTCTGCCGGATCTTCTTCTGCTTCCATACGACGGCGGAAACTTTCCGTGTCGACTTTTGGCAGACGGTAAAGCGTCGGTTTGTAATAAATGTGCATTTTATTGAATCCGGAGCTGTACTGCCAGATGATCCTCCGGCCGGCCATGCGGTCCGTAAAAGCGTGGCGTTTTTCCGGAAGTGCTTTGTTTAAATGCTGGATCGCTCCGAAGACCGGTGTTACTTTGATCAGCCTCTCCGCTTCTTCCAGCTTTCCCTCCTCCGTGATCACCAATGTGACCAGATCCTGTGCCAGATCCAGGATCAGGCTGTAATGTACTTCTTTTCCTTTTTCCTCAGAAATAATGATATGGACAAAGTACAGATCTTTTTCACCTTTCAGGCATTCATAACGTTTTCTGACATAAGGATTTTTATTTTCTACCCATTGAAGGTTTTCTTCATCCAGGAAGTTAACGTAATATTCGTTTCCGTCATCCATGACGAATTGATAATGTTTTCCTGCCAGTTCATAGTTATATGGCGCACAGAACTGCAGCAAAGGATCAAATTTCGGTAACGGCATTTGTGCCTCCTTTCTATATTCTGTTTTTAAGTTCTGTTTGGGTTTTTAACGACTGTGACAGCATCCCCCGACGCTGTCCGATATTTCCCCATAAATACCTATTATGATAATACTTTTTTACCCTTTTAATTTCAAGATGCAGGATGCTTCTTTCAAGTCTTCTTTGCCTTCGCTGACAGAAAAACGTATAATGATTTTACCGGGTATATTAACGGATAATCTATAAAAAAGGGGGAATTATTTATGTTTACGGAATCCTATCAACTCTGGGAGGACCGTGAGGATGTAAAACTGTACACTTATCTGCATTCTGCCGGTATGGCGACGCAGTTGAAGAAGCCGCGTCCGGCAATCATCATCTGTCCGGGCGGCGCTTATTTTGAATGCGGACACAATAACGGGGATGGCGACCCGATTGCTTATAGTTTTTGCGCTGACGGTTATCAGTCATTTGTTTTGGAATATAGTGTCGCGGCTCGTGCCCCACAGGAAAAGACTCTGTTTCCGGCACAGCTTCTGGATCTTGGAAAAGCCATCCTGCTGATCCGGGAGCACGCAGAAGAATGGTGCGTAGATGTGGATAAGATTTCCGTCATTGGTTTCTCCGCCGGAGGTCATCTCTGTGCTATGCTGGGAACAACCTGGCATACGGATCTTTTATCCGGCTATTTCCACGTGGACGCTTCCCTGTTCAAACCGCTTTGTGTTTTGAGCATCTACGAGGTTCTGGATTATGTCCGCGCGGTGGAAGTGGCAAAGCCGGAAGAAGATTTCTTTACCCATGTTCTCGGAAGCAAAAGGCCGGATGTAGAACTATTAAAGCAGCATAGTCCGGTTTATCTGGTCAATGAAAATACGCCGCCGTTCTTTATTGCAGCTGCAAGAGATGACTTTCTGGTGCCTGCTATTGAATCGATCGATATGGCGCAGGCTCTGCACAATGCAAAAAGGCCTTATGAACTGCATATCTTTGAAAACGGGGATCACGGATTCTGTCTTGGAAGGGATCCATATGAACCATGGAAGCTGGAGAGTACGCATGCCTGCGCAGCATGGGTACCGCTGGCAAAAACGTTCCTGATGCACCAGATCAGTCCGGAGACCGCAGAAAACGAAAAAGAAGTATTTGGGAAACTGGCCGCGTCGATGCCAAATCCGGCCGTCAAGTCAAAGGAGGAATGATCCATGATCTCTGAAACTTATCAACTTTGGGATGACAGAGAAGATGTAAAGCTGACCACTTTCCTGCACGCCGGCTCACCAATTCCGGAAATCCGCAGAAAGCGTCCGGCAGTACTGGTGATCCCGGGCGGCGCATATCTTGACTGCCTGCGCAATGGCGCGGAAGCAGATACCATTGCCTATACTTTCGCTATGGACGGCTTTCATACATTTGTTCTGCAATATAGTGTCAAGACGACCGCTCCGGAAGGAAAAACACTCTTCCCGGCACAGCTTTTAGATTACGGCAAGGCCATCCTGTTCATTCGCGAGCATGCAGAAGAATGGTGTGTGGACGTGGATAAGATCTCTATCATCGGCTTTTCCGCCGGTGGTCATCTTTGTGCCATGGTGGGAACCACCTGGCATACCGATCTTTTGTCCGGGTTCTTCCATGAAGATCCAAAAGTTTTCAAACCACTTTGCGTCATGTGTATCTACGCTGTGTTGGATTATTTAAACTGGTGGGAAACCAGAAGACCGGAAGAAGATTTCTTTTCCTATGTCTTTGGAAGCAGAAACCCGGACAGAGAATTATTAAAACAATACAGTCCGGTTTATCTGGTCAATGAAAACACTCCGCCGTTTTTCCTGGCGGCTGCCAGAGATGATACCCTGGTCCCTGCAGTCGAAACACTGGATATGGCGCAGGCACTGCACAAAGCAGGCATTCCATATGAGCTGTATATGTGTGAAAACGGAGATCACGGGTTCTCCCTCGGGAGAGATTTCTTTGAGCCATGGGCTTTAGAAAAAGCGCATTCATGCGCTGCCTGGGTGCCGCTGGCCAAAACATTCCTGATGCATCAGGTGAATCCATCAACTGCAGAAGATGAAAAAGAAGTGTTCAAGAAGCTGATGGAGGTATTGCCTCCGCCGAAACGGGATTGAATTACTCTTTCTGCCCCAGCATATAATTGATGAACTGTCTTGCGGTCCTGCCGGAAACACCGCCATGGCGGATCTCCCATTTCTTTGCCTCCGCCAGCAGTTTTTCCAAAGCAACTCCATCTGCTGCATCGACTGCAAGCAGTCCTTCCCGTTCTGCCATGATCTTGACCATATCCAGATATTCCTGGTAACGCGGAACGGAATAATTGATGGCAACTCCAAAGCGGGATGACAGGGAAAGTTTTTCTTCCAGGGTGTCGGAGCGGTGGATTTCCCCATTAAACTCCATATCATCCTTATCTTTCCACATTTCCTTGATCAAATGCCTGCGGTTGGAGGTGGCATAGATCAGCACGTTATCCGGACGGCTTTCCACGCCGCCTTCAATAACAGCCTTCAGGAATTTGTATTCCACCTCATCCTCTTCAAAGGACAGATCATCAATAAAGATAATGAATTTGTAATTACGCTTTTTGATCCTTGCGATCACATTGGAAAGATCGCGAAACTGATATTTATAGATCTCGATCATGCGAAGACCCTTGCTGCAGTACTCATTCAAAACAGCTTTTACGCTGGAGGACTTTCCGGTCCCGGCATCCCCATAAAGAAGTACGTCGTTCGCCTTGCGCCCTTCGCAGAAAGCAAGGGTGTTGCGGACCAGTTCCTGTTTCTGCAGTTCATATCCGATCAGATCGGAAAGAGTGATCGTATCGGCATTGTTGATCGGACAGAACTCCAGCTCTTCTCCTGTTCCAGCGATACGAAATGCACGGTTCATGCCAAACATGCCGGTTCCCTGTGTTTTATAATGCTCGGTGATGATATCGAAGATCTCGTTTTCATCAGCTGCTGCATCAATTTTAGCCCGCAGAGCCAGTACGCTATCGCTGACGTTTTTATTGTAGATCTTCTCCCGTTTGGAGATAGCGGTGTAATTGCAGATGATAGAAAAGCAATCGATCCCCAGATCCTCTTCCAACGGACGGAAGTCGAAATCGAAAAGTTTTTTCAGCACTTTAAAATCATTTTTCGCGATCGTGTTTACGCTGCCGCCTTCTGTTGCACCAACGCCTTCACATGTCAGAGAAAACGAATTCTCATTCGTGATCACGAGAAACGTCATATAGCACTGCCAGAGATTCTGATCAAATCCGTAATCGGTGGAAACATCCAGCAGTTTTTTAACCTGCACATAGCAGCGCTGCACCAGATCTTCCGGGAATGCTGTCTTCTGTTCCCAGTCACGCCAGATCCTTCCAAGCTCTTTTAAAATCCCATCTGCTGCCAGATCACTGTACAATATCAGTTTCGCTGTTTCTTTGTACATTTCTTTTCCTTTCAGACAAACAGATCCGCACGGGAAACGCACGGATCTGCTTAATATTATTTCTGATCAGTTTACTTCGACTCTCCAACCGCGCTCATCCGGGATAGCTCCCGTCTGAATACCTGTTACAGTATCATACAGTTTCTGGCTGACTTCGCCGATCGTACCGTCGCCGATCACCATGACTTCATTACCAAAACGAAGTTTTCCGACCGGTGAGATAACAGCTGCCGTACCGGTGCCGAATACCTCTTCCAGCTTGCCGCTCTTCTGTGCATCCAGAAGTTCATCCACAGAGATCAGGCGTTCCTCGACCTCATATCCCCAGTCTTTGCAAAGGGTGATAACGGAGTCCCTTGTGATGCCCGGAAGAATACTTCCGCTTAACATCGGGGTCACGATCTTACCGTCGATTTTGAAGAAGATGTTCATGGAACCAACTTCTTCAATGTATTTGCGCTCTACACCATCCAGCCAGAGAACCTGCTCATAACCGTCATCATGTGCTTTGACCTGTGCTGCAAGGCTGGCTGCGTAGTTGCCGCCGGTCTTTGCATAGCCAAGTCCGCCACGGACTGCACGGACATAATCGTCCTCGATCCAGATGCCGACCGGTGCTAATCCGCTGGAATAGTATGCGCCGCTTGGAGAGAGGATGATAATAAACAAATAGGTCTTGGACGGTGCCACGCCCAGGATCGGATCAGTTGCGATGATAAATGGGCGGATATAAAGAGATGTACCCGGCTCTGTCGGGATCCAGTCACGATCTACATTGACAACTGCTTTGATCGCCTGTACAAAATCCTCTTCCGGGATCGTCGGAATGCAGAGTCTTTCGTTCGAACGGATCGCACGTTTTGCGTTCATATCCGGGCGGAACAGAAATGCTTTTCCGTCGTCTCCGCGGTATGCCTTCAGGCCCTCAAACATTTCCTGTCCATAGTGGAAGACCATGGCTGATGGCTCCAAGGAAATCTCATGATACGGCTCTACGCGCGGATCATGCCATCCTTTGCCTTCGGTATAATTCATGATAAACATGTGGTCTGTAAAGATCTTGCCAAAGCCAAGTGGCCCCTGTGGTTTTTCCTTCGGTTCTTTTGTTAAATCAAATTTAATATCCAACATTTTCTTCACCTCAGATCCTATCAATTATTTCTTTTGTCATTTCCGTGGTCGAAACATGTGCTTCGCCCCGGGCGATGTCTGCTGTCCGGACTCCGTCCAGCAAAGTTTTATCTACAGCCGCTTCGATGGCATCGGCTTCCTGGGCAAGGCCGAAGGAAAACCGCAGCATCATCGCAGCGGAAAGAATCGTAGCAATTGGATTTGCCAGTCCTGTTCCGGCAATATCCGGTGCCGATCCATGGATCGGTTCATACATGCCGCAGGTGGTGCTTCCCATGGAAGCAGAAGCCAGAAGACCAATGGAACCGGTAATCTGTGAAGCCTCATCCGAAAGAATATCACCAAACATGTTCGAAGTCAGGACGACATCAAACCTTGACGGGTCACGCACCAGCTGCATTGCAGCGTTATCCACCAGCATATCCGATAATTCCACATCCGGATATTCCTCACCGATCTGGTGTACCGTTTCTCTCCACAGACGGGAGGTCTCCAGTACATTGGCTTTATCGATGCTGATCACGTTCTTTCTGCGCTTTTGCGCTGTTTCAAACGCGACTCTGGCGATACGTTCAATTTCCATAACGCTGTAGCATTCGGTATCATATGCCTCCGGACCGTACTTTCCTTCCCTGCGGCCGCGTTCACCAAAGTAAATGCCGCCGGTCAGTTCCCGTACGATCACCAGGTCAAATCC